>DASTCB010000046.1:0-53069 GCA_035711585.1 Sphingomicrobium sp.
GGCGATCAACGTCAACGACAGCGTCACCAAGTCGAAGTTCGACAATCTTTACGGCTGCAAGGAAAGCCTGGTCGACGCCATCCGCCGCGCCACCGACGTCATGCTGGCCGGAAAGGTCGCCTGCGTCGCCGGTTTCGGCGATGTCGGCAAGGGCAGCGCCGCTTCGCTTCGCAACGGCGGCGCCCGCGTGCTGGTGACCGAGGTCGACCCGATCTGCGCGCTGCAGGCCGCGATGGAGGGCTATGAAGTGGTGACGATGGAAGAGGCGGCAAAGCGCGCCGACATCTTCGTTACCGCGACCGGCAACATGGACGTCATCACGCTCGACCATATGCGCGAGATGAAGGACATGGCGATCGTCTCGAACATCGGCCACTTCGACAGCGAGATCCAGATCGGCGCGCTGAGCAACATGAAGTGGACCGAGATCAAGCCGCAGGTCGACGAGGTCACTTTCCCCGATGGGAAACGCATCATCGTCTTGTCGAAGGGCCGCCTGGTGAACCTCGGCAACGCCACCGGCCATCCCAGCTTCGTCATGAGCTCGAGCTTCACGAACCAGGTGCTGGCGCAGATCGAGCTGTGGACCAAGTCGGACAAGTACCAGAATGACGTCTATGTGCTGCCCAAGCACCTCGACGAGAAGGTCGCTGCGCTTCACCTCGACAAGCTGGGGGTGAAGTTGACCAAGCTCAGCGACAAGCAGGCAGCCTACATCGGAGTCACACCGCAGGGCCCGTTCAAGCCGGATCATTATCGTTATTGATAAGCGGCACCAATCCAGGCTGTTGTGTCGGCTCGGCGTCTGTTGCCGTTGGGTTACAGGCTTCCGAAAAACCCCAGGATTAACCGCCGACGGAATCGACGCGCGCGTTTGAGGCGCTAAGCTCCCCAACGGGATTTGTATTTGGGGATGTAAAACATGCGCTCGATTAACTCGGGTCGCCTCGCGGCGACCGTTTCGTTATTTGCACTTGCAGCGACGTTCGCGCCAAGCGCGGCACTGGCCCAGGACGCGCCACCGCCGACGCCCGAAACGACGGAGCAGGCTGATCCGGCTGCAACGACGGGCGACGCCGCCACCGTCGAGCCGCAGGTGGCGCCCGAGGTTAGCCAGCAGCCGAACAAGACGATCGTCGTCACCGGCTCGCGCATTCGGCGCAGTGAATTCACCAGCCCGGATCCGATCACCGTCATCAATCCGGAGCTCGGAGCCCGGGAAGGCAAGATCGAGACGGTCGACCTTATCAACTCCTCGCCGATTGCTGCCGGCTCTGTCCAGATTACCTCGGCTATCTCGACCAACTTCGTCACCAATGGTGGCGAGGGCGCCCAGACGGTTTCGCTTCGCGGCCTCGGCGCCGAGCGCACGCTGGTGCTGCTCAACGGCCGTCGTGCCGGCCCCGCCGGCGTGCGCGGCGCCGTCGCCTCCTTCGACCTCAACGTACTGCCAGCTTCGATCGTCAATTCGATCGAAATCCTGAAGACGGGCGCCTCATCCATTTACGGATCGGACGCAGTCGCGGGCGTCGTCAACATCCTGACGAAGCGGTCGACCGACGGAGTCGAGCTTCGTGGATTTACAACCGTCCCGACGGAAAGCGGCGGCGAGGCGTACAACGTCAGCGCCACCTACGGTAAGGAATTCAGTCGAGGACACGTCCTGGTCAGCGCCGACTTTTTCCGCCGCAACCACATCCAGCGGCGGGACCGCGATTTTCTTGACTGCTCGGAAGAGTTCTTGAAATTCGAGACCGGCGAACGCGCGGACCTCCGCGACCCCGACGGCAGCTTCTCCTGCGCCGGCATTCTTCACAATTCCATCCTGACCAATTTCGACTTTACCGGGCCGCTCAACTTCGACACCGGCTTCTTCGACCCCGGAATGCTCGACCCCACCTTCGGCAATCAGCTGTTCGTTAGTCGGTTCGGGGGCGCGGACGACCTCAACGGCATCTGCGTCCCGCTTAACGGTCTGGTGCCGACGCCGGGTTTTCTTTCCGACGCTCCCGTCGTCGCTCCCGCGGACTTCTTCGGCTGCAACTTCGACGGCCCCTCGACCGGCGCGCTACAGGAATATTCTGAGCGGCAGCGCGAGTCCGACGCCTCGTCGAAGCTGACCCGCAAAACGCTTTATTTGGACGCCTCGTTCGAGGTGAACGACCATATCGAGCTGTTCACCGAGCTTTTGTACAATAACCGCAAGACGCATACGGATGGCGTCCTGCAGATGAACGTCATCCAGTTCAGCGGTGGCGCGGACGCATTCGCCCTGCCGCAATTCTTCTGCGATCCGACGTTCGACTTCAACTGCGTTCCGACCGATGCAGGCGATCCGTTCAACACGGAGTTCCAGGGTCGATTCCTGCTACGGCCGCTGATCGAATATTCGGCGGATAGCGGAACGGACATCGACTATTACCGCGGCGTTCTCGGTGGTCGTGGTGACTTCGGCAGTTTCCTGCCGAACTTCGGCTGGGACGTTTACGCCCAGTACAGTAAGTCGGACGGCAAATATTTCCAGGACTATGCGCGTGAAGACTCCGTGTTCACGCAGGCGTTCAGGACCCGTTCCTGCGTCGGCCTGGAAACGCCGGTGGTTGGGTTGCCCTGCATCGACATCGACTTCACCGACCCCCGGGTGCTCGCCGGCAACTTCAACGAGGAAGAGCGGGAGTTCCTGTTCGACCGCGACGTCGGCCGCACGAAGTTCACGCAGATGTCGGGAGAAGCCACCATTTCGGGCGACCTGATCGATCTCCCCGCAGGTTCGCTCGGCATCGCTCTTGGCGCCACCATTCGCAAGGACAAGATCAAGGATACGCCGGGCGAGGGCAGCCTCCTCCAAAACCGTCATGCCCTGTTCTCCTCGGGGGTTACCGCCGGCGAGGCCGTGACTCGCGAACTGTTCGGCGAGCTGCAGATTCCTGTGGTCCGCGACCAGCCGTTCTTCCAGCGGCTCAACCTCTCGGCCGCAGGACGCATCACGCGCGTCAAGGCCGAGCGGCGCGATGGCGTGGACGACAAGTTCGGCGACGAAACCTGGAAGCTGGGCGCCGACTGGCAGGTCAACGACTGGCTCCGCTTCCGCGGCAGCTGGGGCACCTCCTTCCGTGCGCCAGCGCTGTTCGAATTGTTCCTCGAAAACCAGACCGGATTCCAGTCACAGGCCGACATCGACCTGTGCGCCAACCGCGAGCGTGGCCTGGAATTGGGAACGATCACACCCGAGATCGACGCCAACTGCACGGCGCTTGGAATTGATGACTTCGCGCCGGCCACCGGCAGTGCCGAGATCATCTCGCGTGGCGGCATCGGCACCCTGGAACCGGAGACCTCGACCGCCAAGACGTTCAGCGTGGTCCTGACACCAACCTTCTCCTTCCTGCCCGATACGCGCGTCAGCCTCGCGGTCGATTATTTCGACATCGAGGTTCGGGACGAGATCACCCAACTCGGTGGGTTCAACATCGTCCTCGGCTGCCTGCAGTCCGATGACGTGCT
The DNA here is from genome assembly GCA_035711585.1 of Sphingomicrobium sp. Lineage (GTDB taxonomy): Bacteria > Pseudomonadota > Alphaproteobacteria > Sphingomonadales > Sphingomonadaceae > Sphingomicrobium. Next base: position 3,505 of record DASTCB010000046.1, read on the forward strand.
GAACGAGCCGCTGTGCGACCTCATCACTCGCGTGCCAGCCGGCGAGCCGGATGAGTTCAACATTGTCGAGATCGAGGACCCGTACATCAACATCAGCGAGCAGCGTAACCGGGGCATCGACGTCACCGGCCAGATCACCCACGATCTCGGCAATCTCGGGCGGCTGACCTTCCTCGCGCAGATGACCTGGCAGCTCGAGGACAAGGTCGATGTGTTCGGCAACAATACGGGTGACGTCGACCTCAATGGCGAAGTCGGGGACCCGCGTTGGATCGGCGATTTCAACCTAACCTGGGCCAAGGGCCCGTGGACGGTTACCTACGGACTCGATGTGATCGGATCTGCCGACAATAAGGAGGACTTGCTCGATGACCAGGCGAGCGCGGTCGGGGACGATGGATGCCGGACATCGCTGTTCCGTCCGGGCCCGGGGATTACTCCGGAAGAAGCCGCGGCGGGAGCTCGCGTGCCGTTCTGTCCGGACGTGTCCGTTGATGCAGTCGCCTACCACTCGTTGTCCGTCACCCGCGAAATCGGCGAGCGGTTCCAGTTCACGCTCGGCATGGCGAACATCTTCGACAAGAAGCCGCCTCGCGTTTCGACGGTCTTCAACGGCGGTATTGCCGTGTTCGGCCAGACGCCGGTGTTTGGTTCACAATATGACTGGCTTGGGCGCCGCTTCTTCGCGAACGTTCGAGCGAATTTCTAACGATCTTTTGCAAAGAGCATGACTGGGCCGCTCCTTCGGGGGCGGCCCTTTTTCTTTGCCGGACAGCATCCTATGACGGTTTCATGAGGCACGGGGGCAGGGCAGCGTGATCGTCGGCGCCAACGCGGCTGGGGCGATCATCGTCATCGCCGCCCTGTGGGTCGCCCTGGCGGCCGCGATCGCCATTGCCGCCGCCCGGCGGTTGAAGCGGGCCCAGGCCATCGTCGGTGCCGCCCGCACGATGCGCTCGCTGCTCGATGCCGCTCCGGCGAGGGCGATGCTGATTCACTCCGACAATCGAATCGAGGTGGACCTTCAGCTCGTCCGCGAGCTTGGCCTGCAGGGTGAGCCCCGCCGCCTGGAGGAATTGGCTGGTGACAACAGCGGCTTCGATCGCGACGACCTGATGGCGTTCGTGGCAGCGCTCGATGATGTTCGCTTTGGCGGGTCCAGGTTGCGGCGGCAGCTCCGGCTCGCGGGGCGCGAGCGTGCGGTGGAGCTTCGCGCTGCGCTAGCGCCCCCGTCTGCCAAGCCCGATGCGGTCCTGGCCTGGATGTTCGATATCAGTGATGCCGATGCCGAGCGGGTCAAGCTTGCCAACCGGCTGCATCAAACCGAAGGCGCGTTGGACGCGCTGACTCACCTCATCGAAAATGCGCCTTTCCCAATGTGGTACCGCGGGCCGGACCTCAGCCTCGGCCTTGTCAACGCTGCCTTCGTAGCTGCAGTCGAGGGTCGCGATGCGGCGGAGGTGATCGAGAAGGGCGCCGAGCTGATTGACGTCGCGGGCATGGAAAGCGCCAGGGCCGGGGCAGAGAAAGCGTTGGAGAGCGGCAGGCCCCATTCGCGCACGCAGCCCGCTACCATTGGGCAGGAACGGCGCATGCTGAGGATCGTCGACGTGCCGCTGCCGACCGGGGCGGTGGCGGGATTTGCCATCGACATCCAGGACCTCGAGGATGCCCGGATCGAGCTGGCGCATCACCAGGAATCGCAGCGCGAGCTGGCCGACCGGATGACGGCCGGCGCGGTCCAGTTCGACGGGGAACGCCAGCTGGCCTTTTTCAACCGCCCGTTCGCGATCATGGCCCAGCTCGATCCCGAATGGCTGACGGAGAGGCCGGAGTTCGACCGCGTGCTGGAACGGATGCGGGAGAATGGCCGGCTTCCCGAGGTGCGCGATTTCCCGGCCTGGAAGGCCGAACGCCGCGCCTGGTTCACCTCGCCCGAGGAAGCAATCGAGGAGGACTGGATTCTCGCCAACGGCGACCACCTGCGCATTCTCGGCCAGCCGCTCCCTGATGGCGGCCTTCGCCTGATCTTCGAGGATCGCACCGAGCAGGTCCGGCTCGCCTCTGCTCGCGACACGCTGCTCCGGGTTCGCGCCGCCACGTTCGACAATCTGTTCGAGGTGATCAGCGTGTTCGCCTCCGACGGCCGGCTTTATCTATGGAACCGGCGGTTCAGCGAGCTGTGGGATCTCGACGAAAGCTGGCTGGCCGAGCATCCGCGCGTCGATGAGCTCGTTCCGGCCATGGCCAAGCGACTGGTCAATCCGACCGCGGCAGCCCAGGTGCGCGAGCTGGTCCGTTCGACGACCAGCGGCCGCCAGTCGGGGACCGGGCGGGTCTCGCTGACCGACGGGCGGCACTTCGATTTCGCGGCCGTGCCGTTGCCCGACGGCAATGCGCTGTTCACCATGATCGACGTGACGGATTCCAGCCGGATCGAGGCGGCGCTTCGCGAGCGGGCGACGGCGCTGGAAGAGGCCGATCGGGTCAAGACCGATTTCGTCGCCAACATGAGCTATGAGCTGAGGACTCCGCTGACGTCGATCGGCGGCTTCGCGGAAATGCTTGAGGCTGGCTATGCCGGCGAGCTCCCGGGGCCCGCGAGCGACTATGTCGCAGCCATTCTCGAATCCGTCGAACGATTGTCGAAGCTCATCAATGACGTGCTCGACCTGACCCAGGGCGACACCAAGGGAGTGGTGCTGGAACGCGAGCGGGTGGACATCGGCGGCATGTGCCGGATGGCGGCCGAAACCCTTAAACAGCGCGCGGAGGAGAAGGGCCAGAAGCTCGAGTTGGCGCTGGAGCCGAACGCCGGCAGCGTGATCGGCGATGCCCGAAGGCTTCGGGAATCGGTCGAGCATATCCTGGGCAACGCGGTCGCCTACACCGACGAAGGCGGGCATATCTGGCTGAAGGCCAGTGGAGACGAAGACGAGGCGGCCATCATCATCGTCGACGATGGCCCCGGAATCGATCCCGAGCAGCAGGATCAGGTGTTTGCTCGATTCCACCGTTCGGGGGCGGCAAGGGGAGAGGCAGCTCTCGGCCTCGGCCTTCCGCTGACGCGGCAATTCGTCGAGGCGCATGGCGGAACCGTCGAGCTGGAGTCCGCCCTCGGCGAAGGCACTAGCGTCACCATCACCATTCCCAGGGCGCCGCAGTGAAACTGAAGGATGAGAAAGCGACGCTCGCTTTCGGTCGAAAACTGGCCGGCTCGTTACGAGCGGGCGACATAGTGACGCTTGCGGGGCAGCTGTCGGCTGGAAAGACCACCTTGGTCCGCGGGTTGCTGGCTGCGCTTGGGCATGCGGGTGATGTGCCGAGCCCCAGCTTCGCTATCGTCCAGCCCTATGAGGCGCTCGACCCACCAATATGGCATGTCGACCTCTACCGCATTGAAAATGCATCGGATCTGGACGAGTTGGGCCTCGATGACATTCGCGAGGATGGCGTGCTGATCATTGAGTGGCCCGAGCATGCGGGACCCGACATGTGGCCGGAGGCTCTCGCCCTGTCGCTCGCCGTCGAAGAGGACGGTACGCGCGCCTTGACAGCGGAGGTGCCGGCGTCATGGGAAGGGCGATGGCCGCTCCCATGATTCCGCCGATCGCCGCTTTCGACTTTCTCGCCCGCCACGGATGGGCTGGCGCACAGATATTGCCCCTGGCCGGCGATGCCAGCTTCCGTCGTTATTTCCGGATTCACGCCGGGGAGCGCCGGGCGGTGCTGATGGACGCGCCACCGCCGCATGAGGATCCGCGACCGTTCGTCGCGATCGCCTCCTGGCTGCAAGAGATCGGGCTGGCTGCCCCGCGAGTGCTGGCCGCGGACCTGGAGCAGGGACTGCTGTTGCTCGACGACCTCGGTGACGCGCGGATGCGTGAGATGCTCGATGAGGAGCCGTCGATCGAGCGAGAGCTTTACGAAACCGCAGTCGATGTCCTCGTCCATCTCCATCGCCAGCCGCCGATGGCCGGACTGCCGCCTCATGGGCTGGAAGAATGGCTGGCCGAGCTCAGGCTGTTCCCCGACTGGTATGTGCCGGCGGTCGGCCTCGAACCGATCGACATTGACAGCTGGGATGAGGCCTGGCGTCAGCTCCTGGAGCCGGTCGCGAGCGACGGATTGGGACCGGTAACCGTTCTTCGCGATTACCATGCCGAGAATGTCATGTTGCTCGACGGACGCGGCGGGATCGAACGGTTCGGATTGCTCGATTTCCAGGACGCTCTTGCGGGTCACCCCGCCTACGATCTTGTGTCGGTGCTGGAAGATGCGCGGCGCGACGTCCCGCTCGAGCTCGAACGCGACATGATCGACCGTTACGAGGCCAAGGCAGGCACCGACGAGCGGTTCGAGCCAGCCTATTGGGCGCTTGCCGCCCAGCGCAACACGCGCATCCTCGGCGTCTTCTGCCGCTTGTGGAAGCGCGACGGCAAGGATCGCTACAAGCAGTTCCAGCCGCGCATGTGGGGCCTGCTGGAGCGCGACCTGGCGCAGCCATGTCTTGCGCCCGTTCGCCAATGGTTCGATGCCAACATCCCGGGCTCGTATCGCGCCGCTGCGTGGCAGGTGGAGGCGGCATGAACCGCAAGGCGCGTGCGCTCGCCCTCCGCCCCGAGATCGAGGCACGCGTGCCCGACACCGCCATGGTCATGGCAGCGGGCCTGGGCAAGCGGATGCGGCCCTTGACCGCAACCCGACCCAAGCCGCTGGTTGAGGTAGCGGGCAGGGCGCTGATCGACCATGCGCTCGACCGGTTGCGGGCGGCCGGCATCCGCAAGATCGTCGTCAACGTCCATTATCTGGCCGATGCGCTCGAAGCGCACCTGAAGGCGAAGGCGAAGGATTTCGACGTGCGCATCAGCGACGAGCGCAAGCTGCTGCTCGAAACCGGGGGCGGGCTGATCCTGGCGGAACCGATGATCGACGCCGACCCGTTCCTGGTCGTCAACAGCGACAATTACTGGATCGACGGGCCGGCGGATACGCTCCAGCTGCTCGCCTCCCTGTGGCGCGAAGAAGAGATGGATGCGTTGTTGCTTCTGGTCCCGCAGGCGCGCGCCGGCAATCATTCGGGCCAGGGTGATTTTCACATGATGGCTGATGGGCGCCTTGCGCGCCGCGAGAAGGGCAAGATCGCCCCGTTCGTCTACACCGGCATCCAGATGGTTTCGAAGCGGCTGCTGCGCGATGCTCCGGAGGGACCCTTTTCAACCAATGTCCTGTGGGATCGTGCGATCGCTGAGGGTCGTTGCTTCGGCGCAGTCCACCAAGGCCTGTGGTTCGACGTCGGCAATCCGGCGGCAATCAAGCAGACCGAACGCGCTCTAGAGCATGGCTGAGCTGTTCGAGCGCCGGGTCGCCGGTGCGCCGCTCGTCTACAATATTCCCGCCCATCGCAGCTTTTCCGACGCGCTGGCAATCGGAGTGATCAATGCCATCGGCCGCGATCCGGCTGTCCTTGCTCGCGGCCGGATCCTGCTCCCTAACAATCGCGCCGTCCGGACGCTCACCGAGGCTTTTGTCCGCGCCAGCGACGGCGGGCTTGTATTGCCTCGGCTGATCGCGGTCGGCGATCCAGACATTGGTGAGCGAATTGGTGGCGCGCTCGACCCGCTGGATCTGGCTGACGAGGTCCCGCCGGCGATCGACCCGCTGGATCGGCAATTGCTGCTTGCCAGCCTGATCCGCGCCGACGGTGAGGGCGCGGCGGAGGCAATGCGCCTCGCCGCCGAGCTGGCCCGGACCATGGATCAGCTGGCGGTTGAGGAAATTCCGGCTTCGAAACTGGCCGAGGCGGTCAATGACACGCCGGAACTGGCCGGTCACTGGCTTCAGTCGATTGAGCGGTTTTGCGCCGTGCTCGATCGCTGGCCGGCTATTTTGGCGGAGCGCCGCGTGATCGACCTGGCCGATCGTCGGAGCCGATTGCTCCATGCGCTTGCCAAGCGCTGGGCGGAACGGCCTCCGGAAGGCTTTACGCTGGCGGCGGGTATCACGACTTCGGCGCCGGCCGTTGCAGCCGTGTTGGCAAGGGTTGCAAGGCTGGACCAGGGCGCCGTCATCCTCCCCGCGCTGGCCGATGCTCGCGCCTTTCCCGATGAGGAATGGGACGCGCTCGGGCCCGATGAGGAAGGCAGGGGCGAGGAGGTCCATCCGCAATATCATCTGAAGCGCATCCTCGATCGGATCGGCGTTGCGCGCGAGGAAGTCTTGCCCTGGCGCAGCGGCGGGCGCGCGGCATCGTCGTCGGCGAGGGGCAGGGCAGTCGCCCAGGCCATGGTGGCGCCGCGCTTCAGCTCGAAATGGAACAGCCTGCCTCCGGCGGAACGGCGGCTGTCCGGCATCCGCGTGGCGGAGCTTCCCGATCCCGCCGGCGAGGCACAGGCGATCGCGATCGCATTGAGGGAAGCGGTTGAAACGCCCGGCAAGACGGCAGCGCTGGTAACGCCGGACCGCGGACTTGCAGCCCGGGTATCGGCCCATCTCCAGCGCTGGGGGATTTCAGCAGATGACAGCGCAGGCCAGCCGCTGTCGCAGACGCCGGCTGGTACGCTGCTCCTGGCGGTGGCCGAAGCAGCTGTTGAAAATCTTGCGCCGGTGCCGTTGCTGGCGCTGCTCAAGCACCCGCTGGTCGGCGGGGAAGCAGACACGAGAAGGCAATGGCTCGACGCGGTACGCGCCCTCGACACCGCCCTGCGGGGGCCGCGACCGCGAGCCGGGGTAGAAGGACTCGATGAGCGCTTTGCCGAGAAGAAGGTAGATCGGGCCTGGCAACAGGTGCGCTCCTCGATCGCGCATCTCAGTGAAGGGCTGAGCGCTGTGTCGCTCAGGGATGTCGCGCTCACTCTTCGCGAGGCGGTTGCTCCGCTGGCGGGCGATCGGGCCTGGAGCGGCCCCGATGGGCGAACCGCGGCGGAGCTGCTGACCGGACTCGAGCAATCGGCCGATGCGGCCTTGTTGGCAGTCGCACCCGAAGATGTCCTGCCAATCTTGCGCGGCCTGATGGACGGCCTGCCGGTGCGGCGGCCTTATGGCGGCCATCCGCGCATCTTCATCTGGGGTTTACTGGAGGCACGGCTGCAAAAGGCGGACCTGATGATCCTCGGTGGGATGAGTGAGGGAGTCTGGCCATCCTTGCCCGGCGCGGATCCCTGGCTGGCGCCGCAAATCCGTCGCGCCCTGGGTCTGCCCGGCCTGGACTTTCGCACGGGGCTTGCAGCGCATGATTTCATGAGCGCGCTCGGCGCGCCGCGCGTGCTGCTGACCCGCGCGCGCCGCGACAGCCGTTCACCGACAGTCGCTTCGCGCCTGTGGCTGAGACTGCAGGCCATGACCGGCGGGATGACGCGCGACCAGCGGCTCGAGCGACTGGCGATGGCGATCGATTCCAGTCCGGCGGTTGAGCCTTCGCCGCGCCCAGCGCCCAGCCCACCGGTTGAAGCGCGGCCGAAGAAGATCGCGGTGACCGACCTCGATCGGCTCAAGGCCGATCCGTTCGCCTTTTATGCCAAGGCCATCCTGGGGCTTCGCAAGGAAGAAGCGGTGGACGCCGAGCACCATGCCGCCTGGAAGGGCAATGCGGTCCACGCGGTGCTCGAGAAATGGTTCGAGGAAGATGATTGCGATCCTTCGAAACTGAGGCCGCGAGCGGAAGCGATGCTCGGTGACGAGGCCATCCATCCCATGCTGCGCGCGCTCTGGTCGCCCCGGCTGATGGAGGCGATCGACTGGATCGCCACGGAAGTCGCCAGGGATCGCGAGGCCGGGCGGCTGCCGATCCTTGCTGAGCAGAAAGGAGAAGCCGAAGTCGCCGGAGTGACTCTCCATGGGCGGGTCGACCGCATCGACCGGCTCGCCGATGGAAAGCTGGCAATTGTCGATTACAAGACGGGCAAGGCGCCGGCGAAGAAGGCAGTCACCGAAGGGTTCGCACTGCAGCTCGCCCTGCTGTCACTGATCGCCCGCGACCATGGCTTCGGCGACGTGACGGGCGAAGCCGGCGCACACGAATATTGGTCTCTAGCCAAGGACAAGGGTCAGTTCGGATATCGGCGAGCGGCCGATAAAGACGATGGTCCGGAGGCCTTTGTTGAGCGCGCCTATGCCCAGTTCGCCTTGGCCGCGTCCGAATATCTGCTCGGGTCGAAGGAATTCGAAGCGAAGCTCAACCCGGCTTACGCGCCCTATGACGACTATGACCAGCTGATGCGGCTGGAGGAATGGTATGGCCGTGAATAGAGCGGTGGCCAGCTCAGTCGGTCGCGTCCCCGGGCGGGCCCTTGCGCTTGGGCTTCCTGACCTTCGAAGCGTAGAGCAGCGCCGCGACGATCGCCGCCGAGCCGATTCCGACCGCTACGCCCGCCTTCACCAGCTTGGCCCGTCGCTCCTCGTCTCGCCGATCATTGTCAGGGCCGCCGCCGTCGCTCATTGGGTCCTCGCTTTTGTGTTGGTTCTGCGTCCCTATGCGCAACAGCCCAACTTGGGAAGGCTGGTTGCATGCGCCGCCGTCTGAAGCCTTTCCTTCGGCTCGAGGGCGCGCAAGAGGCGGCGTCCGACCCGCGGGTCCATGCCGCGCTCTCAGCTTCGGCCGGCACGGGCAAGACCCATGTGCTGACCTCGCGGGTCCTCCGGCTGCTGCTTCACGGGACGCCGCCATCGACGATCCTGTGCCTTACCTTCACCAAGGCCGGCGCCGCGGAGATGGCCAACCGGTTGGGCGAGCGGCTGGCGCATTGGGTGCGGCTGCCCGACGAGGCGCTCAGGAAGGAACTCTACGCGCTCGGCGAAGACAATAGTCCGCCCGCGGTCGAGCGGGCGCGGCGCCTGTTCGCCGAAGTGCTGGACGCGCCCGGGGGCGGGCTTCGTATCCAGACGATCCACAGCTTCGCCCAGGCGCTGCTGGCATCCTTCCCGGCCGAGGCCGGGATCGCGCCCGGGTTCCGGCCGATCGAGGGGCGGGCGGAAGAGGAGCTGGCGCGCCGAACGCTGGCAAGCCTGCTGGAGGCGGCCGAGCGAGAGCGCGACCAGCGCTTGATCGCCGATGTCTCGAAGCTGAGCTTGCGGCTCGGCGAAGCGGGCGCCGAAAACTACCTGATGGCCTGCGCCCGGGCGCATGAGGCGATGGAGGCGCTTGGCCAGCCCGGGGCCATCGAGGCCCGGCTGCTGGGGCTGGTCGGCGTCGAAGGCGGTGACGCCGACGCGGAAATCCTGCGCAGGCTGGGCGATGATGAAGTCGACCTTGGCCTCCTTGAGCTTTTGATCGCAGCCAATCTGGCCTGGGGCACGTCCACCGGCGACAAAATCGTAGCCAATCTGACGGCCTTCGTAGCCGCATTGGCAAATGACCGTCGCGGCATGCTGGCGAAGATCGGGTCGGGCCTGGTCACCAAGGATGGCATCCCGTGCAGGGCTAGCGCGAAGCAGATTGCGGTCGAGCCCACTTACGAGGAACTGATCCAGCAATTTGCAGATTGGTTGAACGCGCTGCGCCAGCTGGTCGCGGCGAGCGAGCTGGCGAAGGTCCAGGCCGCCGGGCTGCGCGCCGGCCAGGCGTTTGCCCGCGCCTATGTCCGCGCCAAGCGGGCCCAGGGCGTGGCCGACTTCGACGATTTGATCGGCTGGACGCGGCGCCTGTTCGAGCAGCCCGGCATGGGGGAATGGGTGCGCTACAAGCTCGACCAGCGCACCGACCATGTCCTGGTCGACGAAGCGCAGGACACCAATGCCGACCAATGGGCGATCGTCGACGCGCTGGCGGGCGAATATTTCTCCGGCAACCCGGAGGCCGAGCGGCTGCGGCGCACGCTGTTCATGGTCGGCGATTACAAGCAGGCCATCTTCGGGTTCCAAGGGACCAATCCACGGGAGTATGAGGAATTCCGGGCCAATATCTCGGCCAGGGCTGCGCTGCTGCTTGAAACAGCGAACGAAGCAGAAGTCCGCGCGCGGGAATTCCGCGACCTTTCGATCGACGCCAGCTTTCGCTCCTCGTCACCGGTCCTTGAAGTGGTCGACGCGCTGATCGACGAGGTGGGCTTCCGGGGCATGGGGCTAAGCGAGCCGCCCAACCCGCACCGGGCGTTTCACGCCGATCGCCCGGGACGGGTCGAGCTTTGGCCGGCGTTCGAAACCGCCGCGGCCGAGTACGTCGACGAGGGAGAGGAAGGCTGGATCGACGAGCCGGTCCGGCTCTACGCCGACGCCTTGGCCCTCCAGGTCAAGCGCTGGCTGGCTGAGGCGCCGGTCCTGGCCACGACCAAGCGGCCGCTGGCGCCGGGCGATATCTTGATCCTCGTCAGAAGCCGGACCGAGCTCGCCTCGCTGATCGTTGCTCGCCTCTACGCGCAGGGAATTCCCGTCGCCGGTATCGATCGCCTCCACCTGCACAAGCCGCTGGCGGTCAAGGATCTGCTGGCGGCGATCAAGTTTGCGGTGCAACCCCTGGAAGATTTGAATTTGGCAGGGGTGCTGGTCTCGCCGCTGATCGGCTGGAGCCAGGAACAGCTGTACGAGCTGGCCCATGGCGACCGGCGCAAGCTGTGGGCCGAACTGTCCAGCCGACGTGAAGAGCACCCGCATTGGGCCGAGGCACACGGCATCCTCGCCGGCTGGCTGGCCATGGCCGATTTTGTCACTCCCGCGCGCTTCGTAGAGACAATTCTGTCCGGACCCCTGGACGGGCGGCGCAAATTGCTTCGCCGCCTTGGCGAGGCTGCACGCGACCCGATTGAGGAGCTGGTGTCCGCCGCGCTGGCGTTCGAGCAGGAGGAAATCGCCTCGCTCGACCGGTTCCTCGCCTGGTTCGGTCAGGGCGACGTGGAGGTGAAGCGCGACCCGTCCGCCCCGTCGAATGCGGTCCGGGTGATGACCGTCCATGGCGCAAAGGGGCTGGAGGCGCCGCTGGTGATCCTCGCCGATGCAACCCATGACCCGGACAAGGTCGGCGGCACTTCGCCGATCATGGAATTCGAAATTCCCGATGTCGGAAAGGTGCCAATTGTCCGCCCCCGAAAGGACGAATGCGCCCCGATTTTCCGGCTGTTGATCGACAGAGCCAAGGAAGCCGACCGCGAGGAGCATTGGCGCCTGGCCTATGTCGGACTGACCCGCGCAGCCGAGCGGCTGATTGTCGCGGGGTGGAAGCCGAAAAGGGAGGTCGCATCCGATAGCTGGCATGCCAAGACGGGGAGGGCGATGCAGTCGCTCGGAGCTGGGGCGGTCGAAATCGACGGCTGGGGTTCAGCGTTGGTTTGGGAAGCCGCAGGCGCCCGTTCGGCCCAGGCCAGGTCGGGCAAGCCGTCCCTCGAACCCATCGCTATTCCGGCCTGGTTGCGGCAGCAGGCGCCAATCGAGGCACGCCCGTCGCGACCGCTCGCGCCGTCGCAGATCGTCGAAGACCGCGACACGGCGCCGCCCCCGACCCCCGAAATGCAGGAAGCGGCCCGGCGCGGCACCCTGCTTCACGCCTTGTTCGAACGTCTTCCGGGGGTCGCCGCTGAAACCAGGCAGGAGCTGGCCCTGCGCTGGCTCGAACGGTCCGGGGTAGGCGAACCTGCGAGACAGGAGATTGCCGAGGCGGCCTGCTCGCTGATCGCCAATCCCGTCTATGCGGGCTTGTTCGGGTCGGATACGCTGGCGGAGGCGCCGATTGCCGCCACTCTGGCCGACGGCCGCGTTATTGCGGGAACGGTCGATCGGCTGTGCATCGGGCCTGAATTGGTTCGCGTCGTCGACTTCAAGACGGGCCGGAACGTGCCGGCCGGCCTGTCGGCAATTCCGCGGGCGCACCGAGCGCAAATGGAGGCCTATGCCGAGGCGCTGAGGATTATTTTCCCGGGCAGGCGGATTGAGGCGTCATTGCTCTACACAGCCGGGCCGCAGCTGATTAACCTTCTTGGTTGAGCTTCGCCGAGTCCCTTCCCATATCGGTTGCATATCGCAATCCAAGGAGTCCCCCATGGGCCAGAATACCAAGACCGTCACCGACCAGAGCTTCCAGGCCGACGTGCTCAGCGCCGAAAAGCCGGTGCTTGTCGATTTCTGGGCGGAATGGTGCGGCCCTTGTCGGATGATCGCGCCCGCGCTGGAGGAGATCGCGGCGGACCTGGGCGACAAGGTTACCATCGCCAAGATCAACATCGACGAGAATCCGGACACTCCGGGCCGCTATGGCGTGCGCGGTATCCCCACCATGCTGCTGTTCAAGGGCGGTGAGGCGGTTGCGCAGAAGGTCGGCGCCGCGCCGCGCAGCCAGATCCAGCAATGGTTGGAAGGCCAGCTCTAGGCGGGGGGCTCGGTCCCTTCGAGGCCACGCGTATCGGGCCTGAACCGGTCGAATTTCGGTAATCCGTCATCCAGTTCGAGCCAAGATATCCGGCTCGACCAGAAAATGTGAAAGCCGGGGCTAATCGGCCCCGGCTTGTCCAAAGTTGCCACGCTGAAATCCACCGTTTCCGGTTGGTGATCGACCTTCATGTAAAGCGGGGTGCCGCATTCACCGCAGAAAGCACGGTGCCCGAAGTTGCTGGATTTGACGCGGCGGACCATGGCTTCGCCTGCGGTGAAGCGATAGCCGCCCTCCATCACGCTGGCGAACACCATTGCGGGCGATCCGCTCGACAGCTGGCATGTGCGGCAGTGGCACCAGCCCGCATCGAACGGCTCGCTTTCAAGCCGGAAACGGACATTCCCGCAGAGGCAGCCGCCGGTCCAATCGCTCATCGGACCAAAGCTATGAGTGCTGCTCCTGCCGGTCAATTGACTAGCCTAGGTGCTCTCCCTACATCGCGCCCCGGCACGCCCGCTTGCGGGCGCTCTTTTTCCTGCCCTCGGCAGCCGCCTTTTTGAGGATTAATTCGCCACATGCTCGCCACTCTGGCCAAAAGCATCTTCGGATCGGCCAACGACCGTTACGTCGCCAAGCTCGGCAGGATCGTCGAAACCATCAACGGCTATGAGCCGACCATCTCGGCGATGACCGACGAGGAGCTGCGCGGCCAGACCGAATTGTTCCGCCAGCGTCTCGCAGAGGGGACGAAACTCGACGACATCCTTCCCGAGGCATTCGCCACGGTTCGCGAGGCTGCGGTCCGGACGCTGGGGCAGCGGCATTATGACGTGCAGATGATCGGCGGCATTGCCCTCCATCGCGGCGAAATCGCCGAGATGCGCACCGGCGAAGGCAAGACGCTGGTGGCGACGCTGGCGGTCTATCTCAATGCGCTCCCTGGCAAGGGCGTCCATGTCGTCACGGTCAACGACTATCTCGCCACCCGCGACGCAGGCTGGATGGGTCAGATCTACCAGTTCCTTGGAATGAGCGTCGGAGTGATCGTCCCCAACCTGTCGGATCATGAGCGGCGCGAAGCCTATAATGCCGACATCACCTACGCCACCAACAATGAGCTCGGGTTCGACTATCTGCGCGACAATATGAAGTTCAGCCGAGTCCAGATGGTGCAGCGGCCGTTCAACTTCGCGATCGTCGACGAGGTGGACTCGATCCTCATCGACGAGGCCCGGACTCCCCTGATCATCTCCGGCCCGACCGACGACAAGTCGGAGCTATACATGGGTGTCGACGCGATCGTGAAGCAGTTCGACGAGACCGACTATGAGAAGGACGAGAAGCAGCGCAGTATCGTCCTGACCGAGGATGGCACGGAGAAGGCCGAGCGAATGCTCGAGGCGGCCGGGCTGATCGAGGGCCAGAACCTCTACGACATCGCCAATACGCAGGTGGTCCACCACCTCAACCAGGCCCTAAAAGCCAACAAAATGTTCAAGCGGGACATCGACTACATCGTCAAGGACGACAAGGTGATCATCATCGATGAATTCACCGGCCGGATGATGGAGGGTCGCCGCTGGTCCGACGGGCTTCACCAGGCGGTCGAGGCAAAGGAAGGCGTGCAGATCGAGCCGGAGAACCAGACGCTCGCCTCGATCACCTTCCAGAATTACTTCCGAATGTATCCGAAGCTGTCAGGCATGACCGGCACGGCGGCAACCGAGGCGCCGGAATTCTTCGATATCTACCGCATGAACGTGGTCACCATCCCGACCAACGTGGCTGTGCAACGGCAGGACGAAGACGACGAGTTTTACAAGAACATCACCGACAAATTCGGCGCCATCGCCAAAGAGATCAAGGCGAAGCAGGACAAGGGCCAGCCGGTCCTGGTCGGCACCGTTTCCATCGAAAAGTCGGAGATGCTGTCCGAATTCCTCGAGCGGGAAGGCATCCAGCACTCGGTGCTCAATGCCCGCTTCCACGAGATGGAGGCGCATATCGTAGCCCAGGCGGGACGGCTGGGGGCGGTCACCATCGCCACCAACATGGCCGGTCGCGGAACCGACATCAAACTGGGCGGCAACCTGGAGTTCCGCATCGAGGATGAACTTAAGGATCGGCCCGACGGACCCGAACGCGACGCCGCGATCGCGCGGATCAAGGCCGAAATCGAAGCGGAGAAGCAGCGGGTGCTCGACGCCGGCGGGCTGTTCGTGCTGGGCACGGAGCGACACGAGAGCCGGCGCATCGACAATCAGCTTCGCGGCCGCTCGGGCCGCCAGGGCGACCCCGGCCTGTCACGCTTCTACCTCAGCCTCGACGACGACCTGCTCCGCATCTTCGGGCCGCAGACCGCTTTCGCTCGGCTGATGAACAAAAATCTCGAGGATGGTGAAGCGATCGTCTCCCCCTGGATCTCAAAGGCCATTGAGACCGCGCAGAAGAAGGTCGAGGCGCGCAACTACGACATCCGCAAGCAGGTCGTAGAGTTCGACGACGTGATGAACGACCAGCGCAAGGTCATTTACGAGCAGCGCGCCGAGATCATGGACGCCGACAATGTCAGCGACGTGGTGGAAGACTTCCGCTCCGAAACCATCCAGGGCCTCGTCCTGGCTAGCTGCCCGGAGGGGACCTATCCCGAGCAGTGGGACGTCGACGGCCTCAGGCAGAATATCCGCGAGGTGCTCGATCTCGATCCGCCCATCGAGGAATGGCTGCAGGAAGAGGAGGTCGAGCAGGCCATCATTGCCGAGCGTCTGCAGCAGCAGGCCGATTCAAAGATGGCCGCCAAGATGGAGGCCCTGGACCATGAGCAGTGGGTCCAGGTCGAAAAGCAGATCCTGATCCAGACTCTCGACCATCATTGGAAGGAGCATCTGGCGACCCTCGACGCGCTTCGGCAGGTGATCCACCTGCGCAGCTATGCGCAGAAAAAGCCGATCGACGAGTATAAGCAGGAAGCCTTCCTGCTGTTCGAGCGGCTGCTGATTGCCATCCGCGAGGAGGTGACCCGAACCCTCCTGCGCGTCCAGGTTCAATTCGAGGAACCGGTGCCGATGGGGCCAGCCGGTGCCTTCGCCCTGCCCGAGTTCATCACGCACCACATCGACCCCTTGTCGGGCGATGACGACAGCGCCGATTTCGACGCTGGCGGACGGCTGCTGTCGAACCTGCCGCCGCTCCAGGCGCCGATGCCGCCCCTGCCCGAGCAGGTCGCGGATGGCGAGACGATCGTCGCCCCCACCAGCCGCAACGCGCCTTGTCCTTGCGGCTCGGGCCGCAAGTATAAGCACTGCCATGGACAGTCGGCCTAGGCGTCCGCGCGCTTGAGCGTCCGCTGGCGCAGCCATTGCTGGGCCGGAAGCTCGAAATAGCGATAGCTGAGCGCCGCGGCACCCAGCGTGACGCCGAGATATGCGGCGAGCAAGGCCGGGCTGTTCAGTGGAGGCAGGATGCCGGTCGCTGCGACCGCGATCGCCAACAGCAGCTGCAGCGGGAAATGAAGCAAATAGCTGGAATAGGTGAGATTCCCGGCGAACTGCACGGGACGCTGCAGCCGCGCGATGAGCCGCCAATCCCGGGTCATCAGGATCAGCAGGCAGGGGACCGCAGCAAGCAGGATCATCGGCAGCTTGTCGCGGTCACCCAGGCTACCCGTCGCCAGGCACAAGAATAGGAGGCAAGTGAGGGCGATCGCAGCCTTACGCTCGGATCCTGACGGAGCCAGTGCCGCCAGCCCGCCGGCGAAAAAATAGGTGGCGCAAGCAATTGATACCCAGTCCAGCCCGGCCAGCTGCGCCACAAGGCCCGCGGCGATTACCGTGACGCACAGCTTCCACGATGGCGCGAACTGCCGGAGCAGGATGAAGAAAGCGGCGTAGACGGCAACCTCGCCCGAAATCGACCAGATTGGGCCGTTGAAGCTGAACGGAGGTTGCGGGCCCCAGTCGGTTGCCAGGATCAGCTGTCGCGCAAATAGCGCGGGATCGGTTGCGGGGTAGAGAAAGTTGGCGCCTGTCAGTTGGCGATGGACGGCTTGCAGCCCGACGACGCCGATCAACGTCGCGAAATGCAGCGGATAGAGCCGTGAGAAACGCAGCCAGAAGAACTGGCGGGCGCTGACCACTGCCGAGCGGATGGCCGAGCCATATTTCCAGAAGAAGATATAGCCGCTGATCCCCCAGAACAGCTGAACTCCGTAGAGCCCATAATCGTAAAAAGGCCGCAGCAGTCCGTTGAGTGGGAAATCGTCGGCCGCGATCGCCGGTGCTGCGGCAATCGCCGTGAAGTGGCTATAATGGTAGATCAGGACGGCGAGCGCGGATGCGAAGCGCAGCAGCTCGAGTCCAAGCAGCTTGTTGGACGTCGTCGATGGCGCCGGTGCATGCGCCAGCGGCCGGCTATCAGTCAGGTCAAATGGCCGCGAATAGCCCATGACGCGCGGCTTAAGCGAAAATGGTTACCAAAGAGGCAAGCAAATGGCCGCTAGCAAGGCGCGCCATGAGCGCCTATCTGGCCGCCAGTTTCTTCCCGGAAAGACCCGATGATCGATCGTACCGCGCTTCGCCTTGCCTACCGGCCCGATGAAAATGAAATTGTCCAGGAACGGCTGCGCCAGGCAAAGCTATCCGCGCCAGAGCAGGGCGAGGCCAGCGCCATCGCCCGGACGCTGGTCAAGGCGGTGCGCGGCCACAATGCGGCGGGGCTGGACGCCTTCCTGCAAGCCTATGACCTCGGGTCGGACGAAGGCATCGCGCTGATGTGCCTGGCCGAAGCGCTGCTTCGCATTCCCGACGCAGAGACCGCCGATGATCTGATCGCCGACAAGCTGTCCGGGCCGGATTGGGCGGAGAAGCTGGGCGACAGCCGCTCGACCTTCGTCAATGCCGCCACCTTCTCGCTGCTGCTGACCGGCAAGGTCTTGGAAGAGGCCAATGACAGGTCGGACAATTGGCGAGCCGCGCTGGGCCGCGCCGTCGGCCGCCTCGGCGAGCCGGTGATCCGCACCGCGGTCAGCCAGGCGATGAAGATACTGGGCAGGCAATTCGTCTTTGGCCGGACGATCGACGAGGCGATGAAGCGCGCAGCGCCCGAGCAGAAGCGAGGCTGGAGCCACAGCTTCGACATGCTGGGCGAGGCCGCCAAGACCCATGCCGACGCGGCGCGCTACGCCAGGGCCTATGCCGATGCGCTCGACACCATTTCAGCCTCTGCAACAGGCGGGTTCAAGAAGGCGCCGGGCATCTCGGTCAAGCTGTCGGCGCTCCACCCGCGATACGAATGGAGCCATGCCGAGGAGGCCAAGGCTGCAATCCTTCCCGTGCTGCGTGAGCTGGCGCTGAAAGCCGCCAGGGCCGACATCCATCTCACCATCGATGCCGAGGAGGCTGACCGGCTCGAACTGTCGATGGATCTTATCGAGGCGCTCGCCGCGGACGATGAGATTTTCGCGGGCGGCTGGGCCGGTTTCGGCCTGGCAATCCAGGCCTATTCGAAGCGAGCGCTTCCCCTGGTTGACTGGACGGTCGAGCTGGCCCGCAAGCACGGCCGCAAGCTGATGGTGCGGCTGGTCAAGGGCGCCTATTGGGACAGCGAGATCAAGGTTGCACAGGTTGCCGGCCTGACGGATTATCCGGTCTTCACCCGCAAGGTGGCGACCGACGTCAGCTACCTTGCTTGCGCCAAGCGACTGCTGGCAGCCGGCGAATGCATCTATCCCGCCTTCGCCACCCACAATGCCAACACCATCGGCGCGGTGAAGGCGCTGGCTGGTGAGACGAAATTTGAATTCCAGCGCCTCCACGGCATGGGGGAGGGGTTGTACGAGGAGCTGGCCAAGCTCGAGCAGGGGATTGGCGAGGAGCCCACGCCGGTGCGCATCTATGCGCCGGTCGGCAGCCACAAGGAGCTGCTCGCCTACCTCGTTCGCCGGCTGCTGGAGAACGGCGCCAACTCGAGCTTCGTCAACCGGATAGCCGACGACGATATCCCGGTCGACGAGCTGGTGCGCGATGCCGTCGCCGAGCTGGAAAAGCTCAATCCGAAGCGCAATCCCGCGATCCCGCTGCCAAACGAAATCTTCGGCAAGGGCCGCCGCAATAGCGCGGGATGCGATCTGTCGGACGCGCTGGTGCGCGAGCCGCTCCTGAAGCGGTTGAAGGCGCTCGAAAGCCGAAGCTGGACGGCGAAGCCAACGCTCGGGAAAGGCGAGGGGCGCCCGGTCACCTCTCCCTATGATCGCCGGATCGAAATCGGCACGGTGTTCGAGCCAAGCGCCGCCGAAGTCGATCATATGGTGGGTGCCGCCAATTCCGCGCAGGTCGCCTGGGACGCGCTCGGCGGCGATGGCCGCGCCAGGCTGCTCGACCGTACCGCCGACCTTTTCGAGGAACATGCGGAGGAGTTTTTTTCGCTTTGCGTTCGCGAGGCCGGGAAAACGCTGGTCGACGCGGTTCTTGAAGTCCGCGAGGCAGTCGATTTCCTGCGCTTTTACGCGTCCGAAGCACGCCGGCAGTTCACCAAGCCGCTACATCTGCCTGGCCCGACCGGCGAACATAATGAGTTGCGCCTGCACGGCCGGGGCGTGTTCGCAGCCATCTCGCCATGGAATTTCCCGCTAGCGATCTTCACCGGCCTGACCTCGGCGCCGCTGGCGGCGGGCAATGCCGTGATCGCCAAGCCGGCAGGGCAAACACCGCTGATCGGGGCGCTTGCGATCACGCTGATGCACAAGGCGGGTATCCCCAAGGACGTTGTCCAGCTGGCACCAGGTTCAGGCAGGGTCGTCGGGGGTACGCTGACGGCGCATCCGCGGCTCGCGGGCGTCGTCTTTACGGGCTCCAACGAGACGGCGAGGATGATCAACCGCACCTTGGCGGAGCGTGACGGGCCGATCATCCCGTTCGTCGCCGAAACCGGCGGCCAGAATGCAATGATCGTCGATTCGTCCGCCCTTCCCGAGCAGGTCACGCGGGATGTCATTTCCTCGGCATTCCAAAGCGCGGGCCAGCGCTGTTCGGCGTTGCGCGTCCTTTGCATTCAGGACGACGTTGCGGATTCGATGCTGGAGATGATCGCCGGTGCCATGGAGGCGCTGACGGTCGGTGATCCGGCCGACGTCCGCACCGACGTCGGCCCGGTGATCGATGAGGGCGCCAGGGGCGCACTCAACAAGCACCTTGAAGAGCTTGCCGCCAAGGGCCGCCTGCTGGCTCAGATCGAGCTGCCGGAAAGCACCGCGCACGGTTATTTCGTCAAGCCGTCGATGTACGAGATCAACAGCCTGTCCGAGCTCGACCGCGAGCACTTCGGCCCGATTCTCCACGTCATCCGCTGGAAATCGGGTGAGCTCGACAAGCTGATCGGCGAGATCAATGCGACCGGCTATGGCCTGACCCTCGGACTCCAGAGCCGGATCGACACCACCCGACAATATGTCGAGGGCCATGCCCGGGTCGGCAACCTCTACGTCAATCGCAACCAGATCGGCGCGGTGGTCGAAAGCCAGCCGTTCGGGGGCGAGGGGCTTTCGGGAACCGGGCCCAAGGCCGGCGGTCCCCATTATGTCGCCCGCTTCGCCACCGAGCGCGTAACCTGCATCGACACCACCGCTGCGGGAGGAAATGCGAGTTTGATGGCCGCCATTGAGGGCTAGTGAGGGGGTCGCTGTCCCGCGCTGACACAGGCCCAACAAGCCTCTGGAATCTGGCGGCAAAAAGGGTGTTGATGAAACTGCGGAGTGGTCCCTTGGGGGGCATGAACGCACTTCGCCGAAGCGGTCGGGTATTCCCGGCCGCTTCGTTCATTTCAGCTCCAGTAAGAAATGGCTCCCCGAGTTGGATTCGAACCAACGGCCGCTCGATTAACAGTCGAGAGCTCTACCGCTGAGCTATCGGGGAGCGGCTTCGCTTTCGCGAAGCGAGGCCGCCTATAGCGCGCTCCTCGCGCGTTGCAAGCGCCTAGGACGCTCCAATGCCACAGAATGCCTGAACGGCCGGTTAGTGGGCGAACTGCTCCATTGCGATCCGTTCGTCGAGGGCATGTTCGGGGTCGAACAGCAAGGTCAGCGAGCGCTCGCGGTCCAGCTTGACGTCGACCGTGCACACCTCGCGCACCTCGAACTGGTCGGCGACGGCGGCTACGGCCCTCTTTTCCGCCTCAAGAACTCTAAAGGATACCGAGACGTCGTCTGGAAGGATCGCGCCCGACCAGCGGCGCGGGCGGAACGGGCTGATCGAGGTCAGCGCCAGCATTTTCGCGGCGAGCGGCAGGATCGGCCCATGGGCGGACAGGTTGTAGGCGGTCGATCCCGCCGGCGTTGCGACCAGCACGCCGTCGGCGACCAGCTCCGGCATCACTACCCGGCCGTTGACGCAAATTTCGATCTTCGCCGTCTGGCGGGTTTCGCGAAGCAGCGACACTTCGTTGATCGCCGGGTGGATCCATGTCCTGCCATGGATGTCGGTGGCCTCCATGGCCAACGGGGCGACGCGGATATGCCTGGCCTCCTGGATCCGCTCATAAAGCCGGTCCAGCCGCCAATCGTTCATCAGGAACCCGAAGGTGCCGCGGTTCATGCCGAACACAGGGCGGGCGCGGCCATCCTCGAGCATGGCATGCAGGGTCTGCAGCATGAAGCCGTCGCCGCCCAGGGCAACCAGCGTCTCGGCTTCCTCCGCGCCGGCCCATTTGTACCGCCGCCGGAGCAAAGTCTCGGCGGCCTGCGCTGCGCCGGTCGGCGAAGCGACGAGCCCGATGCCATGCGCGCCGAGGTCGCGTTCCGGCGAGGCATTCGAGGGGCGTGCAGCGCTCACCCGCCGCAGCATAGGCATTTCGCGTGTCTGCGCCACTGTCCCGAAACGGATCGCGCCCGATTGGCGCGTTGGGGTAGCGGGCCAGCGCGCGTAGGTGACCCAAATGCGAGGGTGGCATTGGCCAGTGTTTGGGGGGAAGCGGGCGTCCGATCGGGGGATCGCGGCGCCCGCTTTGCCCAGAAGGGACCGCGCGCTGGAGGAGGCGATCCGCCGCGACTGGATCGAGCTTCGCTTCCAGCCGCAGATCGAGCCAGCCAGCGGCCGCATCTCTGGCGTGGAAGCGCTGGCCCGCTGGAGCGCGGTTGACTCTCCAGAGCGGCTGTTTGCCCGCGCCGATGCCTCCGGTCTGTCGGAACGGCTGTCACGGTCCATCCAGCGCAAGGCGCTGCGCAGCTTCGCTGGCTGGCGGGGACCGCTTGCTGACCTGCGCCTGTCGATCAATCTCTTGCCTCGCGACCTCGACCGGCCGGGCTATGAGCAATGGCTGCTGGCGGAGATCGCCGAGGCTGGCCTCAAGCCCGAACAAATCACGGCGGAAATCGTCGAGAGCAGCCTGATGGCCGACAGCCTTGAGGTGGCCGGCCGCCTCGCCCGGCTGCGCGCCGCCGGTATTCGCATCGCCATCGACGATTTCGGGACCGGCTATTCGAGCCTCGCCTATCTCGCGTCGCTCCCGCTCGACGCGATCAAAATCGACCGGGCAATGATCGCCGACATTGTCGGCGGCAGCCGCGACCGGATCATCGTCAAGGCGATGATCAGCCTGGCCCGCGAGCTTGGCCTCAAGGTCATCGTCGAGGGTGTGGAAAGCCACGCTCAGCTCCAACTGCTCGAGCAATGGGGCTGCGACCTCTACCAGGGTTTCCTCGGCGCGGCCCCGCTCGACGAGGCCGAACTGGCCAGGTTCGTCACCACCGCCGAACGCAGCGCCGCCTAAGCCGGAGTACCCCGCGATTCGAGTCCGGAACTAGGCTCCAGCAGGCCTGTCAGCGCCAGCATCAACTGCCGATGATCATAGGGTTTGCTGAGCACTGGGTGGTTCCGAAAAGCGTCGCTCACCCCCTTGTCGCCATAACCCGTCGAAAAGACGAACGGAATGCCGCGTTCGCTCAGCGCTTCGGCAATGGGATCGCTACGATGCCCGTCGAGATTTACGTCGAGGATCGCCACGTCAAACAACTCCGCTCGGATCAGTGCCAGCGCCTTTTCGATAGTGGCGGCAACCGCGATCGACGTGCAGCCGAGGTCGGCAAGCATGTCCTCCATTGCCATTAGGACAAGCATTTCGTCTTCGACGACCAGGACTCGCCTGCCTGAAACCAATTGTTCAGCCATCTAGCACTGCTTGTGGCGCGGGCATTTCAATTGTGCAAACGGCTCCTCCGGGCCGGTAGTCTAGATCGACTTTGCCCGAGAGCTCATGCGCCAGACCCTGTTCGATTACCCGCGAGCCGAAACCCTTGCGAGCGGGCGGCGTAACCGGCGGTCCGTCTTTTTCGCGCCAGCGGAAGCACAGCCATCTTCCATCGGGTTTGTCTTCGAGCGTCCATTCGATCGAAACCGTCCCGGCCTTGTTTGAAAAGGCGCCATACTTGACCGCGTTGGTCGCAAGCTCATGGAACGCGATGCCCAGCGCCAGAGTGGCCTTGGGTGACAGCCGGATATTTTTGCCCTTGATCGTGAACCGTTCCGATCGACCGTCGGCCGCGCCGAATGGCCTCAGCGCCTCTACGACCAGATCGTGGAGGCCCGCTCCCTGCCATTTTTCCCGGCCCAGAAGGTCGTGCGAGCGTGACAGCGCCGCGATCCGCGCTTCGATCGTCTCGCGCACGATTTGCGGATCGGGCGAATTGCGCACTGCCTGGTTAACGATCGACTGAACCGTCGTCAGCGTGTTCTTGACCCGGTGGTTGAGCTCGTCGATCAGCTTGGCGGCGTGCTCCTTGGCTCGGTGATGGTCCGTTGTGTCGATTAGCGAGACAAAATGCTGGACGATTTTGCCACCCTTGTCCCTGACCGGGTTGACGAAGATCGCCGCGAAGAACTCGCTCCCGTCCTTGTGGCGGTAACGAATCTCCGCATCGTCATCCTTTCCCGCAAACGCCGCTTCTATCTCTTCCAGATCGCCCCGGTCTTTTCCGTGTGCCATCAGGAAATTGAAACTCTGCGCCAGTAGCTCGTCGCGGTCGTACCCTGTCAGCTCCAGGAAGGAATCATTGGCGAAGATGATCGGATGACCGGGCTCTTTGGCGTTGGTGAACACCATTGGCATGCGCGTCGTTTCCGCAGCGACCACGAAAGGTCCGAGGTCTTTCTTGAAATGCTTGACCTCGGCCTCTGCCGCGTTCTGTTGTCGGTCCTTGGGCGCCTTGTCGGACATCTTGGTCGTCCCGCATGAACTTCAATTCGCCAGCTAGAACATGCCTGGCCCATAATTTCTCCGGATGCGGTCTTATGCCAGCTCCAATTCCTGCTTTTTCTCCTCGCCGGCCGCCACCACGCGCATCAAGCCGCGCGAAATCTGCAGCGCGCCGGTCAACCGTCCCTCACCGGTGGGCCATTCGCGGCTGATAATCAACTTGCTGTCCGGCCGCAGCTTGGCCGCGCCCTTCAGCTTTTCGACATAAGCCAGCAGGCCCGTCAGGTCAGGAAAGCCGCCCGCGGCGAAGGTCACCACAGCGCCCTTCGCGCCGACATCCAGCTTGGCGATGCATGCTTTCTTGCAATTGATTTTTGTTTCAACGATTTGCAACAGGTTCTTCGTTTCCTGCGGCAACTTGCCGAAGCGATCGATCAGCTCGGCGCCGAAGGCTTCCACCTCCTGCCGGTCGTCCAGCTCGCCCAGGCGGCGATAGAGGCCCATGCGCAGGTCAAGGTCGGGCACATAGGCCTCGGGGATCAGGATCGGCGCCTCGACATTGATCTGGGGCATGAACTCCCCGCGCCGCTCGCCTACGCCCGACTTGAGATCGAGGATCGCTTCCTCCAGCATCGACTGGTAAAGCTCGAACCCTACCTCCTTGATATGTCCCGACTGTTCGTCGCCCAGCAGATTGCCGGCGCCGCGAATGTCCAGGTCATGGCTCGCCAGCTGAAATCCGGCGCCGAGGCTGTCGAGATTGGCCAACACCTGCAACCTCTTGTCCGCGCCCTCGGTCAGCGCGCGGTCGGGCGGAGTAGTCAGATAGGCGTAGGCGCGGGTCTTCGACCGGCCGACGCGGCCACGCAGCTGGTATAGCTGGGCGAGACCGAAGCGGTCGGCGCGATGGACGATGAGCGTATTGGCCGACGGGATGTCGAGCCCGCTCTCGACGATGGTGGTCGACAGCAGCACATCATATTTCTTGTCGTAGAAGGCGCCGATCCGCTCCTCGACCTCGCCGGCGCCCATCTGGCCATGCGCGGTGACCGCCTTCACCTCAGGCACTTCCTCACGCAGCCATTCCTCCAGGTCGGGCAGGTCGGCGATGCGCGGCGCAACCAGGAAGCTTTGCCCGCCACGATAATGTTCGCGCAGCAGCGCCTCGCGCATCACCACCGCGTCCCACGGCGCGACATAGGTGCGCACCGCCAGCCGGTCGACCGGCGGGGTCTGGATGACGCTCAACTCGCGCAGCCCCGACATCGCCATCTGCAGCGTGCGCGGGATCGGCGTGGCGGTGAGGGTGAGCACGTGGACATCCTCCTTCAGCGCCTTCAGCTTCTCCTTGTGGGCGACGCCGAAATGCTGCTCCTCGTCGACAATGACCAGCCCCAGCTTCCTGAATTTTATCGATTTCGACAGCAGCGCATGGGTGCCAATCACGATATCGACCGTGCCTTTCTCGATGCCTTCCCTGGTCAATTTGGCTTCGACCGCGGGAACCAGCCGGGACAGCCGGCCGATCTCGATCGGGAAGCCGTGGAACCGCTCGACGAAGTTGCGGTAATGCTGCCGGGCGAGCAGCGTCGTCGGACAGATCAGCGCAACCTGGTAGCCGGCCATGGCGGCGACGAAGGCGGCGCGCAACGCCACCTCGGTCTTGCCGAAGCCGACGTCGCCGCACACCAGCCGATCCATCGGCTTGCCGCTTTCCAGATCCTCCAGCACCTCGGCGATCGCTCGGTCCTGATCGTCGGTTTCCTCATAGGGGAAGCGGTCGACGAACTGCGGAAAGGTGGCTTCGTCCGCCTCGGCTACCTGCCCTGCTCGGGTGGCGCGGATCGCGGCGGTCTTGATCAACTCGCCGGCGATCTCGCGGATCCGTTCCTTCATCCGCGCCTTGCGCCGCTGCCAGGCCTCGCCTCCCAGACGGTCGAGCGTCGCACCATCGCCCGCGCCGCCATAGCGCGAGAGGACCTCG
Organism: Sphingomicrobium sp.; assembly: GCA_035711585.1. Taxonomy (GTDB): domain Bacteria; phylum Pseudomonadota; class Alphaproteobacteria; order Sphingomonadales; family Sphingomonadaceae; genus Sphingomicrobium. The sequence continues at coordinate 28,965 of DASTCB010000046.1, forward strand.
ATATTCTCGACCGGGACATAGAGCTTGTCACCGCCGACATAGCTCAGCGCGACGCAGTCGTGCGGCGCCTTGCCGACCATCACGGAGGTCAGGCCTTCGTAGCGGCCGATGCCATGCTCCATGTGCACGACGAGATCGCCGGGCGTCAGCGCCGCCAGTTCGGCGAGAAAGGCGTCGGCGCTCTTGCGGCGCTTCTTGCGGCGGACGAGGCGGTCGCCGAGCATGTCCTGCTCCGTCAGCACCGCCACTTCGGGCGCATTGAAGCCATGGTCGAGCGGCAGCACGATCAGCGCGACATAGGTCGGCGCCCCCAATGCCGCCTGCCAGCTATCCGCAAGCTTCAGGCTCTTGAGGCCATGGTCTTCGAGCAGACCGGCCAAGCGCTCCCGAGCGCCGGCCGTATAGCTCGCCAGCACCACCTTCTTCTGCTGCTTGCGGAGCTTGGCGACATGGTGCGCGACCGCCTCGTAGATGTTGACGTTCTGCGCCCGCTCGGGAGCGAAGTCGCGCGGGCCCTCGACCGCAAAGTCGATCACCTTTTCGCTTTCCGGCTGCGGGAACGGCGTGGCGAGGTGCACGGGCCGCTCTTCCACCGCCGCGCGCCATTCCTTGCTCGAAAGGTAAAGCGCGGAAGGGGCGAGGGGGCGATAGCTGCCCGGCTCGGCGACCATCGCTTTCTCGCGGTTGGCAAAGTAGTCGTCGATCGCCTCGTGCCGCGCCTCCAGCGCCCCGTCCGTGTTCGAGTCCCGGATGATGACGTCATGCTCGCCGAGGTGGTCGAACAGCGTCGCCAGCTTCTCCTCGAACAACGGCAGCCAATGCTCCATTCCCGCCAGCCGCCGCCCGTCGCTGATCGCCTGGTAGAGCGGGTCGCCGGTGGCATTGGCCCCGAACTCCTCGCGATAGCGGGCTCGGAAGCGCTTGATCCTGTCTTCATCGAGCAGCGCCTCGCTGGCCGGCATCAGGGTGAAGGCCTCGGCCTTGCCGGTGCTGCGCTGGTCGGCAGGGTCGAAGCGGCGCATCGTCTCGATCTCGTCGCCGAAGAAATCGAGCCGGATGGCAAGATCTTCCCCCGCCGGGAACAGGTCGACGATGGAACCGCGCACCGCATATTCGCCGGCGTCATGAGCCGCGTCGGTCCGTTGATAACCATTGGCCTGGAGCAACTCGACCAGCCGGTCCCGCTCGATCCGCTCGCCCTCGGCCAGGCGGCGGGTCAGCTGGCGGATTCGGAACGGGGTGAGGATTCGCTGGGTGACCGCGTTGGCGGTCGCGATCAGCAGCTGTGGCCCCTTGCGCTGGCCTTGGAGCTTTTCGAGCGTCGCAAGCCGCTCGGCCATCACACGCAGAGCAGGCGAGGCTCGGTCGTAGGGCAGGCAGTCCCAGGCGGGGAAGGCCAGCACCTCTACGTCGGGCGCGAATACCGGCACCGTGTCCTGCAAGGCGCGCAGCGCGGCTTCGTCGGCTGCGATGGCCACGGCTCGCCCGCCCTTGCCCGTTCCCTGCGCGGCGCGGGCCAGGTCTGCCGCCAGCCACGGCAGGAAGCCTGCTGGCACACTCGACAGGCTGAGCGGCGACTCGGCCCTTAGAATTTGGTTCAGCGCGTCGCTCACTTGGCGGTCCTGATGAAGTCGAGCTTGCGGAAGGCGTCCATCATGGGACCCTGATAGCGTTCGGGCACGAGCTGCGTTCCGATCGCCCAGGCCATGATGTCGACGTCCTGCTCGGTCAGCAGGGCGGCGAAAAGGGCGCGCTCGTGAGCGTCCCAAGACGCGTGATGGGCATCGAAGAAGCCGCCGATCATCATGTCGGCCTCGCGCGTCCCGCGATGCCAGGCGCGGTATTTCAAGGCGCGCAAAACCTCGTCCATGATCGACATTTGCTCCAACAGCGATTGACCCGCGGCGAAACTCGCCGCGGGTTTTGTCGCGCCGATCTAGGAGCGTGGGCAGGTGCGGGCAAGGTCCCTACATGCCGGCGTGGGTTCCGTGGCCGTCCTTCAACGCGATGTGCGCCGCGCAGCTCACCTTGGGATTGAACTGAGCGAACATGCCGTTTGGATTGTCGCGGTACAGCCAGACATGGCGGTCGTAGTGCGGCTCGAACATATGAGCCTCGTCGACCTTGGTGGTCGGATCGTCCCTCATCGAATCATATTCAACGCCCTGGAAGCGGGGTGGACGTTCGTTGCCAGCCTCATGCCACGCCTTGGCAAAGACCAGATTCTCGACCGCCACCAGCCTTAGCGACCCATCCGCCTGCGGCTCATAAATCAGGATCGATGGCTGGCGGAAATCCGTATGCGTGCCGTTGCCGTCGACGCGCGGATCGGGCGGGCCCGAGATGCCGAGCAGGTCAGGGCGGAAGAAATGGATGCCCATCGCGCCCAGCTCCGCCGGCCGGCCCATCATCGGCGCAGTATCGCACAGGTTCATCGGGTCACGGACATAGCCTTCCGCCAGCGCCACATTCACGTCTTGATATTTGGCGGTCAGAGTCCGCACCTCGTCCAGGCTCGGCTCGCCCTGGCCGGTCGCCATCGATGCAGACGCGCATAGTGCCATCACCGCGGCCAGGGCCGCAGCGCCAATCTTCGTTCTCATCAGGGTTCCTTTCCCGCCGTCCATCCGGCAGCAGGCGCCCAAATATGCTTCGGGAAGAGCAGGCTCAATCGAAATGCTTGCAAGCCGCTATGCAAAAGTGAATAGCTTGGCGGATGTTCGAATGGGGGGACATCCGCGTCTTCCAGGCCCTGGCGCGCCACGGCACCACCGGTCGCGCGGCGACGGATCTCGGCTGCAGCCAGCCCACGGTCGTGCGGCGGATCGCAGCGCTGGAGGATGCGCTGGGCCTCACCCTATTCAATCGCGGGCCCTCGGGCTTCAAGCTGACCAACCAGGGAGCGGCCCTCCTCGAGGCATCGCGAGGCGCGGAGGCAGCGATGCGCGACGTAGCTGATGTCGCTGAGTCGCTGAAAACGCAGGATAGCGGGCGGATCGTCTTCACCCTGCTCGACCAGTTCGACGGCTTCCTGATGCCGGTGCTGAGGGACCATCGCACCCGCTGGCCCGAAGTACAGGTTCAGCTGATCACGTCCTATCGCCGGTTCGACCTCTCACGCGGAGAGGCTGACCTGGCCTTGCGCGCGGGGGTCAGGCCGGAAGGCGATAATGTGCTGGTGCGCGACATGCCGATCTGCAGCTGGGGTGTGTATGGATCGCCTAAGCTGGCCGAACAGGGCGGGCTGCCGTCAACGCCGGAGCAATTGGCCGAGTACCCAATCGCTGGCGGCGAGGGCAATCTGGCGCTGTTGCCTTCCTTCCACTGGCTGGAGCGGATGGCAGGAGCAAAGGGGTTCATCCTGCGCTGCAACAGCTTCGCAGCAATCCGGTCGGTGATTGTCGACGGAATCGCCATTTCCAACATGCCTTGCGTGGTTGGCGAGCGCGATTCGGAATTGGTTCGTTGCTTCCCGCCGGTCCGAAGCCTCGACGTCCCGCTTTATCTGGCGGCTCGGCGTGACGCGTTGCGGCGGCCAGCGGTGCGTGACCTGTTCGAAGCCGTCGACCGGCACTGCCACGCCAATGCAGCCTTGCTCGCCGGACGCGACGACTAATGCGCCCCGAGATTCTCAATCCGCTCTTCGCCGAAGTGGAAGCGCTGAAAGGCGTGGGGCCGAACATCGCCAAGGCATTGGCGCGGCTCAGCCTGACTCGGGCGGTCGATCTTGCCTACCACCTACCGACCGGGGTGATCGAGCGGATCCGGGCGCCCCATGCCACCGCGGCGATGCTGGGCCGGATCATTATCGTCGACGTGACACCGGTGGAGGTGCGCGGCGGATCGGGTCGGGCGCCGCTGCGCATCCTTGCCCTGGACCCCGACGATAACACGCTGACTCTGACCTTCTTCAACAATCCGGGCTGGGCGAAGAAGCAGCTGCCGCTCAACCAGAAGAAGACCGTGATCGGCAAGCTCGATGCCTGGGGCAACGAGTGGCAGATCGTCCATCCCGAGGTGCTGGAGCCGGGCAAGGTCGGCGAAGTCCCATTGCGCGAACCAGTCTATGGGCTGACCGAGGGCATTTCCAACAAGCGGATGCGCGAGCTGGCGCTGAATGCGCTTGAGCGGGCGCCGCAGCTTCCCGAATGGGTCGAGCCGTCGCAACTGGCCAAGGATCATTGGCCGGCCTGGCGCTCCGCGCTGGCGGAGACGCATTCCGATCCCGTTACAACGATCGCCCGCAAGCGCCTGGCTTATGACGAGATTTTCGCTAACCAACTTGCCCTTCTGCTGCTTCGCCAGGTGGCGCGGCGCAAGAAGGGCGTACCCTTGCAGGCCGATGGCGAGCTTAGCGGCAAGCTGCAACTGCCCTACCGGCTGACCAATGCCCAGCAGCGGGTGATCGGCGAGATCCGCGGCGACATGGCGCAGGACAGGCCGATGCTCCGCCTGCTGCAGGGCGACGTCGGGTCGGGCAAGACGCTGGTCGCGCTGCTGGCGATGCTGGAGGCGGTCGAGGCCGGCGCCCAGGCGGCGATGCTGGCCCCGACCGAGATCCTCGCCCGCCAGCATCATGCGACTCTCCAGCGCCAGTGCGAGGCGATCGGCGTGCGAATCGCTATTCTCACCGGTCGCGAGAAAGGGCGGGCGCGGGAATCGGTGCTAATGGGCCTCGCCGACGGATCGATCGATATTCTCGTCGGCACCCACGCAATCTTCCAGCAGCATGTCGTCTATCGGAGGCTCGGGCTGATCGTGATCGACGAGCAGCACCGCTTCGGCGTCTCACAGCGGCTGCTGCTCTCCGAGAAAGCCGAGCATCCGCCGCACCTGCTGGCGATGACCGCGACGCCGATCCCGCGCACCCTCACTCTCACCCATTATGGCGAGATGGACGTCAGCAAGATCGACGAGATGCCGCCGGGCCGCACACCGGTCGAAACGCTGGTGATCAGCGACCAGAAGCTGACTGACGTGGTCGACGGCCTGGCGCGGCACCTGTCGGCCGGCGGCCAGGCCTATTGGGTCTGCCCACTGGTCGAAGAGAGCGAGGCGGTCGACGCCGCCGCGGCCGAGGAACGGGCGAAGCTTCTCAAGTTCCGCTTTGGCGAGGATCGCGTCGGCCTGGTTCATGGCCGGATGAAGGGGCCGGAAAAGGATGACGTCATGGCGTCGTTCGCCAATGGCGAGCTTGGGGTGCTGGTCGCGACGACGGTGATCGAGGTCGGCGTCGATGTTCCCAACGCCACGCTGATCGTCGTCGAGGGCGCGGAGCGGTTCGGTCTTGCCCAGCTCCACCAGCTGCGGGGTCGCGTCGGGCGGGGCGCTGGCGCAAGCCGCTGCATCCTGCTGCGCGGCCAGAACCTCAGCGAAACCGGTCGGGCGCGCCTCACCATGATGCGCGAGACCAATGACGGCTTCCGAATTGCCGAGGAAGATCTGCGGCTGCGCGGCCCGGGGGAAATTCTCGGCACCCGCCAGTCGGGCGAACAATATTTCCGCGTGGCCTCGCCGGAGGATGTCGCCGAGCTGGCGCCGATCGCGCAGGGCGACGCCCGCCTGCTCCTCGATCGCGACGGGGGCCTCGCCAGCGAGCGCGGGCAGGCGGCGCGGCTGTGCCTCTACCTCTTCGAGCGGGACCAGGCGGTGGCGTTGTTGAGGTCCGGTTAGTTCGGCGGCGAAGGCGGGAGCCTAGACCGCTGCCAAAGGCAGCGCCTGCGGCGCGAAACTGGGCCCCGGCCTTAGCCGGGGAACTATTTGAACAAAAGCCCGTGCCGCTTCTTGCCAAGGCTGAGCTTCAGCGGTTCATCCCCCACCGAGACAATCCACTGGGGATCGGTCACCGTTTCCCCGTTCAGCTTGACCGCGCCCTCTGCGATCTTGCGCTTGGCCTCGCCGTTCGACGCGGTGAATCCGATGCTGGTCAGCACCTGCAAGATCGGCACGCCGTCGGCGTTGGCCAGGGTCGGCAGCTCGCCACCGGCGGCCCCTTCCTCGAACGTCCGTCGCGCCGTCTCGGCCGCCGCCTCCGTTGCCTCGCGTCCGTGGAGCAGGGCGGTTGCCTCGTTGGCGAGCACGACCTTTGCCTCATTGATCGCCTGGCCTTCCAGCTTCGCCAGCTCATTAATCCGCTCCAGCGGCAGGTCGGTAAACAGTTTCAGGAACCGGACCACGTCCGCATCGGCCGTGTTCCGCCAGAATTGCCAATAATCATAGGCAGGAAGCTGGTCCGCATTGAGCCACACCGCGCCGCTCGCCGTCTTGCCCATCTTCGCGCCGTCGGCGGTCGTGATCAGGGGCGTGGTCACTCCATAGACCTCGATGCCCTCCATGCGGCGGGTCAGCTCCATGCCGTTGACGATATTGCCCCACTGATCCGACCCGCCCAGCTGCAGCCGGCAGCCATGGCGCCGCGCCAGCTCGCGGAAGTCATAGGCCTGGAGGATCATATAGTTGAATTCCAGGAATGTGAGCGGCTGCTCGCGGTCGAGCCGCAGCTTGACCGAATCGAAGGTCAGCATCCGGTTCACCGTGAAATGCGGACCGACGGTGCGCAGCAGGTCGATGTAGCTCAGTCGATCGAGCCAGTCGGCATTGTCGACCATGATCGCGTCGGTCGGACCGTCACCGAAGGTCAGGAAATGCTCGAACACCTTGCGGATAGAGGCGATGTTGGCCTGAATTTCTTCATGACTGAGGAGCTTTCGGCTCTCGTCCTTGCCGCTGGGATCGCCGATCTTGGTCGTCCCGCCGCCCATCAGCACGATCGGCTTGTGCCCGGCCTGCTGGAGGCGGCGAAGCATCATGATCTGAACCAGGCTGCCGACATGGAGCGAGGGAGCGGTGGCGTCGAAGCCGATGTAGCCGGGGACGATCTCGCGTGACGCCAAAGCGTCGAGCGCCGCGGCGTCGGTCGCCTGGTGGATATAGCCGCGTGTCTCGAGCAGGCGGAGGAGGGAGGATTGATATTCGGCCATTGCAGTCCGCTTAGCGCCTGATGGGCCGGTTGCAACAGGCGGCAGGGCAAGCAATAGCTGGAGCGATGCCCAGCCTTTACCGCCATCCCGACGCCCCGCCAGGAGCGATCCAGGCCATTGAAGCCGAGCTGGAGCGGTTTCCGGGCGGGGCGGTAGCCATTTTCCGGCTCCGCGGCGACATCTCGAAGCTCGTCATTCCGCCGCCGGCCGCGCCGGAGCGGACCGATGAGCTTTGGCGGATAACCTGCTTCGAGCTGTTCGTCGCGACCGAGGGCACCGGATACCGCGAATATAATTTCTCGCCGTCCGGCCAATGGGCGGCTTACGAGTTTGACGATTATCGTACTGGCATGCGTGACTTGCCAGTCGAAATAGAGACTGAATTATGGAATGGAGACAATGAATTGCAGTTCAGTGCTGAGATCAAATCCGAATTCCCGAACCCAGCCCATGTTGGCCTGACCGCGGTGATCGAGGAAACGGATGGTGTGATCCGCTACTGGGCCACCTCCTTCGCTCCGGGTAAGCCCGACTTTCACGCCGCCGGCGTGCGGTCCCTGCTGTTTGACGGAGTGAGCGCGGAATGATGCTGGGTATCGAACGGCTGCTGGTTGATCGCGAACTGCGCGCGCCGCTGGAGGGCAAGCGCGTGGCGCTGGTCGCCCATCCAGCCTCGGTCACCTATCATCTGAAGCACAGCCTCGACGCGCTGGCCGAGCTGGACGACATCCGCGTCACCGCCGCTTTCGGACCGCAACACGGCCTGCGCGGCGACAAGCAGGACAATATGATCGAGAGCCCGGATTTCATCGATCCGGAGCATGAAATCCCGGTGTTCAGCCTCTACGGCGAGGTGCGCCGCCCGACCGGCCAGTCGATGTCGACCCTTGATGTGGTGCTGATCGACCTTCAGGACCTCGGCTGCCGCATCTACACCTTCATCACCACCTTGCTTTACATGCTGGAGGCCGCGGCTGAGCATAAGAAAGCAGTTTGGGTGCTCGACCGGCCCAACCCCGCCGGCCGGCCGATCGAGGGGCTCACGCTTCGTCCCGGCTGGGAGAGCTTCGTCGGCGCCGGACCGATCCCAATGCGTCATGGACTTACGCTGGGCGAACTCGGTCGCTGGTTCGTCGACCATTTCAAATTGGACGTCGACTATCGGGTGATCGAGATGGAAGGCTATCGTCCCGACGACGGCCCGGGCTTCGGCTGGCCGTCCGACCGGATCTGGGTCAATCCGTCACCCAACGCGCCCAACCTCAACATGGCTCGCTGCTACGCCGGCACGGTGATGCTGGAGGGCGCGACGCTGAGCGAGGGCAGGGGCACCACCCGCCCGCTCGAGTTGTTCGGCGCGCCGGATATCGAAGCGCGGGCGGTGACCAGTATCATGCGCGACCTGGCGCCGCAGTGGCTCGATGGCTGCATCCTGCGCGATATCTGGTTCGAGCCGACCTTCCACAAGCATCTCGGCCAGCTATGCAGCGGTGTGCATATTCATGCCGAAGGCGACGCCTATGACCACGCGGCGTTCAAGCCTTGGCGCGTGCAGGCGCTGGCGTTCAAGGCGATCCGCAAGCTGTTCCCCGAATATCCGCTGTGGCGGGGCAAGGACTTCGCCTACGAATATACCAAGGATGTGCTGGCCATCGATGTCATCAACGGCTCGCCGCTGCTGCGCGAATGGGTCGACGACGACAATGCCGAGCCGGGCGACCTCGACGCGCTGACCATCCCCGACGAACAGGCCTGGGCCGAGGAGCGCCGGCCCTACCTGATCTACTAGCGCTTCCGGCTAAGCTCGCGCATTGCCTCGTCGAGGCCGTCGAGGGTCAGCGGGTACATCCGCTCGTCCATCAGCCGCTTGAGGATCGCAGTCGAAGCCGAATGACCCCAATAGGCGTCCGGCGTCGGATTGATCCATGCGGCCGAGCGATAGGTGTCGGTCAGCCGCCTGAGCCACACAGAGCCGGCCTCCTCGTTCATATGTTCGATCGAGCCGCCGGCGTGGGTGATCTCGTAAGGGCTCATCGAGGCGTCGCCGACGATCACCAGCTTGTGGTCGCGACCGAACTTGTGGATCACGTCCAGAGTCGGCGTCTTCTCGACGTGGCGGCGACGATTGTCCTTCCACACGCCTTCGTAGATGCAGTTGTGGAAGTAATAATGTTCGAGGTGCTTGAACTCGCTGCGACAGGCCGAGAACAGCTCCTCGCACAGCTGCACGTGCCCATCCATCGACCCGCCGATGTCGAGGAACAGCAGCAGCTTGACCGCATTGTGCCGCTCCGGCCGCATGTGGACGTCGAGCCAGCCGCGCCGGGCGGTGCCGTCGATCGTGCCGTCGAGATCCAGCTCCTCGGCCGCTCCTTCGCGGGCGAAGCGGCGCAGGCGGCGCAGCGCCACCTTGATGTTGCGGGTGCCCAACTCGCGCTCGCCGTCGAGGTCGCGGAATTCGCGCTTCTCCCACACCTTGATCGCCCTGCCGTGGCGCCCGGGCCCGCCGATGCGAACGCCTTCGGGATTGTAGCCGCCATGGCCGAAGGGGGAGGTGCCGCCGGTGCCGATCCATTTGCTGCCGCCCTGGTGCCGCTCCTGCTGCTCGGCGAGGCGATCCTTGAGCGCCTGCATGATCTCTTCCCAGCTGCCGAGGCTCTTGATCGCCTCCATCTGCTCGGGCGTCAGATAGGATTCGGCGATCAGCCGCAGCCAATCCTCGGGGATCTCGGCTTTGATTTCTTCGCCGCCAGTCCCGACCAGCCCCTTGAACACTTCGGCGAATACACGGTCGAACCGGTCGAGCTGGCTCTCGTCATGAACGAAGGTGGCCCGAGCGAGATAATAGAATTGCTCAGGCTCAGCCGCGATCACTTCCGCGTCGAGCGCTTCCAGCAGCAGGAGATGCTCCTTCAGCGAGGCGGGAATGCCCCCGCGGCGCAGCGCTTCGACAAAGCCGATGAACATGATCCGGGCTTAACTGAGTACGGCTCGTCGCGCCATGGTGGCGGCCATAGTTAACTCGCCCTTAGGACTTGCCGGGTAAGCCAGCGCCAATTCGCAAAGTGGGATGCGCGTCAAATGGCCACGCTCGGAATTGAACAGGTTACGGAAAATGCGATTCGCGCAGTGGCTCGTGACTGCGGGTCGCTGTCGATCGAGTGCAGCGACGTCGCCGGCTATGTCCGCGATGTCGGCGAGCGGATCGAAATGCATCTGAGCACCCTCGATGGCCTCGAGGAAGTCACCACCCGCCTTCTTGCAGACCAGGCGCGGGTCAGCGATTCGACCGACGAGGCGCGGCTCTTGAGCGAACAGGCCAAGGCCAAGCTGGAATCGGGCCGCGAGGCGATCGAGGATACGATCCAGGGCTTCAAGGGGTTGACCGAGCTGGTGGTCCAGCTGGGCGAGCGAATGGCGGGCTTCGCTTCCGCCATGAACCAGGTCCAGACCGTCAGCTCGACCATCGAGACCATTGCCCGCAAGACCAACATGCTGGCGCTCAACGCCACGATCGAGGCGGCGAGGGCTGGCGATGCCGGCCGCAGCTTCGCGGTGGTGGCGGCAGAGGTGAAGAAGCTGGCGCACGATACCCGCGCTGCGACCAGCCAGATCGCGTCGACCATCGGTGAGCTCACGCGTGAGGCCAGCGCCGTCACCAGCGAGATCAAGACCGGCGTCGAGCGCAGCCGCACCGCGCAGGTCGGCTTTTCCCAGATCAACGACACGGTCAAGGAAGTGACGGAGATCGTGTCGATGGTCGATCGGCAGACCGAAGGCATCGCCCATTCGACCAGCATGATCCAGACCAGCGTCGACCGGGTGAAGGCGGGCCTCAGCGAATTCGCCGGGGACGCCCGCGACAATGGCGGCCAGCTGATCAAGGCCCAGAAGCGCCTCGGACATCTGGAGATGCTGTCGAACAACATGCTCGACACGCTCGCCAACTCCGGCGCCGAAATCGACGATACCCCGATGATCCTGTTCGCCCAGGAGGCGATGCGCGAGATCACCCTGGTGGTCGAGCAGGGCATCGACCGCGGCGACGTGACGCTCGAGGCGATCCTCGACCGCAATTATCAGCTGATCGAAGGGTCAAACCCGCCACAATATGAGCACGGCTTCTGCGCCTTCGCGGACAAGCATGTTCAGCCCATCCTCAACCGGTTCAAGGCGAAGGAGCCGCGCATCATCGGTTCGGCGATCACCTCGCTCGACGGCTATCTGCCGACCCACCTCAGCGAGCGCTGCCACACGCCGGGCCCCGATCCCGTCTGGAACGACGAGCATTGCCGCAACAAGCGCATCCTGATGGATGAAACGACGCGCCGGGCCTGCGAAAGCGAACAGCCGGCGATGCTCGGCACTTATCGGATGGAGCTTGGCGACAAGTTCATCCCGGTGAAGAACGTCTTCGTGCCGATCTATTTCAAGGGCCGCCGCTGGGGCAATTTCGAGCTGGCCTACCGCGACGAGTAGCTAGCTGGAAGCAGCCGCAAACGCCTGCTCCAGATCCTCGATCAGGTCTTGCGGGTCCTCCAGACCGACGTTGAGCCGCACCAACAGCGGCCCAGTCTCGGGCGTCGGGCGCTTCAGGTCACGGTAGCACATCACCAGGCTGTTGGCGCCGCCCCAGCTATAGCCGATCTTGAACAGCTCCAACTCGTCGACGAACCGCTCGACCTGGTCCCGCGCCCACTTGCCCAGGATGATCGAAAAGATGCTGGCCGAGCCGCTCCAGTCGCGTTTCCAAATGTCATGGCCCGGGCAATCGGGGAATGGGGGATGGAGCAGCGAAGTGACCTCATCGCGCCCATCCAGCCAACCCGCGACCGCGAGCGCCGATTCCTCCAGCCGCTTCAGCCGCACGTCGAGCGTCTTCAGCCCGCGCAGCACCAGCGAGCAGTCGTCGGGCGACACGCCCATGCCGGTCAGCCGTTGCGCCTCGCGCAACTGGCGGTCGAGCTTCGCATCGCGCGTCGCAATCGATCCCAGCAGCAGGTCACTGTGCCCGCCGGCATATTTGGTCAGCGCCTGGACGCTGATGTCCACGCCCGCCCCGAAGGCATCGAACAGCATCCCCGCGCCATAGGTGTTGTCGATCGCGACCTTGACGCCGCGCTCCTTAGCCGCGGCGCTGATCGCGGGCACGTCCTGCACCTCCATGGTGATCGAGCCCGGACTCTCGGTCCAGATCAGGCGTGTGTTGTCGCGGATCAGCGCGGCGATTCCGCCGCCGATCATCGGATCGTAACGCTCGACTTCGATCCCCATCCGCTTGAGCGGCCCGGCGGCAAGCTCGGTGTTGGGGCCGTAGGCGCTTTGGGTCAGCAATACATGATCGCCCGCCTTGCAGAGGGCGAGATAGGGGAGGGTGATCGCCGCCTGGCCGCTGGGCACGACCAGGCAATGTTCCGCACGTTCGATCGCCGCGATCCGCAGCGCCAGGTCGCGGACGGTCGGCGTGCCGTAGAGGCCGTAGCGATACTGGTCCGGATCGTTGACGTCTGAAATGTCGCCGACCGAATCGAACACCACCGTCGACCCGCGGAACGTCGGCACGGCAAGCGAGGTGAAGTCGGTCGAGGCGTAGCGGTCCGGGTGGATCAGCCGGGTCGCGGGGCGCCGCTTCTTCAACTCAGGCCTTCCGCCGGGCCATGAACGCCAGCCGTTCGAACAGCATCACATCCTGCTCATTCTTGAGCAGGGCGCCGTGGAGCGGCGGGATCGCCCTGGTCGGATCCCGGTCCTGAAGCACCTCAAGCGGCATCTCCTCGTGCAGCAGCAGCTTCAGCCAATCGAGCAGTTCGCTCGTCGAAGGCTTCTTCTTGAGCCCCGGTACCTCGCGGATGTCGTAGAAGATATCGAGCGCCCGGCTGACCAGCATCTTCTGGATGCCGGGGAAGTGGACGTCGATGATCTCGCCCATCGTGTCGCGGTCGGGAAAGCGGATGTAGTGGAAGAAGCAGCGGCGGAGGAAGGCGTCGGGCAGCTCCTTCTCATTGTTCGAGGTGATGACCACGATCGGGCGGTCGACCGCCTTCACGGTTTCGCCTGTCTCGTAGACATGGAACTCCATCCGATCGAGCTCCTGGAGGAGGTCGTTGGGGAATTCGATGTCCGCTTTATCGATCTCATCGATGAGAAGGACGGGGAGCTGTTCGGAGGTGAATGCGTCCCACAATTTCCCACGCTTGATGTAGTTCGCGATGTCGTGGACCCGCTCGTCGCCGAGCTGCCCGTCGCGCAAGCGGGCGACCGCGTCATATTCGTAGAGACCCTGTACGGCCCGCGTCGTCGACTTGATGTGCCATTCGATCAGCGGCGCGCCCAATGCCTCGGCGATCTCGTGCGCCAGAACCGTCTTGCCGGTCCCGGGCTCGCCCTTGACCAGCAGCGGGCGGCGGAGCTGGACGGCGGCGTTGACCGCGACCTTGAGGTCGTCGGTCGCGACATAGCTGGAAGTGCCTTCGAAACGCATGGAGCTCATGGCGACTGCCTATTGGCTGTCACCATGGCGTTGGCAAGGGGACACTCAATGGAGATGTCCCCTGAAGGACCGTCTTAGAAGTCGCCCCTGGCCGCGGCGCGCGCTTCCAGCAGGTCGAACAGGCCGCGGTTCTGGAGCAGCAGCTGCTCCCCGCCAAAGCCCAGGGCTCGCTCGCTTGCCGCCCCATCGGTTCCGTCGCCAATGACCCGGACGATCGAGTCCGTATCGGGCAGGGTCAGCACCGGCTTCTGCATCCCGATGCGGTCGGCGGCGCGGTCGAGCACCGCCCGGATCGCCGGCCAGTCGCCCATCAGCGCGGTCGCCGCGCCGAGCGCGCAACCCCGGCGCTCCGATTTGGCAAGGGTCTCGATCGCATGCCGCTGGCCCACCAGCGCCGCCTCGGTTTCGGCCGAACCGGGGGTGGACGGGAGCGGGCCGACCGCGGCGGTTAGCCGCACCAGGTAGAGCCGCTCGCGCTCATAGGCGTCCGACGCTTCCTTCAGCCAGTCGCGCACCGGCCCCGCCGGGCAATTGTTCAGAGCGATCTCGATCAGGCCCGGATAGCGGCCGTAAAGCGAACAAAAGAGATGGACACAATCGGCCAGGTCGCGCGCGCTGTTCGGGCCGCTCGCGGCCAGCAGCACGCGGCGGTAGGGGTGATCGACGCAGCCTTCCGCCTCGACCCGCGCGAGCTGCGCCTGGGCAGCGGTCATCGCCGTCCGGTCGAGTGCCCGATTGATCGCCATCCCCTAGATCTCCTCAGATTTGTAGGTCCTGGCGAGGGACCTTAGGGGGCGTTTGTATCGCGCTAGCGTAAAGACAGGGTTTAGGTCGGCTTCATCTTTTGGTGAGCGAGGTTAAAAAACGGCTCGAAACGGGACATTTTCGGGCCCGGATGGGGGTGGGGAACGGTCCGGGCCCGAAAAACTGTGGAAAACTAGGCGGCCATCGGCAGCGTGTCGTCCTCAACCACCTCGACCGCCTTGGCCTCGACGACCTGCTCGGAAGCAGGCTTGTCCTTGAACAGCAGGCGGGTCGCCGCGACGATCACGCCGAGGCCGAGATAGGCGCCGACCGCGGCATAGGGCGCGAAGAAGATGGGGGCGATGAAAGCCAGCCGAAGCCAGGTGGGGTTGAAGCCGAAATCCTGGCCGATCGCTTCGCATACGCCGAGGATGGTGTCGTGGCGCAACGGAAGCGGGGTCGGGATGGTCATGGTCATTTCCTTTTGGCTGGCAGTCAGGTTGCTCATGCCCCTTACTAAGCAACCGCCGTGCCATTTGCGGTAATCCGGGATTTTTACGGGAGGATGTCGCCAATATTGCGACTGTCCGGCCATCCTGCCCGTGGCATTCCACGAATGGTTGGGAAATTTCGCCAAGCCGACAGGCGGCCGTTAGAGCGCGACGCGAATCCAGCCGTCTGCTAAGTCGCGGAGGTTCGAATCCCGATCGCTTCGCGAATCGGGGACATCTCTGCCGAGTGTCCCCGGTTCGCGGCTTCGATTTTGGGGACACGGAATACCATGTCCCCGAATCTCGCGCGGAACGCGGTGGAGAATGGTGGCGATGGCTTGAAATGTTCCGTCCACGACAGACCTCATGAGAATGTTGCTTCGCTCCCTCTCCGGACCCCTCAGGGTGATGGACGGAGCCATTCGCCGCATTCCTTGAATCAATCGCTTGAGACCCGGCTCACCTCATAGTCAATCCGGATCCTCACCCATTCCCCGACCAGGGTCTTGCCGCCCACCCTCGGCGGGCGGACCAGGAACTGCCAGGCGGCCTGCCGCACCGCGCCGGCGAGATGCGATCCGGGCGGCGAATTGCCCAGCTCGACGCAGTCCTCGACGCGATAGCGCGGCGCAGTCCTGCACGCGACCATGCCCCAGCCGCCGCCCTCGGGCAGGCGCTTGGGCAGATAGGCGGATAGTTCCGTATCGGTCGGCTCGCGGTACCATTCGGCGGCGTAGAGCGGCTCGCCGTTGGGAGCGGTTCCGACGCGGGCGCTGTCGCCCGGGCCGCCCGCCTGGGCCAGCTCCGTCCCGGACCGCGAAGCGCCGCCGGCGGTGCCGAGCTTCGAAATGTCCGACGCGGCGAACACCTCACGGCTGACCTCGATCATCGGCAGGGGCCGCTCGGGCAACTCGATCGCGGGCTTGGGGATCGGCGGGGAAAGGCGGGGCTTGGGTTGTGCGGCCTGATCAGGCTGCTGCACCGACCGGCTGCGGTCCTGCCGGCTCTCGGCCGAAATATCGAAGGTGGTCAGCCGCCCGCCCTCGAACTCGGGCCTGTCCCTCTCGCGGAAATTGAGCGTGAAGAAGGCGAGGAGCAGCACAACCTCGATCGCCAGCGCCAGCGCCAGCGACCCCGCGCGGCGACTCAGCGGCGGGCGTGCGGCATATTCGGGGAAAGCTCGATGGAGTGTCTCCGAATATTGCTCAGCGGAGCTAAGGGTCGTTGTCGCGTTCAACGGGTGTGCACTTAGGAAGGCCAAGCTGTCGGACAAGTGAATTGGTGGGGAGCGGCGGATTCGACAAGGCGCGCCTGCTTTCCTTCGCGCCGGTTTGAGCTAGCATGGGGTCAGTAGGAGGTCAGTATGCGTAAGATCGCCTTGTTCGCGTTGATTGCCGTCGTTGCGGCCCCCGCCATCGCCAAGGGCAAGGACCCGCGGCCGCCCAGCCCCGAGCAGCAGGTGCAGATCGAGCGGGCGTTGAAGGAGCAGGGGTACGTCCGCTGGTCGGGAATCCGCACCGACGATGACGGGCCGGAAGTGGACAGCGCCTGGGACGCGCAGGGTCGGCGCTATGAGCTGAAGCTGCACCCGGCGACATTGCGGGTGATCCGGCGAGAACGGGAAGATTGAGCCCGATCGGGCTTAACGGGCCAATCCGGAACTCCAATCGTCGCCCGCCAGCCGTTGTTCGGCCGGCATGTCGCCATTGAGCGCGGTGCTGCTGCTGGCCCGCAGCAGGGTGAGCTCGTCATCGTCGATCGCCTCGTCGAAGGCCACGCCGCACTTGCCGCCGTCAACCCAGACGATCGTTCCGAAAATTTCGAGCTGCGCGACCTTGAGCCATACTTCCTGGCCGACGCGCATCTCGTCGTGCACCTCGATATGGGTTCCGGTCTTCGACACGTCGAGCAGGATGACCGGCCGCGAGCAGCCGACCGTCAGCAACGCAGCGGTTAAAAGGACCGGCTCGCGCGCCGCAGCGCGTCGCCCGCCTGGACCATCGAGACGCTTTCCGAATTCACTCATACTCGGACTCGCTTTCGCAAATCCCTCCCCAAGCCGATCAGGATATGCCGATCGAGGTTAACGGGCGGTTTTTCACATGGGTTAGATTGAGCGCCCGATTTTAGAGCGCGAAAGCGCTGCCGCCCGACTTTCTCCAGCATGGGATCAGTATTTATACTGATGCCGGTGCGCCTTCCTTCAAGGCAGCTTTCCGCCAGACTTGAAACGGGGTGCACATGACCGAACCGGGCTATCCGACCAGCCGTCATGACTATGCCGATGATGCCGAGGAAATCGATCGGCTCGAGAAAGCGATGGACGCCACCCCGACAGGCGCGATCGCGGTTTCGCTGATCGCGGTGACACTGCTGCTGATCGGCTGGTTCGGAATGTATTTCCTGGTCTTCCTGCCGCGGGGGACGGTGGGCTGATGGCCATCAACGAGCGTGCGATCCTGAATTCGGAGCTGCGCTGGGCGGGCCTGGTCGGCGGCATCGTCGCGATCATCCTCGGCGCCATATTGTTCGCGGCGCTGACCATGCACATCAATCCGCCGAGCAATCGCGAATTTGCCGACCCCAAGACGCTGCATATCTCGGCCGAGTTCACCGAATCCAACCTGGGCACCCGGGTGGATCCCGACGGGGCGATCGTGGCGCGGATGATCGCCACCCAATTCCAGTTCGTTCCGAGCTGCGTGGTGCTGCCCGCCGACCGCGACGTGACGCTGCGCTTCACCACCCCCGATGTGATCCACGGCATCCTGATTACCGGCACCAACGTCAACACCATGATCGTCCCCGGCTATGTGGCGCAGGTTCACACCCGCTTCACCAAGACCGGCAAGCTGTTGATGCCCTGCCATGAATATTGCGGCCTGGGGCACAGCCAGATGATCGCCACGGTGGAAGTGGTTCCTCCAGAGCAATTCCGGCCCGACGCGCAAGGGAGGGTGAGCTGTGGCAACCGCGGCTGAACCTCTTCCCGGCTCAGCTCCCGCGCAGCCCGGCTATGTCGCCGACGAGCTGCAGAGCCGGACGCTGGTCCTGGCGCATGCCTGGGTCGGGATTGCCGCCTTCGCCGTCGCCTGCCTGCTGGGCGTGTGGCAGATGCTGGCGAGAAGCCCGCTCGATGCTCCGGCCCACACCGCGGCCAATTATTTCCGCTCTGTGACGCTGCATGGCGTGTCGATGGCATTCGTCCTGACGACCTTCTTCATTATGGGCTTCGGCTACTTCGTCGCCGAGACCGCCCTGAAGCGTCGGGTTCCCGCACCCGGCCTCGCCTGGTTCGCTTTCTGGATGGGACTCACCGGCGTGCTGATGGCCGCGCTCAGCATCATCAGCGGAAATGCCTCCGTCCTCTACACCTTCTACCCGCCGCTGACCGCCACCGTCTGGTTCTACCTCGGGCTGGTGCTGGTGGTGGTCGCCTCCTGGGTGTGGTGCGTGCTGATGATCGTCGCGATGCGCCAGTGGAAGGCGGCGAATGCGGGCCAACCGGTGCCGCTCGCCATGTTCGCGACCGTCGCCAACGCCCTCTTGTGGCTGTGGACCACCGTCGGAGTCGCGGCGGAGCTGTTGTTCCAGGTGATCCCGGCGGCGCTGGGATTCAACGAAATGGTCGATGTCGGCCTGTCGCGCACGCTCTTCTCCTGGACGCTGCACGCGATCGTCTATTTCTGGCTCTTCCCGAGTTATATCGCCTTTTACACCATGGCGCCGCGCGCCGCCGGCGGACGGCTCTATTCCGACACGATGGGGCGCCTCGCCTTCATCCTGTTCCTGCTCTACTCCTTGCCGGTCGGGCTCCATCACCTGTTCATGGATCCGGAACATTCGAACGGGTTCAAGTTCCTTCAGATGTTCCTGACCGCGCTGGTCTCCGTCCCGACCCTGCTCACCGTCTTCACGATCAGCGCATCGTTTGAAATCGCCGGGCGGATGCGCGGCGGCACCGGTACCTTCGGCTGGATCAGGGCGCTGCCGTGGGACCGGCCGATGGTCCTCGCAACCGGCCTCGCTTTCCTGATGCTGTTTTGGGGCGGCGGGGGCGGCCTCATCAACATGAGCTACGGCATGAACGCCATGGTCCATAACAGCAGCTGGGTCACGGCGCATTTCCACCTGATCTTCGGCGGCACGGTGGTCATCATGTATTTCGCGATCTGCTACGCCATGTGGCCGCGGCTGACCGGGCGCGCCTTCGCCAACAGCCGGCCGCTGCTCTGGCAGCTATGGCTGTGGTTCATCGGCATGATGGTCATGACGCTGCCGTGGCACTGGACCGGGCTGCAGGGCCAGTGGCGCCGGGTCGCGGCCTTCGACTATTCCGATCCGCTGATCGCATCCTGGGGACCATGGGTGATCGTGTCGCTGATCGGCGGGATCATCCTCGCCATCAGCGCGCTGCTGTTCGTGTGGAACCTGGCGCAGCTGCATCGCGGCCGGGCGAGGAGCTTTGCCGGCGGCGACGTCCCATACGCCGAGGCGGTCCATCCGCCGGGACGGCTCCCGTCCTCGCTCAACGGCTTCGGCATGTGGAACATCTTCGTCGCGGTCCTGATGCTGCTCGCCTATGGCTATCCGATCGCCCAATTCTTCATCGACCCGCCGCCGCAGGCGGTGGTGCACCGGCTGAACTGACATGGCCGAGCCTCCTTTCCCCGTGCCCTCGGATGCCGGAGAAACGCCCGCGGGAGCGGTCGCCGAGCAGCGGGCGGTCGACCGGGCATGGCGGAGCTGGGCGAGCCTGATCGTGGCCGCGGCGGTGATCGTCGGCGCGCTGATCGGCTTCGTCATCATTCCCGCCGGCCAGCGCGAGAATGCCGGCCTGTCGCTTTATGAAGCGGTATGCCGCTCGCTCGGGCTTACGCCTGGGTCGCCGGCGGTGCGGCAACCGGTCAGCGCGGCGGTATCGGTCCCAGTCAGCCAGGTCAGCTGGAGACCCGAGATCATGGAGATCCTCGCTTCGGGCAATACGCGCCGCGGGGCCGAGCTCGCGGCCCAGACCTGCGCCGCCTGCCACGGGGACAAGGGCCTGTCGCAGACCGACATTCCCGCCCTTGCCGGCCAGACCCCCTACGCCATCTACAAGCAGCTGTCGGACTATCGGACCGGGGCCCGCGTGAATGAACAGATGACCCCCGTGGCGAAACAGCTTTCGGCCAGCGACCTGGCCGCGACCGCGGCCTATTTCGCAGCCGCGTCGCGGGAATATGCGGCGATCGGCGAGCGCGACCTGGTCAGCGACATCCAGATCGAGCGGCTGGCCAAGGAAGGCGACACCCGCCGCCGCATCCCGGCTTGCCTCAGCTGTCACCTCAACGGCGTCGGCGGCCCGATCGAGACGCCGGTGATCATCGGCCAGGACGGGGACTATCTGCTGGCGCAGCTCAACGCCTATGCCGACGGGACGCGCAACAACGACGTCTATGGCCGCATGCGCGACATTTCCGCCAAGCTGACCCCCGAGGAGCGCGAGCTTCTGGCGAGATATTTCCAAGGGACGATGTAGAACGCGAAATGCCGAGCGCAGCCGAGCCATTGGGCTAGCAATCGGGAAGCAGCGCGAAGAGACATTGAGTGCCGGCCGACCACCGGCCGAAGGCCGGGTGGATCGACGTCACGGATCTATTCCGTGACGGCTCCCGTCCGTCTCCTGTAACTGCCGGGATGGGCGCCTCTACTTCCCCATCGCAGACAGGGGTCAACTTGCAGGCTTGGTGGATGCTGCAACCGGGGAGATTCTGGTTAGCAGAGCTGGCAGTTATGTTGCGTTCGACGACTGGTACATCACCGTCGCTGACAACCAGGATGGTCGCAAACGACTCCTTCCGATTGGTAGGCGAGTGTCCGGCGCGGAGTAAATCCACGCCGTCGGTCCTGTCGCGCTAGGGCGCGCAGGCCGTCCGAATCTCGCCGTCTCTTCGACAGAAGCTCCCGATTGCTACGCAATCGCTCCCTTCTGCACGGCGGCTCGATTATTGGTCCAGGAACGACCGCATCTTCCGGCTGCGGCTCGGATGCTTGAGCTTCCTCAGCGCCTTCGCCTCAATCTGCCGGATGCGCTCGCGCGTCACGCTGAACTGCTGGCCGACCTCTTCCAGCGTGTGATCGGTGTTCATGCCGATGCCGAAGCGCATGCGCAGGACGCGCTCCTCGCGGGGGGTCAGTGAGGCCAGGACGCGGGTGACGGTTTCCTTCAGATTGGCCTGGATCGCGGCGTCGACCGGGATCACCGCGTTCTTGTCCTCGATGAAGTCGCCGAGGTGGCTGTCTTCCTCGTCGCCGATCGGCGTTTCCAGGCTGATCGGTTCCTTGGCGATCTTCATCACCTTGCGGACCTTTTCGAGCGGCATGGACAGGCGCTCGGCCAGCTCCTCCGGGGTCGGCTCGCGGCCGGTCTCGTGCAGGAACTGGCGGCTGGTGCGGACCAGCTTGTTGATCGTCTCGATCATGTGCACCGGGATGCGGATGGTTCTTGCTTGATCCGCGATGCTGCGGGTGATCGCCTGCCGGATCCACCAGGTGGCGTAGGTCGAGAACTTGTAGCCGCGGCGATACTCGAACTTGTCGACCGCCTTCATCAGGCCGATGTTGCCCTCCTGGATCAGGTCCAGGAACTGCAAGCCCCGGTTGGTGTATTTCTTGGCGATCGAGATGACCAGGCGGAGGTTGGCCTCGACCATCTCCTTCTTGGCGATGCGCGCCTCGCGCTCGCCCTTCTGGACCTGGTTGACGATCCGGCGGAACTCGCCGAGCGCCATGCCGGTCGACTGGGCGATCTCGCTGATCTCGCCGCGGATGCGCTCGACGCTGTCGGCCTCGGCGTCGGCGAAGGCGGCGAACTTCTTGTCGATCTTCGAGGCACGGTCGAGCCAGCCGTCGTCGAGCTCGTTGCCGGCATAGCTGTCGAGGAAGGCCTTGCGCGGCACGCGGTGGCGCTCGGCAAGGCGCAGCATCTGGCCGCCCAGCGCCATCAGGCGCCGGTTATAGCTGTACAGCTGGTCGACCAGATATTCGATCTTGGCATTGTGGAACTGGACGCTCTCCACTTCCGCGGTGAGCTGCTCGCTGAGCTTCTGGTACTTCTTCTCGTCGGCGGGGGCGAAGTCCTGGCCCGCGCCCATCGCTTCCAGCCGGGCGTGCTGGAGCTTCGAGAATTTCTTGAACAGCGCGGTGATGCCGGCAAACTTCTCCAGCGCCATCGGCTTCAGAGTCTCTTCCATCTGGGCGAGGGAGAGGGTGTTGTCCTCGTCGTCATCGTCGGCGACCGGCTTGGCGCGGCGCTCGACCATGTCGTCTTCATCGTCGGACGGGGCGGCTTCCTCTTCCTCCGGCTCTTCCTCTTCCTTGAACGCCGGGCCGGCGACCGCGGCCGAAATCTCGCCTTCGCCTTCGCCGCCGCCTTCCTCGCTCTCGCTGATCTGCTCGGCGGTCGGCCCCTTCGACAGCATCGCCTCGAGGTCGAGAATCTCGCGCAGCTGCATGGTGCCCTCGTTGAGGGCGTTCGACCATTCGATGATGGCGTTGAAGGTGATCGGGCTCTCGCACAGGCCCCAGATCATCGTGTCCCGGCCGGCCTCGATGCGCTTGGCGATGGCAATCTCGCCTTCGCGGGAGAGAAGCTCCACCGCGCCCATCTCGCGCAGGTACATGCGCACCGGGTCGTCGGTGCGGTCGACCGCTTCCTTCTTGGTGGCGACCGCGGGACGCGACACGCCGTCGTCGAGCGGATCGACCTCGTCCTCGGTGTCCTGCTGAGGCTCGTCCTCGTCCGAATCGTCGCTGCTCTCGACAATATTGACGCCCATCTCGCTGATCGCGGACATGATGTCCTCGATCTGCTCGCTCGACATCTGGTCCTGCGGAAGCGCCTCGTTGAGCTCATCATAGGTGATGACGCCCTTCTTCTTGGCGCGCGCGATCAGCTTCTTGATCTGCGCGTCATTGAGGTCGATCAGCGGCGCATCGCCGGTCTCGGTGTCGGTGTCTTGTGTTTCAATCTTCGCCATCGGGTTCGCCGCTTACTCATTGCCGGCGAGAGACGCCAGCCTGTCGTTGTAACTCTTCTTGGCCGCGAGCAGCCGCTGCTGCTCGGCAAAGGCCAATTCGGAAAAATCCTGCTCCAGCCGCCGGGTTGCCTCGGCCAGCGCGGCGTCGATCTCGCTTCGGGCGATGACCGCCTCCAGGGCGGCTCCGAGATCGCTCAGGGCGACCTCCGGATTGCTGCTCGCTTGGGTGAAGGAAAACCGCATCGCACCGCGCCGAACATCGCTGCCCGCCGCCTTGCCGGCTAATATGGTTTCGAGGGCGGCGCGATCAAGATGCTGGCCGGACATGGCAATCTGGACCAGCTGGTCGCGCAAATCGGCGCAGCCCCGGTCCTTGATGCCGAGGTGCGCCAGTTCCTCGACATGGTCGTGCAGCGCCTCCGGGAAAAGGATGAAGCCGGAGAGCAATGCGCGGGCGATCGGCGCCTCTACGCCGGTCTTGGCGACATTGCGGGTCTTTTCGAGCGTTGGGGGAGCGGGCGCAACGAACTTTCCGCCGCGCTTCTGCCATTGCCGGCGCGGGTAGAGCGAGCGGGCTTGGCTCTGCTGCGGGCGGACGAGGGCATCGAACCGCTGGAGCCATTCGTCGCGGTAGAGCTGGCGAACGCTGGGATCGCCGATTGCCTGGGCATGCTCGATCAGCCTGTGCTTGAGCCCGGCGCGGGCCTCGGGCGTGTCGAGTGGTGCAGCCTCCACCTCGTGGCGCCACAGCCGGTCGACCAGCGGCTCCGGCTTCTCCAGCAGCGCCTCCATCGCGTCCCGGCCACCAGAGCGCACTACATCGTCCGGGTCCTGGCCGGCGGGGAGGATGACGAAGCGCAGGGTTCGCTCGGGGCCAAGATGGGGCAGGGCGCGCATCGCCGCCCGCACCGCCGCCTTCTGGCCCGCCGAATCCCCGTCGAAGCAGCAGATCGGCCGCCCGTCGAGCCGCCACATCCGCTCCAGCTGCGCCTCGGTCACCGCGGTGCCGAGCGGGGCGACGACTTCACCGATTCCCGCCTGGTCGAGCGCGATCACGTCCATCTGGCCTTCGACGATCAGGATCCGGTTCGCCTTGCGGCTCGCCGGCCCGGCAAGGTCGAGGTTGAACAAGGTCCGCCCCTTGTCGAACAGGGGCGTGTCCGGCGAATTGAGATATTTGGGCTCGCCGGCGCCGAGGATCCGGGCGCTGAACGCGATCACCCGGCCGCGGGCGTCGCGGATCGGGAAGGTCAATCGGCCGCGGAATCGGTCATAAGGCTCCTTGCGGCCGGCCGGATCGCCGTCGCCGTCCGGCTGGATCAGCAGGCCGGCCTCGACCAGCCTGTCGTTGCCGAACCGCTTCAGCGCCGACTTGAGCC
>DASTCB010000047.1:0-33274 GCA_035711585.1 Sphingomicrobium sp.
GTCGACCTGGTCACCAAGGCGGCGATCAAGGAGATGATCGTCCCGTCGCTGCTGCCGGTACTGGCGCCGATTGTGGTTTACTTTGTGATCACGGCTGTCGCCGGCCAGGCGCAGGGTTTCGCGACGCTGGGAGCGCTGCTCCTTGGCGTGATCGTCTCGGGCCTGTTCGTCGCCATCTCGATGACCTCGGGGGGCGGCGCCTGGGACAATGCCAAGAAGTATATCGAGGATGGCAATTATGGCGGCAAGGGCTCGGAAGCCCACAAGGCCGCTGTCACCGGGGACACGGTGGGCGACCCGTACAAGGATACGGCTGGCCCCGCCGTGAACCCGATGATCAAGATCACCAACATCGTCGCACTGCTGCTGCTGGCGGCGCTCGCGGCGCAGGGCGGCGCATAAGCGTCGCGACCTCAAGGAACACCTTGGCCCCGCCCGGCTCAGCCGCGGCGGGGCTTATTTTTGCCTGATGCCGCTCCCATTCTTCCTCAATACCAGAGGAGCTGCCGATGCCGCACGCCATCCATGTCCGACAGCCGGGCGGACCCGAGACCTTGGAGTGGACCGAGGTGGAGGTCGGTAATCCCGGTCCGGGCGAAGTCCGGCTCCGGCAAACTGCGGTAGGGCTCAACTTCATCGACATCTATCACCGTACCGGGCTCTATCCCCAGCCCTCGCCATTTATCCCGGGGGTCGAGGCGGCGGGAGTGGTGGAGGCCTGCGGACCGGACGTGGATTGGCTGAGGCCGGGCGACCGCGTCGCCTATGCCGGGCCGATCGGGGCTTATGCCGAAGAGCGCCTCATTGCCGCCGACCGGCTGGTAAAGATCCCCGATGCGATCAGCGACGAGCAGGCAGCAGCGGCAATGCTCCAGGGCATGACGGTGCAGATGCTGGTGCGCCAGGTTCACGCACTCCAGCCGGGGGAGCCGATCCTGCTTCACGCGGCAGCCGGAGGCGTCGGGCTAATCCTTTGCCAATGGGCGGCGTCGCTCGGGGCGACTGTCATCGGAACGGTGTCGAGCGAGGAGAAGGCCGAATTGGCGCAGGCCCATGGCTGCCAACATGCGATCGTCACCTCGAAGCAGGATTTTGTCACGGAGGTTGAGCGGATCACGAGCGGCGCAAAGCTTCCCGTGGTCTATGATTCCGTCGGCCGGGACACGTTCTTGAGATCGCTCGACTGCTTAAGGCCGCGCGGGCTGATGGTGAGCTTCGGCAATGCTTCGGGACCGGTCGAACCGTTCACCCCGCTGCTGTTGTCGCAGAAGGGGTCGTTGTTCCTCACCCGCCCGACGCTGTTCAGTTACATCGCCACTCGGACGGAATTGGAAACCGCTGCGAGCGAACTGTTCGAGATGCTGTTGGCCGGGCGACTGAAAATTGAGGTCAATCAGCGGTTCGCCTTGCGTGACGCAGCGGAAGCTCATCGAGCGCTGGAAGCGCGCCAAACCACCGGTTCTACCGTCTTCACGGTCTAGACGGCCCCCGCCTTTTCTTTGCGCGGCTCTGCCGCTATGAGCCGCCAACCCAGTTTTCGGTGCAAAGGATTTGAATGGCCAAGGAAGAACTTCTCGAGATGCGCGGACGGGTGGTCGAGCTGCTGCCCAATGCGATGTTCCGCGTCGAGCTGGAGAATGGCCATGAGATCCTCGGCCACACCGCGGGCAAGATGCGCAAGAACCGCATCCGCGTGCTGACCGGCGACGAAGTGCTGGTCGAGCTGACGCCCTATGACCTGACCAAGGGGCGCATCACTTACCGCTTCATGCCCGGGCGCGGGGGCCCCGGCCCCGGCGCGTAAATGCGCCTGATCCTGGCTTCGGCGAGTCCACGCCGCCTCGACTTGCTGGACCGCATCGGAGTCACGCCCGACGCGGTCGACCCCGCCCATATCGACGAGAGTGTGCCGGCCGGAGAACTGCCGCGCGGCCATGCGCTGCGGCTGGCGGTCGAGAAGGCCGAAACCGTCGCGGCGCGGCACAGCCAGGCGCTGGTGCTGGCTGCCGACACGGTGGTCGCCATCGGCCGGCGGATCCTGCCCAAGGTCGAGGACGAGGCGACGCTGCGCGCCTGCATGAAGCTGTTGTCGGGACGGCGGCACCGGGTGTTGACCGGCGTGGCGGTCGCCATTCCGGGCAGCCCGACGCGCAGCCGGGTGGTCGAGACGATGATCGCCATGAAGCGGCTGTCCGATGAGGAAATCGACTATTACGCAGGCCATGGCGAATGGCATGGCAAGGCCGGCGGCTATGCGCTGCAGGGTTATGGCGAGGTCTATGTCCGCCACATCGCCGGCAGCTATTCCAACGTCGTCGGGCTGCCGCTGGCCGAGACAAGGCTGCTGCTGAAGAGCGCGGGCTATGCCATCCCCTGAATGGCTGATCGAGCGCGGGATCGGCGAAATACGCGCGGTGCTGGTTGAGGATGGCCGGATCGTCGAGGCTCGGATCATCCGTGAAGGCCTGGTCCCTGCCGGGACCGTGTTGGAGGCCGGCCTCAAGAGCACTGGACGCAATGCGGTGGCAGTCGCCGGAGGCCAGGAATATCTGCTGCCCAAGGGAGCGCCTGGCATCACTGAGGGCGCGACACTCAACATCGAGGTGACCCGCGAGGCGCTGGGCGGAAGCGAAACATGGAAGCGGGCGCTTGCTCGCGCGACGGAAGAAGCGTCGCGTCCGGCTAGCGGACCCAAAGGCCGGGAAGTCCCATTTCCGAACCAGGCCGACCCGCTCGAGGCTGCGGGCTGGTCCGATCTGCTCGACGAGGCGCGCAGCGGGATCATCGCCTTCCCGGGCGGCGAGCTGCGCGTGTCGCTCACCCCGGCGATGACGCTGATCGACGTCGACGGCCATTTGCCGCCAGCGGAGCTGGCGGTCGCCGGGGCGAGGGCGGCGGCGCAAGCGATCCGGCGTCATGGCGTCGGCGGCTCGATCGGGGTCGACCTGCCCACGGTCGAGGGGAAGGCCGCGCGCCAGGCCGCCGCCGAAGCGGTCGAGGCGGTGCTTCCGAAGCCGTTCGAGCGGACTGCCGTCAACGGGTTCGGCTTCCTCCAGATCGTCCGGCCGCGCTCCCATGCCTCACTGTTCGAGCTGGCCGCCCAGCCCGCAGCCTTTGAGGCCCGCGCCCTGCTGCGCCGCGCTGGTCGCGAAGTTGGGGCGATCCGGCTGGCGGCCCACCCGATGGTAATCGCCGCGCTGGAGGCAAAGTCCGATTGGATAGAGCTGCTGTCGCGGCAGGTTGGCGGGACGGTGACCTTGCGCGGCGATCCCTCGCTTGCCATGTCGGCCGGACATGCCGACCAAGCCTAAACCCTGCCCGCTGTGCGGCAAGCCGCCGTCGAAGGAAGATGCGCCATTCTGCAGCCGCCGCTGCAAGGATCGCGACCTGCTGCGCTGGCTCGACGAGGGCTATAAAATCCCTGGGCCGCCGGGCCAATCGCAAGGGCTGGACAGCGACGAGGGCGACCGCTAGGGACGCGCTCGCTCGCGGCGCCATCCGGCGCGTGAATGTGGGCCCAGGTAGCTCAGTTGGTAGAGCATGCGACTGAAAATCGCAGTGTCGGTGGTTCGATCCCGCCCCTGGGCACCATCGCGTAGCGCAGTTATGCCGGGGGCATGACGAGCAACGCGATCAACTAGCCACCCGATAACTCTCGACCTTCGCTCGTTCGGCTTGCTACGGCTGGCGCATGGCCGGTTCCTCCAAGCGCCAGCAACGGCTCGACAAAGCTGCCGGCCTGCTGCTGATCGCGGCGGCGGCGGCGGCGTTGGTCGTGGCGAACAGCCCGCTAGCGGGCGCCTATGAAGCTCTGCTCCACCTGAAGTTCGGTCCGCCTCTCCCGCGCTACGGCCAGCTGGACCTCTTCCATTGTATCGCCGACGGGCTGATGGCGATCTTCTTCCTGCTGGTCGGGCTGGAGGTGAAGCGCGAATGGTTCGACGGCCGCCTTTCGACCCCCGCCGAGCGACGGCTGCCGATCATCGCCGCGGCCGCGGGGATGGCAATGCCGGCACTGGTCTATGTCCTTGTCGTCGGCGGAGACGCGTCGCTGCTTCGCGGCTGGGCGATTCCCGCGGCAACAGACATCGCCTTCGCGGTCGGCGTTCTGGCGATCCTCGGCCGCCACGCACCCCCGTCGATCAAGCTGCTGCTGGTAACCCTTGCGATCGTCGACGACATCGGTGCGGTGATCATTATTGCCCTATTCTATACCGCCGAGCTCAATGTCCCGGCTCTCGCCGGAGCGCTGGCGGTTGCCGGCGCCCTGGCCGGCCTCGGCCAGTTCGGAGTGCGAAAGCTCTGGCCCTTCCTCATCGGCTTTGCATTGATGTGGCTGCTGATGCTTGCCAGCGGGGTCCATGCGACCATCGCCGGGGTCCTGACCGCGCTGACCATCCCGCTCGGCCGCGGCGAGCCGCATTCGCCGCTCAAGCGGCTCGAACACGACATCCATCCCTGGGTGATGTTCGGTGTCGTCCCCCTGTTCGGCTTGGCATCCGCCGGGGTTTCGCTATCCGCCGGGGCAAGCGTGCTGACCCTGCCGCTGCCGCTCGCCGTCATGCTCGGCCTGTTCCTCGGCAAGCAGCTCGGCATCTTCGGCGCCTTGTGGCTGACGGTGAAGGCCGGGCTTGCCCCCAGGCCGGAGGGCGCGACCTGGCCGCAAGTCTATGGCGCCTCGCTGCTGTGCGGGATCGGCTTCACCATGAGCCTGTTCATCGGCGCGCTGGCCTTTGCCGAAAGCTCGCAGCTGATCGATGAAGCCAAGATCGGGATTCTCGCCGGATCGCTGGCGTCCGCCATCGCCGGCTTTGCCGTGCTGCGGCTTGCTCCGCCGATCGAATGCGATGAGGGGACCCGCGCCGAGGCCGAAGAGCTGTTCGGAGCCGACCAACCCGATTAAGCGTTCGCCCGCCATGGATCATTTCGACCTGAAGGACGGGGCGCTTCACTGCGAAGATGTGCCGCTCGAGCAAATCTCGGACGAGGTCGGGACCCCCGTCTATGTCTATTCAGCGGCGACGCTTCGGCGCCATGCGCAGGTATTGAAAGAAGCGCTCGGCGGACTCGACAACCCGCTGATCGCCTATGCGGTCAAGGCCAATCCCAATCCGGCGGTGCTCGCCGTGCTGGCCCGCGAGGGCCTTGGGGCGGACATTGTGTCGATCGGCGAATATCGCGCGGCTCGGGCAGCAGGCATGGCGCCGGGAACCATCCTCTTTTCGGGGGTGGGCAAGACGGCCGACGAAATGGCCGAGGCGCTGGCGGGCGGGCTGCTGCAGTTCAACCTGGAATCTGTGCAGGAAGCCCACACGCTGTCGGTCGTCGCCCGGTCGATGGACATGGAAGCGCCGGTCGCGCTGCGCATCAATCCCGATGTCGAGCCGGGGACCCACGCCAAGATCACGACGGGCACGGCGGAGAACAAGTTCGGCTTGCCGGCCAGCCACGCGATCGACGCGTTCCGGATCGTTCGCGATCTCCCCAATCTGAAGGTCACCGGCATCACCGTCCATATCGGCAGCCAGCTGACTGATCTTGCCCCGCTCGAGGCAGCGTTCGAACGGCTCGGGTCGCTGCTCCGCGATCTTCGCGCGGATGGCTTTGACTTGCAGGTCGCCGACCTCGGCGGCGGGCTCGGAGTTCCTTATGGCGCCGGCCAGCCAGAGCCGCCAACTCCGGCCGAATATGGCGCGATGGTCAAGCGGATCACCAGGGACTGGGACATCCGCCTCGCCTTCGAGCCGGGCAGGCTGATCAGCGGCAATGCCGGGGTGCTCCTGACCAGGGTGGTTCGGGTAAAGCCCGGCGAGCGCTCGCCGTGGCTGATCGTCGATGCGGCGATGAACGACCTCATGCGCCCCGCGCTTTACGATGCCTATCACCATGTCGAGGCGGTTCGGCCAGTGGGCGATCAGATGACCGCCAACGTCGTCGGTCCGGTGTGCGAGAGCGGCGACACCTTCGCCCTGTCGCGGGCGATGGACCGGGTTGGCGAGGGCGATCTGGTCATCTTCCGCACCGCGGGGGCCTATGGAGCGGCGATGTCGAGCGGCTACAATAGCCGTCCGCTCACGCCCGAGGTGCTGGTCGATCGGGACCGCTGGGCGCTGGTCCGTCGACGGCTGGACCTCGCCGACGCGGCATCGCTGCCACTGCCGGAGTGGCTTCGTTAGCCTTTAAAGCTTCTCGGTCAGCTCGGGGACGATCTTGAACAGGTCGCCGACCAGGCCGATGTCCGCAACCTGGAAGATCGGCGCTTCCTCGTCCTTGTTGATGGCGACGATCACCTTCGAATCCTTCATTCCCGCGAGGTGCTGGATGGCGCCCGAAATGCCGATGGCGATATAGACTTCAGGGGCGACGATCTTGCCCGTCTGGCCGACCTGATAGTCGTTGGGCGCGTAACCGGCGTCGACTGCGGCGCGCGACGCGCCGACAGCCGCTCCGAGCCTGTCGGCGAGCGGGTCGAGCAGGCCGTGGAACTGGTCGTTGGAGCCGAAGGCGCGGCCACCTGAGACGATCACCCTGGCGCTGGTCAGTTCCGGGCGCTCCGACTTGCTGAGTTCCGCGCCTACGAAGGACGACTTGCCCGACGCGCCGCCGGCGTCGACCGCTTCAACGGTGGCCGAACCGCCGCTGGTGGCGGCCTTTTCGAACGCCGTGCCGCGGACCGTGATGACCTTCTTGGCATCCTTCGAGCGCACCGTGGCGATGGCATTGCCGGCGTAGATCGGGCGGACGAACGTGCTGTCGTCCTCGATCCCGATGATGTCGCTGATCTGCATCACGTCGAGCAAAGCGGCAACGCGCGGCGCGACATTCTTGCCCGTGGTCGTGGCGGGCGCGAGGAAGGCGTCATAGTCGGCCATCAGCCGGGCAGCGACCGGAGCGACATCCTCGGCCAGCTGGTGCTCGAGGTGCGCCGCGGCGGCGACATGGACCTCCTGCACGCCGGCGATCTTTGCCGCGGCTCCCCCGATGCCCTCGGAGCCGCCGGCGACCAGCAGGTGAACCTCGCCGAGCTGCGCGGCGGCGGTCACCGTGGCGAGGGTTGCCTCCTTGATCGACGAACCGTCATGCTCGACCAGAACCAGAGTCTTCATTTGGCCACTCCCAGCGCCTTCAGCTTGCCCACCAGCTCGTCGACCGAACCGACCTTGATCCCTGCCTGTCGCTTGGGCGGCTCGGTGACTTTGATCGTCTCAAGCCGCGGCGCGACGTCGACCCCATAGTCGCCGGGCGACTTGGTCGCGAGCGGCTTCGATTTGGCCTTCATGATGTTGGGCAGCGAGGCGTAGCGCGGCTCGTTGAGGCGGAGGTCGGTGGTGACCACCGCCGGCGTCGCCAGCTTGACCGTCTCGAGGCCGCCGTCGACCTCACGGGTTACGTTCAAATCGCCGCCCGCGACCTCCACCTTGGAGGCGAAGGTGCCCTGCGGCCAGTCGAGCAGCGCGGCCAGCATCTGACCGGTCTGGTTCGAATCGTCGTCGATCGCCTGCTTGCCGAGGATGATGAGGTCGGGATTTTCCTCAGCCGCAATGCCTTTCAGGATCTTGGCGACGGCCAGTGGCTCGACTTCCTCCTCGGTCTGGACGAGAATGGCGCGGTCCGCCCCCATCGCCAGCGCGGTGCGGAGCGTCTCCTGCGCCTTGGCCGGACCGATCGAGACGGCGACGATCTCGGTCGCGATGCCCTTCTCCTTGAGGCGGATCGCCTCCTCGACCGCGATTTCGTCGAACGGGTTCATCGACATTTTGACATTGGCGAGGTCGACGCCCGAGCCGTCCATCCTGACCCGCGGCTTGACGTTGAAATCGATCACTCGCTTGACGGCGACGAGTAATTTCATCGGTTTATTCTCCACACCCGTTCGCCCTGAGCCTGTCGAAGGGCTGTTCTTACCTTCAAGAAAAATTGGGCTTCGACAAGCTCAGCCCGAACGGAATTGGTTAAGCGGGGACCTTGACCTGGGCGACGATCTTCTTCGCTGCGTCGCCGAGATCGTCAGCGGCGACGATCGGAAGGCCGCTCATGGCGAGGATGTCCTTGCCCTGCTGGACATTGGTGCCTTCGAGCCGGACCACCAGCGGCACCGACAGCGACACTTCCTTGGCCGCCTCGACAATGCCCTCGGCGATGATGTCGCAGCGCATGATCCCGCCGAAGATGTTGACCAATATGCCCTTCACCGAAGGGTCGCTCAAAATGATCTTGAACGCGGCGGTGACCTTTTCCTTGCTCGCTCCGCCGCCGACATCGAGGAAGTTGGCGGGCTCGGCGCCTTCCAGCTTGATAATGTCCATCGTCGCCATGGCGAGGCCGGCGCCGTTGACCATGCAACCGATGTTGCCGTCCAGCTTGATGTAGGCGAGGTCGTGCTTCGACGCCTCGACCTCCATCGGGTCCTCCTCGCTGATGTCGCGCAGCTGCTCCAGGTCCGGGTGGCGGAACTCGGCATTGCTGTCGAACCCGACCTTGGCGTCGAGCACCATCAGCTTGCCCTGATCGGTGATCGCCAGCGGGTTGATCTCGATCTGCGATGCGTCGGTGCCGAGGAAGGCGTCGTAGAGCTTGGCCAGCACATTGGCCGCCTGCTTGGCGAGGTCGCCGGTCAGCTCCAGCGCCGCGGCGACCGCGCGGCCGTGGTGCGGCATCAGCCCGGTCGCGGGATCGATGGTGATGGTTTCGATCTTCTCCGGCGTGTCATGGGCGACCGCCTCGATGTCCATCCCTCCCTCGGTCGAGGCGACGATGGCGATGCGGCCGGTGCCGCGGTCGACCAGCAGCGCCAGGTAGAATTCCTTGGCGATGTCGACGCCGTCGGTGATGTAGAGCCGCTGGACCTGCTTGCCCTCGGGCCCGGTCTGGACGGTGACCAGCGTCTTGCCCAGCATCTCCTCGGCGTTCGAGCGGACCTCGTCGATCGAACGGGCGAGGCGGACGCCGCCCTTCGCGTCTGGGCCCAGTTCCTTGAACCTGCCCTTGCCGCGGCCGCCGGCATGGATCTGTGACTTGACCACCCACAGCGGCCCGGGAAGCCGCTCGGCCGCCGCAACCGCCTCCTCGACGCTCATGGCGGCATGGCCGGCAGGGACCGGCACGCCGAAATTGGCGAGCAGCTCCTTGGCCTGATATTCGTGGATGTTCATGGGCGAGTCCCGCTGGAGTGAATTGCGGCGCCCTTAAGCAGATTGCGCCGGAGGTTGCAAAGCCGGTTCCCGCCAATGTTCACAATGTTCGCACTCGCGGAGCCAATCGCGAGGGCTTCTGGCATCCAACGAAACGACGTTGACGACGCTAGACACAAAGCAGTCGTGTAGGACAGAATTTTTCTTCCGTGACCGAATCCCCGAGCCGCAAGATCCTGCACATCGACATGGACGCCTTCTACGCGTCGGTCGAGCAGCGCGACGATCCCGAGCTCAGGGGCAAGCCGGTGGCGGTCGGCGGCGGCCACCGCGGCGTGGTGGCGGCGGCCAGCTACGAGGCGCGCAAATATGGAGTACGCTCCGCCATGCCTTCCGTCACCGCCAGACGGCGCTGCCCGGAGCTGATCTTCGTCAAGCCGCGGTTCGACGTCTATCGCTCCGTATCGCAGCAGATCCGCGCGATCTTCGCCGATTACACCGAGCTGATCGAGCCGCTGAGCCTTGACGAAGCCTATCTCGACGTGACCGACGACCGGCGCGGACTGGGCTCCGCGAAGGCGATCGCCGAGGAAATCCGCGCCCGGATCAGGGCCGAGACCGGGCTCACCGCGTCGGCCGGAGTCAGCTACTGCAAGTTCATCGCCAAGCTGGCGAGCGACCAGAACAAGCCCGACGGGCTGTGCGTCATCCCGCCGCACAAGGGCGCGGCCTTCGTCGCCTCCCTGCCGGTCAAGCGATTTCACGGAGTCGGGCCGGTCACCGCCGCGAAGATGGAGCGGCTGGGCATCGATACCGGCGCCGACCTGGCGTCCTGGCCGATCGAGCAGCTGGAAGCGCACTTCGGTTCGTCGGGGCGCTGGTACTGGCGAATCGCCCGCGGAATCGACGAGCGCGAGGTAAAGCCGGACAGGCCCTACAAGTCGGTCAGCGCTGAACGGACGTTCGACGTCGACTATTCGCACGCGGACGACCTTCGCCGCGAGCTCTCCCGCGTCGCCGGCTATGCCTGGCAGCGGATCGAGCGGGCCGAGGTCCAGGGCAGGACGGTCACGCTGAAGGTAAAGTTCGCCGATTTTTCGCTGATTACCCGGTCGAAAAGCTTTGCCTCGCCGGTGCCGGATTTCGCCTCGTTCGAAGCGGCCGGCCAGTCGCTGATGGAAGGGCTCATCCCGGTGCCGAAGGGCATCCGCCTTCTCGGGCTCGGGCTGCATTCAATCGTCGAGCCGGACGAGTCGGCTCCCAGACAGCTGGGACTCGAAATCTGATAATTTTTCTGCTATATAATTGTCTCGGCCGTCGCGGGTCCGCGGCGGTCGTTTCATAGCAAGTTTGCAACCGCACGGAGTTTTGCCTGACCGGGGGGTCGCTGTTGGGGGGCGATTACGGTGCCGGTCGGCTCAACACAAGTGCGCATTTTTGAATGAGGTGACGGAATGGCTGTGAAGGCCCTTAACTTCGATGTTGGCGATTATGTGGTGTACCCCAAGCATGGCGTTGGCCGGGTGGTCGAGCTGCAGAGCACCGAGATCGCGGGAACCAGTCTCGAGCTCTACGTCCTGCGCTTCGAGAAGGAGAAGATGACGCTTCGCGTTCCGGTCGCCAAGGCGGACTCGGTCGGCATGCGCAAGCTTTCGAGCGACAAGACGATGAAGGACGCGCTGGAGACTCTGAAGGGCAAGCCCAAGGTCAAGCGCACCATGTGGTCGCGTCGCGCCCAGGAATATGAGGCGAAGATCAATTCGGGCGACCTGACGTCGATCGCCGAGGTGGTCCGCGACCTCTTCCGCCCGGACGACGCGCCGGAGCAGAGCTATTCGGAACGGCAGATCTTCGAGGCGGCCTCGTCGCGCCTGGCGCGCGAGCTGGCGGCGATGGAGCAGACCGACGAGAAGGCCGCGCTGGCCAAGATCCTCGACGTGCTCAACAAGGCCTGGCCGATCCACAACAAGGCGAAAGAAGCGGCTTAAGCGTCTTTTTAAGCCGAACGGCAAAGGGCGCCCCTCACCGGGCGCCCTTTTCTTTTGGGAAGCAATCCTCCGCCCGTCGAACAGGCCCGCCATCCGTCTAGTTTGGCTGGAAAGCTAACATTCACGACGGTTTGCTATTATATTGAGACGTTTAGGGGAGGTAGCATTGCCCAGGCCCAGTCGCAGCCTGATGCTGGCACTGTCACTCTCATTGGCGGCGATGGCCGGCGATGTGGCGGCAAGCGCTCAAGCGACCGGCATCGGCAAGCCCAAGCCTGCTCCGCCCGGGCCCTCGACCATGCCCCCGCTGCCGCCCGCCGCGATTGACAATTCGCTGTTGATCGGGGGCGACGACATCAACGCCCGGATGGTCAGCACGCGCATGACTGTGGAAGTGCTCGTCAACGGACGCGGTCCTTACCGATTCCTGGTCGACAGCGGCGCCGACACGTCGGTCGTCGGCCTGCGCATCGCGCGCGAACAGCAATTGCCGCTGGGGAGGCCGGCGATTTTGAACAGCATGACTGCGCGACACCTGGTCGACAGGGTCAAGGTTGCAGAATTGACCTTGGGTAAAAGCACGATCAGGGACCTGGAGGTCCCAGCGCTCAAGGAGGGGGATCTGGGCGGCGACGGCATGGTCGGGATCGACGCATTGGTCCACCAGCGGCTGATGATGGATTTCGAGAAGCAGGTCATCAAGGTTGAGGACGCGAGCCTGCCCGCCATTGAACTGGATGGCGAAATCGTGGTGAGAGCTCGGCGCCAACGCGGCCAGCTGATCCTGACGGAGGTCGTGGCGGCGCGGCTGCCGATCGAAGCGGTGATCGACACGGGCTCCGAGGTGACGATCGGCAACCTCGCGCTTCGCGACAAGCTGATCCGCGGTGGCAATCGCGACAAGATTTTCACCATGCCGACGACCGGGGTTACGGGCGTAACCGTCAATCTGCAAATGGCGCGAATCGGCGAACTCAAGCTTGGGTCGGTTACCCTGCGCAACGTGCCGGTCGCCTTCGCCGACGTGCCACCGTTCAAGGTGTTCGGGCTGGCTGATCAGCCCGCCCTGTTGATTGGGACCGACCTGCTGGAGACATTTCGGCGGGTGTCACTCGACTTCCGGGCCCGAAAGGTCCGCTTCCAGCTTCGCAAGTGCGGGTCCACTGGGGTCGAGATCGCCACCGCTCCCATACCCACTCTTTCACGGCTGTCGTCTTCCGATGAGGCCGTCTGCCGCCGGTAGCCGAGTTTTTCCGGTTGCACCTCGCGGACCTTGGTGTATTATCTGAATAATACGCCAAGAGGAGGCCGATTGATGTCGATCCGTATTGCTTCTGCCGCTGCTGCGATCCTGCTTGCCGGGGGGTGCCACGTCGGCGCCGACGCCGAAGAACGCGATCCGGGACCCGAAGTGACTCGCAGCTACCAGGTCGGCCCGTTCGACAAGGTCGCCGTTGCCGGGCCCTATGAGGTCAATGTGGTGACCGGAGGCCAGGGCGGCGTCACCGCGAAGGGCGGCTCCGCCCTGCTCGACGAGACCGAGGTGGTGGTCGAGGGCGGCACGCTGAAGATCAAGCCGAAGAAGCAGCGCGGCGTGCGCTGGACCTGGCGCGACGGAAAGGCCGTATTCACGGTCAACACTGCCGCGCTGCACGGCGCAGCGATCGCTGGATCGGGCGGAGTGACGGTCGACCGTGTCGCCGGCGACTTCGACGGTGACGTCGCCGGTTCGGGCGACATGCGCATCGGCCAGGTCGCGGGAGGCAAGGTCAAATTGGCGATCGCCGGATCGGGCGACGTCGAGGCGGCGGGCAAGGCAGACAGCGTCGAATTGTCGATCGCCGGTTCGGGCGACATTCGCGCCGGCGGGCTCGCTGCCCGGACGGCCGATGTTTCGATCGCCGGTTCGGGCAATGTCAACGCCAACGCCAGCGAAAGCGCCGATGTCTCGATCATGGGCTCGGGCAATGTCGAAGTGTCCGGCGGCGGCAAGTGCAGCGTGTCCAAGGCCGGATCGGGCAACGTCAGCTGCCGCTGATTACGCTTCGTTAACCATGTCAGGCGAGGATGGGCGGATGATCGACCGTGCGCCCATTCTCGCCCTGCTTGCCCTGGCCGGCCTGCCGGCCGTTGCCGCGCAGCCTGCCGTCACACGAACCTATACGGTCACCGGCTTCGACCGTGTCCGGATCGACGGGCCCTATCAAGTGAGCCTCAAGACCAATGTCGCGCCATTTGCCCGCGCGACTGGAGCCCAGGCCGCACTCGAGGGCGTCTCGATCAAGGTCGAGGGCCGCACGCTGGTGGTGAAAGCCAGCAGCGGCGGCTGGGGCGGCTATCCCGGCGAAGGCCGCGGCCCGGTGACGATCGAGGTCGGCACGCACGACCTTCGCAACGGGTGGATCAACGGGGCCGGAGCGCTGGCGATCGACCGGGTCAAAGGCCTCAGCTTCGACCTGTCGATCCACGGATCCGGCAACGCACGCATTGCCGACGCCGATGTCGACCAGCTCTACGTCGGCGTTTCCGGGACAGGCAGCGTTCGTCTCTCCGGAAAGGCGGCGAAACTGACCACCAAGGTGCGCGGAACCTCCTCGTTCGAAGGGGACGGGCTCAGGGTCAAGGACGCGATGATCGGCGCCGAGGGACCATCGTTCGTCCGCGCCAACGTCAGCAACAGCGCCAAGGTCAACGCCACCGGCCTTGCGTCGGTCACCCTCACCGGCAGCCCTGCCTGCACCGTCAAGGCGCAGGGCTCGGCCAATGTCGTCGGCTGCAAGGACGACAGCCGCTACTAGACCCGTCCAAGAATGCCGGTTCATAATCGGGCGGTTCCTTCAGGAGTCGCGCCGATGAGGACCCTTTTTCTTGCCCTGGCTGTCGCCAGCCTCTCCGTCCCGGCCTGCGCCGAGCAGCCCGCTGCCAAGCCCGATCCGAATGTCCGAGTCTTCGGCCTTCCAGGCGAAGGGCGGGTGCATGACGTCGCCCCGGCGCCCGACGGCAAGATCTGGTACACCGGCCAGCGCCAAGGTACGCTCGGGATCATCGATCCCAAGACCGGCGACGTTCGCGAGGTGCCTCTAGGCGAAGGCTCCGCCCCGCACGGCGTGATCCAGGGGCCGGACGGGGCCGCGTGGATCACCGACAGCGGCCTCAACGCGATCGTCCGCTACGATCCCACGACCGAGAAGGTCACCGTTTGGAAGCTGCCCGCCGAAACCGGCTATGCCAACCTCAACACCGGCACGTTCGACGGCGACGGCATTCATTGGTTCACCGGGCAGAATGGAATCTACGGGCGGCTCGACCCCAGGACCGGAGAGATGAAAATCTTCAAGGACCCCGACGGCCGCGGACCCTATGGCATCGCGGCCACGCCCGGGGGCGATGTCTATTATGTCTCGCTGGCGGGAAGCCATCTGGCCCGGATCGACCGAAAGACCGGCGAGGCGACGGTCATCGAGCCGCCCACCCCCAACCAGGGCGCCCGGCGGGTCTGGTCCGACAGCAAGGGCGACCTGTGGATTTCCGAATGGAACAGCGGGCAGCTGAGCCGCTATTCGCCGGCCACCAAGACGTGGAAGAGCTGGAAGCTGCCCGGCGACAAGCCCAAGGCCTACGCCGTCTACGTCGATGAGCGGGACATGGTCTGGGTCACGGATTTCGGGGCCAATGCGACGCTAACCTTCGATCCCCGGACCGAGCAATGGACCTCGATTCCAGGCAGCGGGCCCGATGCAAACGTCCGCCAGATCCTCGGCCGTCCCGGGGAAGTCTACCTGCCCGAATCGGGCACCAACCGGGTGATGCTGGTCCGAACCGCCAAGGGCCAGTGAAGCTCGTCTTCGCCTTGGGCGGCGCCATGCTCCTGGCCTGCGCAGCCAGGCCGCCGTCACCGGACCAGCTCGCCCGAGGCGAGCGCGCCTATCGGCAATGCTACAGCTGCCATGCGCTGGAGCCCGGCCAGAACGACCTCCAGGGGCCGACCCTGCACGGCATCGTCGGCCGGCCGGTCGCGGCCGAGCCTGGCTTCGACTATTCGGCGGCGCTCAAGGAGTTCTCCAGCCGCGAACCGCGCTGGACCGAGGAATTGCTCGACCGCTACGCCGCCGATCCCGAGGCGCTCGTGCCTGGCACCAGCATGACCTATCATGGGCTCCGTGACACGGATCAGCGGGAAGCGCTGATCGCCTATCTCCGGAATCAGACCAGCGCGAGTGCCGCCAGCCGCCCGTAGAGCCGTGGCGGCAGCTCGGCCAACCCGCTCCCGTCATCCTCGCCGGTGGGAGCGTCCTGGTCGTCCAGGTAGCGCCAGCCTTGATGAGCTCGTTTGGGCTTGGCCGGCACGACGACCAGCTCGGCCGAGCAGACAATGTCGAGCCTGCCATCGCTACGATCTGCGAAGCGCAAGATCTGCTGGCGGGCGATGATCCGGTGCTTGACGATCCAGTGAAGCGAGCCGCCGACCAGCTCTTCCATCCGCTTCGGCCGCATGCGCGTCGGCACGCGCACCACTCCGCCGCTCACCCG
The DNA here is from genome assembly GCA_035711585.1 of Sphingomicrobium sp. GTDB lineage: Bacteria > Pseudomonadota > Alphaproteobacteria > Sphingomonadales > Sphingomonadaceae > Sphingomicrobium. Next base: position 15,650 of record DASTCB010000047.1, read on the forward strand.
GCGAGCGATGCGGTTCTGCAGCGCCTCGAGGCTGGCGCAGCCTACGGCGACCTTGGTCAGATGAAGCTTCGGCACCAGCATGACATGGGTGCCCTCGTGTTGCCGGTCAATCCAACCGGTCCTTGCCCGAAACAATGATTCGGTCCTAGCCAAGGGCCGTGAAACCCAAGCTGCTCACCACGCTCCGCGACTATTCCGCCCGGCTCTTCATGACCGACGCGCTGGCCGGGATCGTCGTTGCGATGATCGCCCTTCCCCTCAGCCTCGCCATCGCCATCGCCTCCGGCGCCGAGCCCGCGGCCGGGCTGGCGACGGCCATCATCGGCGGATTGCTGATTTCGGCCCTCGGCGGAAGTCGGGTGCAGATCGGCGGTCCCACCGGGGCCTTCATCGTCGTGGTCTATGGCGTGATCGAGCAGTTCGGCTTCGACGGACTACTGCTGGCGACGCTGATGGCCGGTTTCATCCTGATCATCGCCGCCCTGGCCCGCGCCGGAAATATCATCGCGCTGATTCCCGAAGCGGTGATTGAGGGGTTCACGGTCGGCATCGCCCTGATCATCGCCATCAGCCAGCTGAAGGATTTGCTCGGACTGGACATCGCCAGGCTCCCCGCCGACCTGGTCGAGGCGGCGCCAGTCCTGTGGAGCGCACGCCATTCCGCGAGTTTTGCTGCCGCGGGCATTGGGCTGGCCTCGATCGCAGCGATCGCGCTACTCAAGCGGCGGGCCAGCTCGATTGTCGTGCTGGCGCTCGCCTCCGCGGCGGTGGCCCTGGCGTCGCTTCCAGTCGAAACGATCCATTCCCGATTCGGCAGCCTGGCCGGGGGGCTGCCCTACCCTTCGCTTCCCCACATCACCCTCGCCCGGATCGGCGAGCTTCTGCCGTCGGCTCTGGTCATCGCCTTTCTCGCCGGCGTCGAATCCCTGCTATCGGCAATCGTTGCCGACCGGATGATCGGAAGCAGCCATCGCTCCAATGCCGAGCTGATTGCCCAAGGTGCCGCCAACATCGCATCGCCCTTGTTCGGCGGCCTGCCGGCAACCGGGGCGATCGCCCGAACCGCGGCCAATGTCCGCGCCGGCGGGCGGACGCCCGTAGCTGGAATAATCCATGCATTGGCGATTCTGCTGTTTGTCGTAGCGGCTGCGCCGCTGGCGGGCTATCTCGCCATGCCAGCGCTTGCCGCGCTGCTGATCATCACCGCCTGGTCGATGAGCGAGCCCCATCGCTGGCGAGAGCGACTCAAGCTGAGGCCTGCCGACCGATTCCTGCTTTTCCTGACGATGATCCTGACCCTGGTCAGCAACCTGACCGTCGCCATCGCCGTGGGCACCACGATCGGCCTTGCCCAGCGACTGGCCCGGCGCGACATTCCGCCGGCTCAATGGAAGCCCGATGATCGCTGACTAGGCGGCCAGGCCGGCCCCGCTGGCGAGGCCGAGGAACACCAGAAAGCCCATGGAATCGGTCACCATGGTGACAAACACGCTGGAGGCCACCGCCGGGTCGGCGCCCGCCCGTTCGAGCCCCAGCGGAACCAGCACTCCGGCCAGCCCGGCGATGACGATGTTGGTCAGCATCGCCGCGGCGATCACTCCGCCCAGCTGGGGCGAGCCGAGCACCAGGGTGACGCCGATGCCGATCAGCACGGCGATGGTGAGGCCGTTCATCATCGCAACGCGAATCTCACGCCACACGGCCCTCCAATGATTGGAACCGGTCAGCTGGTTGGTGGCGATGGCGCGGACCGTCACTGCCAAGGTTTGGGTCCCGGCATTGCCGCCGACCCCGGCGACGATCGGCATCAACGCGGCCAGCACCGCCATCCGCTCGATCGAATCCTCGAAGCGGCTGATGACCAGCGATGCGACCAGGGCGGTCAGCAGGTTCGCCGCCAGCCAGCGGACCCGCGAGCGATAGGTGTCCACTACCGGCTCGTTGATATCGCCCTCGCCGGCCCCGGACAGCAGCAGCACGTCCTCGCCGGCTTCCTCCTGGATGATATGGACGATGTCGTCGACGGTGATCATTCCGACCAGCCGGCCGTTCGGATCGACCACCGCGGCGGAGATCAGCGCATATTTCTGGAATTTCAGCGCCACCTCTTCCTGGTCCATGTCGACCGGGATCAGTGTTTGCTTGCGCATCATGATGTCGCCGACCTGGGTCGACCGGGGCGAGCGGAGGATGGTCGACAGCTTGCAGGTGCCGACCGGATGGTGATCGGGAGAAACGACGAACACTTCCCAGAAGTCGGTCGCCAGCTCTTCCGTCGAGCGGAGATAGTCGATCACCTGGCCGACCTGCCAATGCTCGGGCACCGCGATCAGGTCGCGCTGCATCAGCCGGCCGGCGGTCTCCTCGCCGTAGGTCAGCGCTTCCTCGACCGCCGCTCGATCGTCGGGCTCCATGGCGCGGAGAACGGCGCGCTGCTCATCCTCCTCGAGATCCTCGATCAGCGCCACGGCATCGTCCGTGTCGAGCTGGGCCGCGAGGTCGGCGACCTGCTGCGGCTCCATCTCGTCGATGACGTCCTCGCGGACATAATCGTTGAGTTCGGCAAAGACGTCGGCATCGACGATTCCGGCCAGCGCCTCGATCAGGTCGCCGCGCTCGTCACCCGGAGCAAGCTCGATCAGGTCGGCGATGTCGGCTGGGTGAAGCTCGGCGACCAGTGCGCGCGCGGCTTCGTCGTCGCCGTCGGCGACGGCGTCGAGCACTTCCTGGACGAAGCGCGGGCGAAGCCGGTTCTCCTCGTCATGAGTGCGATCCGCGACCGGCACGGCGTCGGGCTCGCGCAGCGGGGTGGCGATGTCGTCGCTCTCGCTCATGACTCGCTCCCTCGATCCGAATTGCCGCTGAGTGGCGCTTCCCTATGCCCGTCGGCCTACTGGCGCAACCCGTCCCGCGCGCCTAGATGGCGGCCTGTTTTCACGCGAATCCAAGGATGAGACGATGGCCGACGCCGAAACCCTGACCCTGACCCTTTCGAGCGGCGGCGACGTCGTCATCAAGCTTCGGCCCGACCTGGCCCCCGGCCATGTCGAGCGGATCACCGGCCTGGCCCGGGAAGGCTTCTATGACGGAGTCTTGTTCCACCGCGTCATTCCCGGGTTCATGGCCCAGGGCGGCGACCCGACGGGCACCGGCACCGGCGGCAGCGAGTTGGCCGACCTGCAGGCCGAATTTTCGAGTGAGCCGCACGTCCGCGGCACCTGCTCCATGGCCCGCACCAACTATCCGCACAGCGCCAACAGCCAGTTCTTCATCTGCTTCGACGACGCGCGCGTCCTCGACAACCAGTACACCGTCTGGGGCCAGGTCGAGAGCGGCATGGAATTTGTCGACGGACTCCCGGTCGGCGAGCCGCCGCGTGAACCGGGCAAGATCGTCAAGGCCACTGTCGGCTAGGTGCGAAATTCGTTCGGTCCGAGATGACGCAACCTGTAGCTCTCGTCACCGGCGCTTCGGCGGGGCTCGGGGCGGACTTCGCCCGCCAGCTCAGCGCCAAGGGCAAGCGGCTGGTGCTGGTCGCGCGCCGCAAGGACCGGCTCGACGCGCTGTGCGCCGAGCTCGGGAACGCCCGCGCGATCGAACTGGATTTGAGCGCGGCTGGTGCAACCGACCGGCTGATGGCCGACCTCGCCGGGCACGACGAGCATGTCGAGCTGCTGATCAACAACGCCGGCTTCGGCCTGACCGGCCGTTTCGCGGAGCTCGACGGCAATCGGCAGCGCCAGATGATCGACCTCAATTGCGGGGCGCTGGTCGAGCTGGCCCAGGCAGTCATATCAGGAATGATCGAGCGCAAGTCCGGCGCGATCCTCAATGTCGCCTCGACCGCCGCCTTCCAGCCGGGCCCCGGCATGGCGGTCTATTTCGCGACCAAGGCCTTCGTCCTGTCGTTCAGCGAGGCGCTTCACGAGGAAGTGAAGCGCCACGGTGTCAGGGTGTCAGCGCTGTGCCCGGGCCCGACCGCGACCGAATTCGGCGAGGTGGCGGGGTTCCGCGCCAGCAGCCCATCCAGCAAGCTTGCCGCGGCTCCGGCGCCGGTCGTCGCTGCCGGGCTGTCGGGGCTGGAGCGCAACAGGGCGGTGGTAGTCCCAGGGCTGATGAACAAGGCAACCGCCCAGGCCCACCGCTTCTTCCCGCGCGGCATCGTGCGCCGCGCGGTTGCCGGTCTCAAGAAATAGCGGAAACAATGTAGCCGTGGCCATTTCGCACCTGCGATTTTGCACTTGCGAACAACATGGTGCAGTGCAATAGAAATGATGCCTTTTCGAAGGCATCCTCTCCTGATCCTGGCCGGGCGGCGACGCCCGGCCTTTTTTTCTGCTCGTTCCGCCCCCAGATTGAACCTCAGTCCCTGCCGCCCGTTCCTGTGGGCGGCGTGTCGGGGCCAGTCTGCAAAGCAAAGAGGATGAAGAGCGGATGGCGACGGTTGATACTCTGGCCCGGCGCATTCAGGTCGCCCACCTGCCGCCGATCGACAGCGGCCACGGCATGGCTCGCCTGCCGGTCAAGCTGATGAAAGAGCTGGACCTCAAGGAAGGCGACGTCATCGAAATCATCGGCAAACGCGCCACCGCCGCCCGGGCGCTGGGTCCATACAGCGAGGATGCCGGGCTCGACATCATCCGCCTCGACGGACTGCAGCGCGCCAATGCAGGGGTCGGATCGGGCGATTATGTCGAAGTCAACAAGAGTAGCTCCAAGCCAGCGACCAAGGTCATCTTCGCGCCGGCCCAGAACAATGTTCGGCTCCACGGATCGTCACAGGCGCTCAAGCGCAGCTTCGCCGGGCGGCCTTTCTGCGAAGGCGACACCGTCGCCACCGCCGGCCACCAGCGGGTCAATGCCGACATGCCCGACCATATCCGGCAGTTGATCAACGCCCCGGCCTTCGCCCTTCAGGAAGTGCGGCTGACCGTCATGTCGACCAACCCCAAGGGCATCGTCCACATCGATGCCAATACGCAGGTCGAGCTGCTTCCCGAATATACGGCACGAAAGGACGGCGAGCGCCGCGCCGACGTCACCTATGATGACCTGGGCGGGATGAACGACACGATCGACGCGCTGCGCGAGATGGTCGAGCTGCCGCTGCGCCACCCCGAGCTGTTCCAGCGGCTCGGCGTCGACCCGCCCAAGGGCGTCTTGCTCCATGGCCCGCCCGGCACCGGCAAGACCAGGCTGGCGCGCGCGGTCGCCAACGAGAGCGATGCCCAGTTCTTCCACATCGCCGGCCCGGAGATCATGGGCTCGGCCTATGGCGAGTCCGAGAAAAGGCTGCGCGAGATTTTCGAGGAGGCGGCGAAGGCCGCACCGTCGATCATCTTCATCGACGAAATCGACTCGATCGCGCCCAAGCGCGGCCAGGTGACCGGCGAAGCGGAGAAGCGGCTTGTCGCCCAACTGCTGACCCTGATGGACGGGCTGGAGCCCCGGCAGAATCTCGTGGTGATCGCCGCCACCAACCGGCCCGAGGCGATTGACGAAGCGCTCCGCCGGCCCGGGCGGTTTGACCGCGAGATCATCATCGGCGTGCCCGACGACCGCGGCCGGCGCGAGATCCTCGGCATCCACACCCGCGGCATGCCGCTGGCGGACGGGGTCAACCTCGACGAGCTGGCCCGCCGCACTTACGGCTTCGTCGGCGCCGACCTGGCGGCGCTGACCCGCGAGGCGGCGCTGGAAGCGGTTCGGCGGATCATGCCCAAGCTGAACCTGGCGGACGAATCGATCCCCACCGAAGTGCTCGACGCGCTGTCGGTCGAGCCCAGCGACTTCGACAATGCGCTGAAGCGGGTCCAGCCGTCGGCGATGCGTGAGGTGATGGTCGAGGTGCCCAACATCGGCTGGGACGATGTCGGCGGGCTCGACGAGGCGCGCGACAAATTGCGCGAGGGCGTCGAGCTGCCGCTCAAGCATCCCGACGCCTTCCGCCGGCTTGGCATCCGCCCGGCCAAGGGGTTCCTCCTTTATGGCCCGCCCGGCACCGGCAAGACTCTGCTGGCCAAGGCCACGGCGCGCGAGAGCGAGGCCAATTTCATCGCCACCAAGTCGAGCGACCTTCTCAGCAAATGGTATGGCGAGAGCGAGCAGCAGATCGCCAGGCTGTTCGCCCGCGCGCGGCAGGTCGCTCCGACCGTCATCTTCATCGACGAGCTTGACAGCCTGGTCCCCGCGCGCGGGGGCGGCCTCGGCGAGCCGCAGGTCACCGAGCGGGTGGTGAACACCATCCTGGCGGAGATGGACGGGCTCGAGGAGCTCAACAATGTGGTGCTGATCGGGGCCACCAACCGGCCGAACCTGATCGACCCGGCGCTGCTACGGCCCGGCCGGTTCGACGAGCTGATCTATGTCGGCACGCCCGACACCGCCGGACGCCGCCGGATTCTAGCGATCCACACCAAGCGGATGCCGCTGGCGGAGGATGTCGACCTCGAGGGGCTGGCGCGCCGGACGGAGCGCTTCACCGGCGCTGACCTGGAGGATCTGGTGCGCCGAGCCGGTCTGACCGCGCTTCGCCGCGGGCTCGACAGCGCCAAGGTGACGATGGCCGACTTCGAGGCCGCGCTGATCGAGACCCGCGCCTCGGTCACCGAGGAAATGCTGTCCGACTATGCCCGCATCCAGGAAACCCTGAAGTCGGACGCGGTGAAGCCGGTCGGGGGGATCGGTTTCGTCCTGCCCGGCATGCTCCGGCCCCGGGCCCCGGGCAAAGGCCCTGGATCAGGCGAGCCGCCGGCGACCCCATAGGACCAGGCCAAGCAGCAAGGCCGCGCCGGCGATGAACGGCCAGTGCGGGTCGGCAGCATAGAGCAGGATCCCGATGCCCGGAGCCAGCACATAGGCGGAGCCGTTGGCGGCGGTGACGACCCCGGCGACTCCGCCCTGCTCGGCCAGCGGGACGGCAAGGCTGGCGCCTGCGGTGAACCCCGGCCGGGTGAAGCCGAAGCCGAGGCTGGCCAGGCCGAAGCCGAGCACGATGCCGTAAAGTTCGCTGGCCGCCATGGTGATGGCGAGGCCCGCCGCTGCAACCAGCGAACCCCACAGGATCAGCGGGCGGGGGCCCAGTCGGAGCCTGGGAATCAATCCCCATTGGGCTGCCAAGGTGCCCACCGCCCCGGCCATCATCACGATCGAGATTTCCTTTTCCGATCCGTGCGGCTGGAGATGGAGACGGTCGATGATGAAGAAGCCGATGCAGGCCAGGGTGGCCGCCTGGGCATGGCCGGCGACTACGCCCGCGGTGATCCAGTGGCGGATGCGCGCGTCGTTCCACTTCAACCTTTTGCCTTTGGGACGAGTGGCGGCAATCACGCTGGCGCCGGTCGGGACGCTGGCCAGCGACGGATAGCTCATCGCCGCGCCATGGCCGCTGCGACGCCCATGACGCGGCTTGGTGTCGTCGGGCAGTCCGGCGACGATCGCGGCGAAGACCAGCACCGCGACCGCGGCGAAGACGAACAAGGGGCCGGAAAGGCCGACGATCGGCAGCACGAACAGGGGCGCCAGCGCCGGGCCGACGATCGTTCCCAGGCTGAAGCTGCTCGACAGCGCCGACAAGGCCTCCACCCGCGCCGAGCGCCGGGTGCGCGAGGCAAGATAGGCCTGGGTCGCGCTGGGGGTCGCCGAGCCGAGCGAGCCGTAGATCGCCCGGCAGATGCCAAAGGCTGCGAAGGTGAGGCCGCCGGCCAGCGCGCCCTTGAGACCGGCCAGCAAGGCCAGACCGCACAAAGTCATCGACACGATGAAGCCACCGACCCCGACCAGGGCCAGCGCCTTGCGGCCATGCAGGTCGCTTTGCCGCGCCCAGAATGGGGCGAGTGCCACCCACAGAATCGCCGACCAGGTGTAGGACACCGTCACCCAGAAATCGCTGATGCCGATTTCCCGCCCGATCGCCGGCATCACCGACTGGAGCGCGGTATTGCCCGCGGCCGCGACCAGCATGGCAGCATAGAGCAGCAGGAAATGGGTGGTCGTCAGGGCGCTGCCGGCAACGCGCGGCCTGTCGGGCAAAAGCTGCATTTCATCGCCCATAGGCTCGACTGATGGACCGGGAAAGCCGCCCAATCGCTTGCCAATCGGCTGGCGATTTGCCAACGCCTGCCACTCTTGGACTTATTCTGGAGCCCCACTTGAACGCCACTCGCGCCAGCCAGATGAACGGAAAGCGCCGCCACGGACTTCGCGCCGGGCGAGACCGCAAGAGCCCGCGCTGGCAATTCCTGAGGGGGTTCCTCAAGCATCCGGTAATGGTCGGATCGGTGATTCCGTCGAGCAGGGTGCTGATCGACAAGATGCTGAAGCCGGTTGACTGGTCGGCGGCCAGGCTGTTCGTCGAATATGGGCCGGGCGTCGGCACCTTCACCCGTCCGATCCTTAAGCGCCTCGGCAAGGATGCCAGGCTGATCGCAATCGACACCAATCCCGACTTCATCGATTATCTGAACGGCGATATCGACGATGATCGATTCATCGCCGTCCACGGTTCGGCCGCGGACGTCGAGAAGATCATCGCCGAGCATGGCTTCGATCATGCCGACTATGTCCTGTCAGGCCTGCCTTTCTCCACCCTGCCGCCTGGCGTGGGCGAGCAGATCGGCGCCGCGACAAGCCGCGCCATCCGCAATGGCGGCGCCTTCCTGGTCTATCAGTTCAGCCCCAAGGTGCGCGACTTCATCGCCCCGCATTTCGAGCGGATCGACCGCGGCTTCGAATTGGTGAACGTCCCGCCGGCCACCTTGTTCTGGGCGTGGCGCGAACGGAGCTAGGGCCGCCCGAAATTGAGCCGCCGGGTGATGGTGTAATCGGCGGTCGTCACCAGGAAGAAGCTCAACGCCTGGATCAGCCTGGTCAGCCAGCCCGAACGCTTGCGATGCAGCTCTGCGGTAATCGGCTCGCTCATCGCCCGCTCCTGCTCGAAATAGAAGCGCATCAGGCGGGCGAAGGCCGGATCGTCGACGCGCAGCATCATCTCCAGGTTGAGGTACAGGCCGCGAATGTCGAAGTTGGACGAACCGATGTGGACGACGTCGTCGAGCACCACCAGCTTGGTGTGGAGCTTGGTCGGCTGGTATTCTAAAATCTCGACGCCGCGTCGGAGCAGGTTTTTGTAGGTGTAGCGCGCCGCGGCGATGGTCGCATGATTGTCGGACTTGGCGGCCATGATGATGCGGGCCCGGCCCTTGCGCCCGACCCTCCCGATCCTCCGCAGGATCGCCCAGGTCGGCGCGAAATAGGCCGCGATCATCTCGACGTCGCAACTCGACAACAGGTCGCGCGAGGTCGCCTTGGCCCAAGGGGAAAGGCCCCGCGTCGGCCCGCCGAAGGTCCACTGCAGCGGGCCATGGCTTTCGTTGAAGTGCTGGATGATGCGGTTCAACGAGCGGATCTTTCCCCCACCGCCGAAGGTCCAGCCCATCAGCGCGTCATAGTAGCGGGCGAGCCTGCCAACCGCGGGTCCATCGACCAGCAGCCCGAGATCGCGCCACGCGCCCTCTTCGATCGTTCCGAAATAGCTGTCCTCGATGTTGAACCCGCCGACCAGCACCAGCCGCTCGTCGGCCATGGCCAGCTTCTGGTGATTGCGGATCAGGTAGCGCCGGCCGAAGGTCGGGTGGAAGCGGGCATAGGTCAGCCCCCTGTCGACCAGCGGCTGGAAATATTGGTCCGGGGCATGGGCGCCGAAGCTGTCGATCAACAGCGACACGGCGACGCCGCGCTCGATCGCCCGCTCCATCGCTTCGTAAACCAGCGTGCCGGACTGGTCGTCCTTGTACATATAGTAGAGCAGCCGGACCGACCGCTCGGCCCCATCGATCAGCCCCAGCAGAGCCTTCAACCGACCCGGACCGTCGGGCAGCAGCGTCAGGCGATTGCCGTCGACCTCGACGGTCTGGTCGCTGGCAGGGGGGTCGGCATCGGCCATGGCCGCAGTCTGGAGGCCCCATAAGCCGCTGACAAGGCAAGGGCTTGGAGAGACCGCGCGTAATGAGATAGCTTGAGGGCGCTCGGTACTCGCGGGAGGCGAGAATGCGGGCATCTTTTATTTGCGCCGAGACGATCACCTACACTTACGACCGCGGGGGCGGTCGAAGCAGGTCCAGCGCAGCCGCACGGTCAACAACGGGGTCAACACGACCAACGATCTCGCATTACGGTGACAGTTTACTAAATGCACTGAATTCGGCGGCATGTTCGATTACGGTGACAGGTGCCATAACCCCCAAGTGCATTGCTTAGCGCCCAGCGGGAAAGCCTGGGCTTGGCGGCAAGCCGACAGTACGCACGACCTCGCCGGCCTCGCTCCCATCCTGAACCAAGTCCAGGGCCGACTCTACACCAGCAAAAGCGCGATTTCATTGACTCTGGAGGGTCTTCTCCCTATCTCGCCGGCCTTCCACGGATATTAGGCAAGGCGGAGCGACAATGGCGCGCGTGACGGTCGAAGATTGTGTCGACAAGGTTTCCAACCGGTTCGACCTGGTGCTGATGGCGGCGCAGCGCGCTCGCCAGATCTCGGGCGGTGCCGACCTCACCATCGACCGCGACCGCGACAAGAACCCGGTCGTCGCCCTGCGCGAGATCGCCGAGACCACGGTCAAACCGAAGCATCTCGAAGAGGCGATCGTCTCCAACCTGCAGCGCGTCCGCATTGACGAGGATGACGAGACCGACGAGCTGGCGTCCTTGAGCGAATCGGCCGAGGCGCTGCGCCTGACCGCCGCCGCGCCGCCGCGCCCGACGCCGAGCGGCGGGGATTACGAGTAAGCTCCTCCCCTCCCTCCTGAGGGAGAGGCGAAGGGGTGGGTTGAGACAAAGGCCGGCTCGATGCCGGCCTTTTCTTTTCTGACGCTGGGCATTGAGTCATTTGGGGCGCGCTGATCGCGCGCACCCACCCCTGCCCCTCCCTTGAAAGGGAGGGGAGGCGTTAGTCGAGGTCGCCCCGCCTGACGCTGGCGCCGGTCCGGCGGTCGACCCACATCATGTCGCCCAGCTTCAGCTCACGGCCGTCATGTGCCTGGACGCATATCCGGCGAACCGGCATTCCGTCGCTCTTGTCGGCGAGGAAAATCTCCTGGCAGCCATGGCCCCAGTCCTCGCCCCATTGCCTCAGCGCCAGCACCACCGGAAGCAGAGCCTCCCCTTTCGCAGTCAGCGCATAGATCACCTTGCGCCGGTCGGCCGGATCCGGGTTGCGCTCCAGGATTCCACCTTCGACCAGCTTGGCGAGACGGTTGGACAATATGTTGCGCGCAATTCCGAGCGCCGCCTGGAATTGCTCGAAATGCTGGAGGCCGTTGAGCGCCCCGCGCAAGATAAGAAAGGCCCATTTCTCGCCGATCAGCTCGACCGCCGATGGCAGCGGACAGCGCAGCGCCGCAGCCTTGAATGCTTCAATGTCCGGTTCGGCCTTGACGGCCTGGTGACGATTCAACGCTTTACCCTCTCCTGACGCCATTTATGCACGATTAAACGCAAAATGACAGTTGCAAGTTGCAACGAGATTCGGCTAGATAGTTTCATCCTGAAACTCAATTGCCGAGGCCTTCAATGTTTCGCGTCGCCGCTTTCCTCGCCGCAGCCACCCTGTTCGCAACGCCCGCCCTTGCCGGCAGCTATGCCGCCAAACCGGTCGTCGCTCCTGCCGCCAGCAAGATTGTCGGCAAGAACATCGCCTGGACCTGCGCCGGCGGCACCTGCCGTGGTTCGACCGAGCTAAGCCGCCCGCTGGTCATCTGCCAGGATCTCGCCAAGCGCGCCGGACTGCTCGAAAGCTTCGCGGCAAATGGCTGGGCCCTCTCGGCTGAAGAGCTGGCCAGGTGCAACGCCTCGGCCAGGGGCGGCTCGACCGAGGTCGCCAAGGCCAACTGACTCCCCGAGCCGCGCCGCACGCGCGAGGCTCATTGAAACCGGTCCGCCCCCGAGGACCGGATGGGCTGGTTCTTCCCCCGATCCATGGGCGAAGACCCAGCCCATTTTTTTCGCGCTTGCGAACAAGCCCTTCGCTACCCCACATTAATCCCGTGCTGAGGCAGTATGAACTGGTCGAGAAGGTGCGGGCCTATGATCCCGACGCCGACGAGGCGCTGATCAACCGCGCCTATGTCTTCTCGATGAAGGCACATGGCGCCCAGGTCCGCGCCTCGGGCGACCCCTATTTCAGCCATCCGATCGAGGTCGCGGGCATCCTCACCGACCTGAAGCTCGACGACGAGACGATCGTCACCGCAATCCTCCACGACACGATCGAGGACACGGTCGCCACCCCCGAGCAGATCGAAAAATTGTTCGGGCCGAACGTCGCGCGGCTGGTCGACGGAGTCACCAAGCTTTCGAAGATCGAGGCGCAATCGGAGAACGAGCGCGCCGCCGAGAATCTGCGCAAGTTCCTGCTGGCCCTGTCCGACGACATCCGGGTGCTGCTGGTGAAGCTGGCCGACCGGCTGCACAACATGCGGACCCTCCACCATATCAAGTCGGAGGAAAAACGCCGCCGCATCGCCAAGGAGACGATGGACATTTATGCCCCGCTCGCCGAGCGGATCGGCATGTACGAGCTCATGCAGGAAATGCAGCAGCTTGCATTTCGCGAGCTGGAACCGGACGCCTATGCCTCGATCACCCGGCGGCTGCAGCAGCTCCACGAGCAGGGCGGCGACCTGGTCAACCGAATCGGGCTCGGCCTGCAGCTCTATCTTTCCGATCACGGCCTGGAGGCCGAGGTCACCGGCCGCGAGAAACATCCCTTCTCGATCTGGAAGAAGATGGCGGAACGGCACATCAGCTTCGAGCAGCTGTCCGATGTGATGGCCTTCCGGGTGATCGTCGACAGCTCGGACGAATGCTACAAGGCGCTTGGCCTGATCCATCAGCGCTGGCCGATGGTCCCCGGCCGGTTCAAGGACTATATCTCGACCCCGAAGCGCAACGGCTATCGTTCGCTGCACACCACCGTCATCCACGATTCCAAGTCGCGGATCGAAATCCAGATCCGCGACATTGCGATGCATGCCCAGGCCGAGCGCGGCCTTGCGGCCCACTGGGCCTACAAGGAGAAAAGCCCGGCCGAGGAAGTGAAGATCCCGTGGATCTCCGACCTGGTCGAGATCCTCGACCACGCCGGCAGCCCCGAGGAGCTGCTCGAGCATACGCGGATGGCGATGTACCAGGACCGCATCTTCGCCTTCACTCCGCGCGGCGAGCTGATCCAGCTTCCCAAGGGCGCCACCCCGGTCGACTTCGCCTATGCCGTCCACACCGACCTTGGTGACCAGACGGTCGGCGCCAAGGTCAATGGCCGGGTCGTTCCGCTGCGCACCATTTTGGAGAATGGCGACCAGGTCGAAATCCTCGCCTCCGAGGCGCAGCATCCCCAGCCCAGCTGGCTGCGATTCGTCGTCACCGGCAAGGCGCGCGCCGGAATCCGCCGCTTCGTCCGCCACAAGGAGCGCGACGAGACGATCGAACTGGGCCGCAAGATCTACGAGGAAATCGTCGCCCGGCTACCCGCGCCGCTCGGCACCGATGCGCTCAAGCGTGCGATCAAGGCGCTCAAGGCAGAGGACGAGGATGCGCTGATGATCAAGATCGCGCGGCGCTCCATCTCCGATCCCGAGCTGATGGAGGCGCTGATGCCCGGTTCGGCCGGTGCCGATGTCGCGCCGCGCCCGCTCGGCCAGCGTACCGCCATCTCGATCAAGGGCTTGACGCCCGGGGTCGCCTACGACCTCGCCAGCTGCTGCCATCCGATCCCGGGCGATCGGATCGTCGGCCTGAGGCGCGAGGACGAGGGAATCGAGGTCCATGTCATCGGCTGCGACAAGCTGGCCAGCGGGATCGATGCCGACTGGCTCGACCTGGCCTGGGGTGAAGGATCGGACGGCGGCGCGGCGCGGCTGATGATCATTCTGCGCGACGTTGCCGGCGCGCTGGGCGAAATGGCCAGCATCATGGGGGCCAAGGGAGCCAACATCGTCAATCTGGTGCTGGCCCACCGCGACGGCAGCTTCCACACCTTCCACGTCGACGTGGAGGTGCACGACCTCGCCCACCTGCACAGCCTGATCGCAGCCCTGCGGGCGGCCGAGGGAGTCAGCCAGGTCGAGCGGATCTAGCCGACGCCGAGCACGACCGTCCAACGATAGGCGAGCGCCTGCGGGTCGCTCGAAAGCCGGTCGATCGCCTCGGCGATCACGCTTTCGCGCGGCGCGGCGTTCTTTAGCAGGAAATCAATGTCGTTGAGCGGCTCATTGGGAAAATACATTTGCGTGACCAGCCGCTCGGCATGGCCGTCGATCGCGAAATGGATATGCGGAGTGCGCCGGCCGATCGGGGTGTCATAATCCTTGGGCTTGACCGAGCGGAACTTGAACTCACCGTCGCGGTCGGACGCAAGCCGTGCGAAACCCTGGAAATTGGGATCGAGCGCGGCGGGATTGGCCCGATCGCCGGGATGAGCATAACGTCCGGCCGCGTTACACTGCCAAAGCTCGACCTGCGCGTTTGCGATCGGCCCTCCATGAATGTCGACGACCCGTCCGATGATTTGAATAGGCTGCCCCATGGCCGTGCCGCTTCGGCCTTCCAGCCTGGTGAGGTCGGCATCATGGTCGGATGGCCGAACCACAGGGTAAAAGGGCCCCAGATCCTGGGCGGACGTTGCGACGAGGCTTGGCGATTTGGCCGCGGAAACCGATGCAACTGCCGCGACGCCTGCGACGAGGTTACGCCTGGTGATTAGCATGGCAAGTCTCCCCCCTGAGCGGGAGCGACCTGCTTACGCCTCCACAAACCCCCGCGCTATGCTTTCTTTCGCGCCGGAGCCTTGCGGATCGCGTCGGCGCCGCCGGAGGCCAGAACGGCCAGGGTGACGAGATCGGAAGCCGTCGCCGTCATCGGCGCGATCTGGACCGGCAGGCTCATCCCCATGAGGTAGGGCCCAAGCGCGATCTCCCCGCCCAGCGCCTTGATCAACTTCGAGCTGATGTTGGCCGACTGGAGCCCGGGCATGACCAGGATATTGGCGGGCCCGGTCAGGCGGCTGAACGGATAGAATTTGGCCTGAGTCTCATAGTTGAGCGCCACGTCGGGACCCATTTCGCCTTCATATTCGAAGTCGGTCTGCAGCGTGTCGAGCAGCTTCACCGCCTCCCGCAGCCCTTCGATGTGCCGGCCGGGCGGGTTGCCGAAGGTGGTGTAGCTGATGAAGGCGACGCGCGGTTCCTGTCCCATCCGGCGGGCAAAGGTGGCGGAGCGGATAGCGATGGCCGCATATTCCTCCGCCGTCGGCCGCTCGGTCACCGCCGTGTCGGCGATCATCACCGTCCGGCCGCGGGCGGAGACGACGTGGATTCCAAACGGGGTCGGCCCGTCCTCGTCATCGATCACCCAGCGGACCTGGCTCAACGACTGGCTGAAGGGCCGGGTGGTGCCGGTGATCATCGCGTCGCCCTCGCCCAGGGCGAGCATCGCCGCGGCGAAGGTGTTGCGGTCCTGGTTGACCATTCGCTCGACCGCGCGGCGAAGCATGCCGTGGCGCTGGTGCTTGTCGTAGATATAGTCGACCGCGCGCCCGACCAGCGGCGAATTGCGGCTGTTCAGCACCTCGTAGCTGAGCGGGTCGTCGACCCCCAGCGCGGCCAGCTTGTCGTGAACGTCCTCGCGGCCGACCAGCACCGGCGTGCCATAACCGCCCTCGCGGAAGGCAATCGCCGCGCGCATCACATTCTCCTCATCGCCCTCGGCGAACAGCACGCGCTTGGGATTGGCCCTGGCCGCCTCATATGCGAGGCTCAGTACCGACGCGGTGGGGTTGAGCCTGGCGCGTAGCCGCTGACGATAGGCGGCCATGTCGGCGATCGGTTTTTGCGCGACCCCCGTCCGCACGGCTGCATCGGCGACCGCGCAGGGCACCACCTCGATCAGCCGCGGATCGAATGGCGCTGGAATGATATAGTCGGGGCCGAACCGGTGGCTGATCCCGCCATAGGCGGCGGCGACTTCCTCCGGCACCGCTTCGCGCGCCAGCTCGGCCAGCGCCTGGGCGGCGGCAATCTTCATCTCTTCATTGATTCCGGTCGCGCGCACATCGAGCGCGCCGCGGAAGATGAAGGGGAAGCCGAGGACATTGTTGACCTGGTTGGGATAGTCCGACCGCCCTGTGGCGAGGATTGCATCGGGCCGGACGCGCTTGGCGTCCTCGGGCAGGATTTCCGGATCGGGATTGGCCATGGCAAAGATGATCGGCTGCTGAGCCATCTTCTCGACCATGTCGGGCTTGAGGGCGCCCGCGGCGCTGAGGCCAAGGAACACATCGGCACCAACCAGCGCCTCCTTGAGCGACCGCGCCTCTGTCGGCACGGCATGGGCCGACTTGAACTGGTCCATGTCGCCACGCCCAGGATAGAGCGGCCCCTTGCGGTCGCACATGATGACATGGTCGTTCGGAACGCCCATTGCCTTGATCAACTCGGTGCAGGCGATTGCGGCGGCGCCGGCGCCGTTGACGACGACGCGGATGTCCTTGAACTCGCGGCCGGTCAGGTAGCAGGCGTTGATCAGCCCCGCGGCGGTGATGATCGCCGTGCCGTGCTGATCGTCATGGAACACCGGGATGTTCATCCGTTCCTTCAGCGCCTGCTCGATGATGAAGCAGTCCGGAGCCCCGATGTCTTCCAGATTGATCCCGCCGAAGCTCGGCCCGAGCAGCGCCACCGCGTCGATGAACCTCTGTGGATCGGTGGTGTCCACCTCGAGGTCGATCGAATCGACGTCGGCAAAGCGTTTGAACAGCACCGCCTTGCCTTCCATCACCGGCTTCGATGCCAGCGCGCCGAGATTGCCGAGGCCGAGGATCGCGGTCCCGTTGGAGATGACGGCGACGAGATTGCCCTTGGCCGTCAGGTCATAGGCCCGGCCCGGGTCGGCGGCGATCTCCTCGACCGGAACGGCGACTCCGGGCGAGTAAGCCAGGCTCAGGTCGCGCTGGGTCGCCATCGGTTTGGAGGAGACGATCTCGATCTTGCCCGGCCGCCCGCGCGCGTGGAAATCCAGCGCCTCGTCGCGCGTGAATTTGACGTTGCTCTCGCTCATTCGCTCTCCTGTCGGCGAGGCTTTAGGCGGGGGTGCGCTCAGAAGGCAATGCCGGGCCGCAGCACCAGCTGGAAGAAGGCGAGCAGCGCGAGCGCCGCCAGCAGCAGCGGAAGCAGCGCTGCGGGAGGCCGCCCCGTGCCGACAACGTCCGACGACCGGAAGGCAGCGAGCTGCATCCAGCCATAGCCGAACAGGGGCACCAGCACCGGCGATGCCACCACCTCGACCAGCTCGCGCGGGATTCGATAGAGGATGATGACCGGGATGGCGGCGAGCGCCGGAAGCCCGGCGATGCGCAGCAGATATCCGAACCGCGTCCGTTGGCTGGCGATCGGCGCGCCTTCCCATGCGCTTCGCACAAACTGCCGACCGAGCCAGATGCCTGCGACCGGAATTGCGGCGAGCGCCACTAGAGCCAATACTGTTTCCCCAATGGTTCCTAGGCCGAGATAATCATAGGCCCGACCCATGTCGTTTTCGGCGACGATCGCGCCGACGACGAACTGGGGCAGCGAC
>DASTCB010000048.1:0-14850 GCA_035711585.1 Sphingomicrobium sp.
AGAACCGTTAATTATACGCGACGCACAAGCAGGATTCTCGACATGCAACGCCTAGCCAAGCTTCTTCCTCCCCTGGCGCTGGTCGGCGCCCTGGCGATGGTGCCGGTGGCAACCACCGCCTTCGCCGCCGCCGAGACCGACACGCAGAAGGAACTGGAAACCTTCTTCAGCGTGTTCGAGCGGGTTCGCGGCAACTATGTCGACAAGGTCGACGACCATACGCTGATCAAGGGCGCGATCGACGGCATGCTGTCGGCACTCGATCCACACTCCAGCTATGCGGAGGCCGCCGATTTCACCCAGCTCCGCACCACGACGGAAGGCAATTACGGCGGCCTCGGCCTCACCGTGTCGACCGAAGATGGGGCAGTGAAGGTAATTGCCCCGACGGAAGATACGCCGGCCGATCGGGCCGGGATCAAGGCGGGCGATTACATTACTCACATCGACGGCGAATTCCTTTACGGCTTCTCGCTCGACGAAGCGGTTGAGAAAATGAAGGGCAAGCCCGGCACCACCACCAAGCTGACCATCGTCCGGCCCGGCCGCGACAAGCCGTTCGACGTCTCCATCACCCGCGAGCGGATCGAGCTTCGCCCGGTCAAGTGGGAGGTGAAGGACAATGTCGGCGTCATCAACATCAATGGCTTCTCGGCCAACACCGGCGACCTGACCCGCGAAGCGCTGGTCAGCATCGACAAGGCGACGAGCGGCAAGGCCACCGGCTACATCGTCGACCTGCGATCCAACCCGGGCGGCCTGCTCGACCAGGCGATCGAAGTCAGCGACGCCTTCCTGGAGCAGGGCGAGATCGTGTCCGAGCGCGGCCGCGAAGCGAACGATATCGAACGTTTCTACGCCAAGCCGGGCGACCTGGCGAAGGGCAAGCCGGTAATCGTGCTGGTCGATGCCGGATCCGCCTCGGCGGCCGAGATCGTCGCCGGCGCGCTTCAGGACCACCGCCGCGCGGTCGTCATGGGCGAGCGCAGCTTCGGCAAGGGGTCGGTGCAGAGCGTGATCCAGACCGGGCCGCAGTCGGCGCTGCGCTTGACCACCGCGCGCTACTTCACGCCGTCGGGCAAGTCGGTGCAGGCGGGCGGAATCGATCCCGACATCGCCGTGCCGCAGCTCAGCGACGAGGATTACAAGTCGCGGCCGCGCCTGCGCGAGGCCGACCTCCGCCGCCACCTGGTCAGCCAGGCCAAGATCAAGGATGAAGTACTGGAGGACGACAGCTCGCCCGATCCGCGCTTCACGGCGACGGCGGCCGAGCTGGAGAAGAAGGGCGTCAAGGACTATCAGCTCGACTATGCGCTGAAGACCCTGAAGCGGCTCGCACCGCCACCGATGCAGCTGGCAAAGAAGACGGCCTCGCGCTGATGCTGGCAGTGCCTGACGCGAAGGGCGCGAAGCGCCTTCATCAGGCGCGCCTGCTTGCCCTGATCGTCCCGGCCGGACTGCTCGGCGGAGCGCTCTTCTCCCAATATGTCGGCGGGCTCTATCCGTGCGAGATGTGCTATTGGCAGCGCTGGCCGCACGGCGCCGCCATCCTGCTGGCGCTTGGCGCAATCGCGTCGCCGGTTGAAGCGCCGCGAGCACCGATCCTGACCCTGCTCGCCGCCGTGGCGGTAGCCATTTCCGGCGCGATCGGCGTTTTTCATGCCGGGGTCGAGCTCGGCTGGTGGGAGGGCGTCACGCGCTGCACGATGACCGGAGCCACCAGCCTTGAGGATATTTTGAGCGTCCCGCTGGTCCGTTGCGACCAGGTGCAATGGTCGCTTGCGGGTATCTCCATGGCCGGCTGGAATGCGATCCTCTCGCTCGGCGGGGCGGCGCTGATCGCCTGGCTCGCAACAAGGAAGGCTTCATGACGAGCGGCTGGCGCCCTGGAGATCGGCGCCCGGACCGGGGGTCGATGCTGCGCGTCAACCAGGCCGGCGAATATGGCGCGGCGCGCATCTATGCCGGGCAGCTGGCGGTGCTCGGCCGGAGCTCCCCGGCGGCGCACCAGATCGCGCGCATGGCGGCGCAGGAACAGCGCCATCTCGACCGGTTCGACCAGCTGATGACCGAGCGCCGGGTCAGGCCGACCGCGCTCCAGCCGCTATGGAACGTCGCCGGATTCGCGCTTGGGGCAGCAACCGCGCTGATTAGCGAGAGGGCCGCCATGGCCTGCACCGATGCGGTCGAAACCGAAATCGACCGACATTATGGCGAGCAGCTCGCCGAGTTGGGCGACGAGGATCCCGAATTCGCTTCCGACATCGCGGAATTTCGCGCGGAAGAGCTTGAACATCGCGAAACGGCGCGCGAGCATGGCGCGCAGGAGGCGATTGCCTATCCGCTGCTGAGCGCCGCGATCCGCGCCGGATGCCGCTTGGCAATCGGCCTGTCGAAACGCATATGAGGGATGACGAGGAACCGGCACGGCGGCTCGCCCGCTTTAGCCAGCAAAGGAAGCGTATATGTCCAAGCTGCAGCATCTGAAACTGGCCGCCCTCGGCCTCGCCATTGCCGCCCCCTCCCTGCTGGCGCCACAGCCGGCCCTTGCCCAGGATCGTATCCGGGAGATCGAGGTGTTCGGAACCGATCCCTGCCCGCGATCGACCGATGACGAGGTCGTGGTCTGCGCGCGCAAGCCGGAGACGGAACGCTATCGCATCCCCGAGCGGCTCCGGGAGAGCGGGCCGCGCCAGACGCGCGAATCCTGGGCCAACAAGGCAATTGCCCTCGAAACCCACCTCGGCAATGGTCTCAACAGCTGCTCGCCGATCGGCTCGGCCGGGTTCACCGGCTGCCACCAGCAGCTGATCAACCAGGCCTTCCGCGAGCGCCGGGAAGAGGAACGAGCCGCCGGAGTCCCCGAGGAGTGACGGCAGAGGCTTGTCCCGGAGACAAGCCAAGCGCGTCATCGATCGCCTGCTGGCTAAGCACCGCGCCAGCGGATAGCATCCCCCAAATCGAGGGGGAAATGACATGGGTGGGCAGCCTCGCGGCCTGATCGTGCTCGCGGCAACCGAGCTTGCCGAACGATTTTCCTACTACGGCATGACGGCGCTTCTGGCGCTCTACATGACCAAGCAATTGCTGCTGCCCGACCATGCCGGTGAGGTGATCGGCCTGACGGGGCTACGGTCGGTAATGGAGTGGCGCGGGCCGATGCCGGACCTCGCCTTCGCCTCGCTGATCTACGGCTGGTACGGCGGACTCGTCTATTTCACGCCCATTCTCGGCGGCCTGATCGCCGACCGGCTGCTCGGCGCCAAGCGAACCGTGACGCTCGGCGCCCTGCTGATGGCGGGCGGGCACATCGCCATGTCGTTCGACGCCAGCTTCCTGTTTGCGCTGCTGCTGCTGATTTTCGGCTCGGGTCTGCTCAAGGGCAATATTTCCGCCCAGGTCGGAGCGCTTTATGCGCCCGAGGCGGAATCCGAGCGGTCCCGCGGCTTCACCATTTTCTCGACCGGCATCAATATCGGGTCGGTGCTCGGTCCCCTGGGATCGGGTACGGTTGCGGCCATCTATGGCTGGCATGCCGGTTTCGCCCTTGCCGCCGGGGTCATGATGATTGCGCTCGCCATCTACCTGACGGGCCAGCGCCACCTTCCCGACCAGCGACCTGTCAAACGCGACCGCGAACAATTGCCGCCGCTGACCAGCGAAGAGCGGACGCGAACCTGGGCGCTGGTCGGCCTGATCGCGCTCACCGTCCTGCCCAACATCGCCTATCCGATGATCTGGAACATCGGCATCATCTGGGTCGATGAGCGCGTTTCGCTTGGCACGCCGCTAGGCGCAGTGCCGGCCAGCTGGTTCAATTCGATCGACAGCCTCGCCAGCATCATCGTCGTGCCTCCATTGCTGGCCCTATGGGCCTCGCAGGCGCGGCGCAACGCGGAACCCGGCGGCATATCGAAGATCGCGATTGCCTGCCTGATGATCGGCCTTTCGGCACTGTTGTTGGCGGCGGGCGAATGGATGGTCGGACCCGACGGCAAGGTCTCTGTGGGGTGGGCGATCGCAGCCTATTTCGGAATGGGCGCAGCCTTCATGTGGTATTGGCCGATCTTGCTCGCGCTCGTTTCGCAGACGGCACCGCGCAAGATCAACGCCACGATGGTCAGCGCGACCTTCCTGTCGCTGTTCGTCGGCAGCACGCTGATGGGCTGGGTCGGCAGCTTCTATGCCGAAATGGGCAAGGCGGCCTTCTGGACGCTGGACGCGGCGATTGCGTTCGCCGGCGCGCTGATCGCGTGGCTCGTCCGGCGGCCGCTGGCGAACAAGATCGGTGCCGGCTAGTCCCTCGCTTTCTCCGCCGCGATCCAGGCATTGATCTGGGCCTCCAGCGTATCGAGCGGCACCGAGCCCTGCCCCAGCACCGCGTCGTGGAATCGTCGGAGGTCGAACTTGTCGCCCAGCTCCTTCTCGGCCCGCGCGCGCAGCTCCTCGATCTTTCGCTGGCCGATCTTGTAGGCCAGCGCTTGGCCGGGATTGGAAATGTAGCGGTTGACCTCCGCATCGATATTGGCGTCGGTGAGCGTCGTATTGTCCTTCATGAACGCGACCGCCCGATCCTTGGTCCAGCCCTTGGAATGGATGCCCGTGTCGACCACGAGGCGGGCGGCGCGCCACATCTGGTAGCCTAGCCGCCCCATGTCCTTCTGAGGAGTGTCGTAGAGGCCGAGGTCGACACCCAGCCGTTCAGAGTAGAGTCCCCACCCCTCGACGAAGACGGTGAAGAAAGTCGTGTTCTTGCGCCAGGCCGGCATCTCCAGCTCTTGCTGGAGCGCGATCTGCATATGGTGGCCGGGCACCGCCTCGTGCACCGACAGCACGGGGATTTCCCACAGCGGCCGCTGGTCGAGCTTGGTCGTGTTGACCAGATAATATCCGGCGATGCCGGCGTCGGGGCTGCCGGGCTGGTAGCGGGCGGTGGTGTCCCCCGGCGCGGTCGCCAGCGCCATCGGGCGGATGCCATAGGGCAGCCGCGGCAAGCGGGTGAACAAGGACGGCATCTTGCCGTCGATCGTCTTGGTGACGATCGCGGTTTCCTTGAGCAGCTCCTCGGGCGTTGTGGTGAACCATTTGGGGTTGGACCGCATGTCGGCGATCATCGCCTCGCGGCTGGGGAAGCCGGCCTTTTTCGCTACTTCGACCATCTGCCCACGGATATTGGTCACCTCTTCCAGCCCGATTTTGTGGATCTCATCGGGCGACAGGTTGGTCGTGGTGAAGGTGCGGACCAGATAGGCATAATATTCCGGGCCCTGCGGGGTGGAGGAGATACTGACATCCTGGCGGCAATTGGACGCCAGCTGGCGGTCGTAGAGCCGGGCGAAGGCTTCGTATGACGGGTTGATCCGGTCGCGGATCAGCGCCGCGGCCTCGGCCTTCAGCGCATCCCATCGCGCCTGCGTAATGTCGGCCGGCTTCTGGGCCGCGAAGGGCAGGTAAAAGCGGGACTGGGCGGGATCGGAGGCGATCGAACCGCGGATCGATTCCGGGAAACGGGTCAGCGTGACGCAGGGCTGGGTAAAGCCTTCGAGCCCCGCCTTGGCACTGATCTCGCCATAGGCCTGCATCCGCTCCGGCACCTGGGCGATCCGCTTCAAATAATTCTCATAGTCGGCCTCGGTCCGGAACGGCTGGTTCTCGGCCAGGCCGGCGAGGAAGTCATGATAGCTGCCCAGCGTCGAATAGAGCATCTGCCGGTGGCCGAAGCGGTTGGATTCGATCGCATTCTCAAGGCTGCGCTTGAGGATGAGGTAGTTGGCCTGTTCCGACGCAGGCAACGACTGGAGCGGGATGGCGTTGAGGCGGGCGAGGAAGGCCGCGGCCTCCGCGGCCTGGCGGTCGAATTCGGCCAGGCTGAGAAGATCGAGTTGGGCGTCGTAAGTCGTGACTCCCACGCTGGTCGCCAAGGTCGGCGAATTCTTGAGCAGCGCCGCCCAATAATCGTCCTGCAGCTTCTGGAAATCCTCAGCCGGGCCGGCGATTGCGGGCGCGGCCAGAACGAGCATGGTGGCGGCGAGCAGCGTTGTGCGGATGCGCATCAGAAATTCCTCCCGTTTCGGACCAGCCTTAAGTTGGCATGCACTCGCCGCAACCCGCCTTTCGACCGAGGGCTGAAATCGGACGTAACCATGGTCGTCGATCATGCGTATAATGGTCATGAGGAGAAGGTCGATGACCCGTACGCTCAAGCTTGGCCTGATCGCGGCTGCCGCGGTCGCGGCGGTGGCCCTGCCCGCCGCGGTGACGATGCGCAAGGCGGGCACCCCAACCAACGTGCCGGCCGCGGCGCTTGCCACGCCCGCTACCGCCAATCGCCAGGTGGCGGTGCTGGCAGGCGGCTGTTTCTGGGGCGTCGAAGCGGTGTTTGAACATGTGAAGGGCGTGGTCGATGTCCGCTCCGGCTATGCCGGCAGGTCCGCCGCGGTAAACTACGGCAATGTCGGCAGCTCGGGCAGCGCGGAGGCGGTTCGCATCGTCTTCGACCCCAGGCAAATCAATTACAGCGACCTGTTGCGCATCTTCTTCGCGGTCGCGCACGACCCGAACTAGGTCAACCGCCAGGGCCCCGACGTCGGGCCGCAATATCGCTCGGCGATCTTCCCCCAGTCGCCGGGACAGGCCCAGGCCGCCCGCGCCTATGTCGCGCAACTTGGCAAGTCCGGGGCGTTCCGGAAGCCAATCGCGACGCGCATCGAGCAGGGCCGCTTCGTCGAGGCCGAGGCCTATCACCAGGATTTTATGCGGCGGAACCCTGCGCACCCTTATATCGTCATCCACGACAGGCCGAAGCTGGCGGCATTGAAGCGCCAGTTCCCTGCGTCGTGGAAGGGCTGATGCCGAGCAACATCGCGCAATCCTGGAGAGAGCTGAAGAACGAAGCGGCGGACTGTACCCGCTGCGACCTTTACAAATGCGCGACGCAGACGGTGTTCGGCGAGGGGCCGCTCGACGCCTCGATCCTGTTCGTCGGCGAGCAGCCGGGCGACCAGGAGGATCTGGCCGGCCGCCCGTTCGTCGGCCCCGCCGGCAAGCTGTTCGGCGCATCGCTGGAGGAGGCCGGGATCGACCGCAAGCGGGTCTATGTCACGAACGCGGTCAAGCATTTCAAATTTCAGCAGCGCGGCAAAAGGCGGCTGCACAGCAAGCCCGACGGCGGTGAGATCAAGGCCTGCAACTGGTGGCTGCAGCATGAGCTGGAGCTGATCCACCCGCCGGTCACGGTGGCGCTCGGCGCCACCGCAGCCCGATCGCTGTTCGGCAAGGTCGTCACCATCGGCAAGCTGCGAGGCGAGCCGCAGACGCTCGCCGACGGCAACGAATGCTGGGTGACGGTGCACCCGAGCGCCCTGCTCCGCGCGCCCGACGAAGCGGCCCGCCGCGAGGGGCGGAAGATGTTCGTCGCCGACCTAAAGCGGATCCTTAAGCGGGCCGAGGCGCTGGCGGCCTAGTTCCCTTAGCTATCCGCCCAGCGGCGGAGCAAATTGTGGTAGCAACCCGTCAGCGAGACGATCGCCGCGTCCTGATCGCCGGCAGTCTGCGCCAGCGTCCGGATCGCCGCGTCCATGTCCAGCAGCAGCGAGCGCTGGCCGTCGTCGCGGACCATGGACTCGATCCAGAAGAAGGAGGCGAAACGGGTGCCGCGCGTAACGGGTTCGACGCGATGGAGCGAGGTCGCCGGATAAAGAATCATGTCGCCGGCTTCGAGCTTGACCTGGTGTGAGCCGTAGCTGTCCTCGATGACTAGCTCGCCGCCGCCATATTCATCCGGCGCGGACAGGAAGAGGGTCGCCGACAGGTCGGTGCGGATTCGGCCTGTGCCATCAGGCAGGAAGCGGATGGCATTGTCGACATGGTCGCCAAAGCCATGGCCTTCCGCCGCGTCGTAGCGATTGATCAACGGCGGGAAGATCGCCTTGGGAAGCGCCGCCGACATGAACAGGCCGTTGGCCGACAGCGCCTCCAGAATCATCGCCGCGACGGTTCGCCGAGCCTCGCTGTCATGGGGCAGCTGGCGATTATTCTTGGCCATCGCCGACTGCCGGCCGGCGGTAGCTCGTCCATCCTCCCATTTTGCCCCCTCGATCAGGTCGCGGGCCTGTGCGACCTGGTCGGCGGAAAGGACGGCGGGGACGGCGACGAGCATGCGCCGTGCTTACATCCGGAATGACAAGGTGGCGACACCGCTCCTGCCGGCACCCGGCACGAAATGGCCGCCGCCGAGCTGATCGGCGTATCGCTCGTTGAAGATGTTGAAGGCATTGACGCGCAATGTCAGCTTCTCGTTGATGTCATAGCCGAGCGTCGCATCGGCGATCCAATAATCGTCGACGTGGCGCGTATTGGCGACGTTGGTGAAGCGGCCGCTGACATAGCGGACGCCGCCGCCCACTTCGAAACCGATCGGCAGCTTGTACAGGGTCCACAGGGAACCGCTGTGCTTGGGCACATTCCCAAGACGGTTTCCAATATCCGTTTCCGTGTTGGAATCGCGCACCTCGCTGTCGAGGTAGGTGTAGCTGCCGATCACCTGCCAGCGCTCGGTAATGCGACCGGTCGCTCCAAATTCGAAACCGTCGACGCGCTGCTTGCCCTCCAGCACCTGCGCCGGCTGACCGGAAATTTCGGCGGTGCGGGCATTGGTCTTGTCGGTGCGGAACAGGGCCGTGGTCAGCAGCAGCCTTCCGCCGAAGCCGTCCCACTTGGCCCCAACCTCGTAAGTCCTGCTCTTCTCCGGCTTGAGCTCGCCGAGCGATTCATTCGGCGTGGTCTGCGTCAGATTCTCGATCGACGGGTTAATCGAGGTGCCCCCGCCAGCGTAGAGGCTGAGGCTGGGAATCGGCTTGTATGTCAGGCCGGCGCGCCAGGTGAGATAGGAATCGTTGCGCTTGATCGGCTGGACATTGGCATTGATCTGCGACGGCGCCGGATTGAACTCGCTCTTGTTGCGCTCCCACCGCAGCCCGCCGGTCACCAGCAATTGCTCGCTGAAATGCACCGTGTCGAAGACGTAGGCAGCGACGGTGTTGGTCTTGGCCCGAACAACTTCGCCAGGTTGGTCGGTAATGCTGCCGACCCATGGCCGTTCAGGGTCCGGATCGAACAGGTCGGTCGTCGGGTTATCGGTAACTGTGCGAAGCTGGTTCCGGCTCTTGTCTTCGGAAATCTCGAACCCCGCGATGGCATCGTGACGGATGGAGCCAGTTTCGAACTTCGCGAAAATGTTCGATTGGTTGAGCAGGGTCTTGTCGACCGTGTCGCGCGACTGGGGTTGCGGCGTGATCAGCGTGGTGCCGGGGGTCTGAAAGCGCGGTGCTGAAAACAGTGAATCGCGAACCGCGCGACCGTAGCGCGTCGTGTTCGACAAGCGAATTTCTTCGCTGAGGTCATGCTCCAGCGCAAAGGTGGCGATATTGACCGTCGTTTCGTCGAAGTCGCGGTCGAGCACGCCGTAATAATTGTCATAATTAACCGGCGCGGGCTGATCTTGGTACGGCTCCAGGTCAGGATGCGGCGCGACCGCTGGGACGAACGGGACGCCGTAGTCGGGGACATTGTCCTGCTCCAGCCGGAAGTAGGACAGGATCGCGCGGGTCGAGGTGCCGAGGCCGACCGCGACCGACGGCGCAATGCCGATCCGATGCGTCTCAACCTCGTCGCGGCCAGGCGTATCGGCATCGTGATAGAGTGCGTTGACGCGCAGCGCGGTGCCGCCGCCCAGGCCGATCTCCTCGCCGCCCAGGTTCACGTCCAGCGTCCCGCGTTCGTAGCTGGGCAGACCGATGCCGACCGTCCCGGCAACGAAGGTCCGGGCCTGCGGCTGCTTGGAGAAGAGGTTGATATAGCCGCCTGTCGAGCCGCGCCCGGTCTGGGCCGAGGCCGGGCCCTTCACCACTTCGACCTGCTCGATGTTGAACGTGTCGCGGGTGTAGCTGGCGAAATCGCGGATGCCGTCGACGAAGATGTCGTTGCGGGCGCCGAAGCCGCGCAGGGTCAGATTGTCGCCGGCGGGCCCGCCGCCGCCCTCGCCTGCGGCCATGCTGATCCCGGAGACGTTGCGCAGCACGTCGTTCAGCGTCGTCGCCGCCTGCTGCTCGATGATCTCGCGAGGGATAATGCTGATCGACTGCGGAGCGTCGCGGATGTCTGGTAGCCGGCTGTTCAATGTATTGATGCGATAGCGCTCTCCGGTGACGACAATGCTTTCATGTTCCGGATCGGCCGGTTGAGCCGCTTCGGCAGTTGCATCGACGACGTCCGCGGCATGGGCGCCGGTTGCCATCCAAAGCGCGCAACCGGCTACGGCCGCAGCCGCCCTGCGCGAAGACGATATGCCGTTCGACGGACGCGAACGCATCAACATTCAATTTCCCCTGCTATTGCGAATAAGTCGCGCAATCGCGTCGCTGATAATCATTCGCAATAAGCTTGCAACCCCAAAAATTTCGGCTACGCAACTTGTCGATCAGTTTTTGGAGGGTGACGGTGCCCCGATCGACGAAGAAGCAACTGCGCGCGACATGGCTTCAGGTCCACAAATGGATCGGGCTTGCCCTAGCCATTTTGATCATTCCCATCAGCCTGACCGGATCCGCCCTGGTGTGGCATGACTGGCTCGACGCGCAGATCGAACCGCAGCGTCACGCCAGCTACGGCGAAGCGACCATGCCTCCTTCTGCCTATGCGGCTTCAGCAAAGCGCGTAATCGCGGCCGACGAGCGGATTGCCTCGATCAGGTTCGATGCGGAGAGTGGGCCGGTTGTGGTCACCGCGACCCGGCAGTTGCCGGCCGGGAGTTCCGGAAGGCCCGAGCGAACCAATGTCTGGCTCAACCCGACCAATGCGGTAGTAATCGACAAGGCGTCGGCCAGCAGCGGCCTGGTTCAGGTCATGCACGTCCTTCACGGAAGCCTGATGGTGCCGGGATGGGGCCGGACGATCGTCGGCTGGGTGGGCGTGTTCATGTTCCTGTCCTGCCTGACCGGGCTTTGGCTCTGGTGGCCGCTGACCGGCTCGTTCCGGAGCGGCCTCAAGTGGAAGCGGCGCAAAACGGTCAATGCCAACCTTCATTATTTCAGCGGCTTCTGGATCCTGATCCCGCTCGCCATGCTGTCCCTCACCGGCGCCTGGATTTCCTTCCCCAAGGTGTTCGGGGCGTTCGAATCGCGCCCTGCCCCGAGCGCCAATGATCGCGCCCGGGCGATGCGGGCCATGCCGCTAGAAACGCCGGCGCTCACCGCCGACCGGGCCGTTGCCGCTGCGAAGCCCCATGCGACCGGCAGATTGGCCAGCATCGGCTGGCCGACCGACCAGAACGCCGAGTGGAAAATCGGCTTTTCCCGCGAAGGTGGGCCTGCCGAAGTAGTCGTGCCCGACGCGACCGGCGAGGCGAAGGCGCCCAAGCCGCCCCAGCCCGAAACGCTGGCCCGCACCATGCGCCGCTGGCACGACGGGACCGGCATGGGGCCGGTCTGGCAGATTGCGATCTTCCTCGGCGGAATCATCCCGGCTTTGCTGTCCATCACCGGCATCATCATCTGGTGGCGGGCGCGCAAGCCCCGCCAGAAGGCGCGGGATTATGAGCGGCTGGTGGCGACCGCGCCCTAGCGGCGTTCGAGCCGCAGGGGCAGCCCGCCCTTGGGCCGCAGCGTGACCATGCCAGCGACCTGAACCGGATGGCCGGCATCCACGAACCGCCATTCGCCGAGCCAATGCGCGAGCAGCGTCAGCGCCTCGGTAGTGGCGAACTGGGCGCCGACGCAGGTGCGCGATCCCGCGCCGAACGGCAGATATTGGAAGCGGTGGCGCCCGCCCTTGTCGGCAAAACGATCGATGTCGAACGCGTCCGGATCGTCCCAGAGCTTGCGGTGCCGGTGGAGCAGCCAGGGCCAGATGGAGACGATGTCGCCCGGTTCGACCTCCCATTCGCCGAGCCGGTCCGGCCCGATCGCCTGGCGGTCGAAGCGCGGGACGGGCGGATAGAGCCGCAGCGACTCGCTGAGGAACAGGCGAAGCCGCGGCACCCGTTCGGCGACGTCGTCGGCGCCCCATGCTAGCGCCGCCTGTGCTTCCGCCGCCAGCTCCTCCTGCATGTCCGGTTGGGCAGCGAGCAGGTACAGCGTCCAGCTCAATGCATTGGCGGTGGTTTCATGCCCCGCAAGATAGAAGGTGGCGGCATTGTCGATGCTCAGCGCACGCGCTTCCGCTTCCGGGAAGCGCTCGCGAAGCGCGTCGATCATCCCGCTCAGGAAATCGCCGCTCAGCCGCCCGCCCCAGCGGTCGTCGACCACCTCGGCCAGGGTGCGGCGAAGGAAGACCTGGCCGCGCTTGCCGGCTCGGCCCTTGGGCGTCACCGGAAATTGCGGCAGGCGCAGCAGTGCAAGCATCCGCGCCTCGGAGAATCCCTCGATCGCCGCCGCGATATGGTTCATCGAGGTTTCCGAGATAAGCCGCGGGTCACCGCCGAACAGGGCGAGCGCGATCACCGTCATTGTGGTCCGGGTCGCCTCGGCCGCCATGTCGCGCCGCTCGCCGTTTGACCAGTATTCCATCGCCTTGCGGGCCGCCTGGACGAACATGGCCCGCTGCGCCTCGACCGCGGCCGGCGAGAAGGTCGCGGCGACGATCCGCCTTTGCTCGCGCCATAGCTCGGCATCCGACGTCAGCAGCCCGCTGCCGATGATCGGGTCGAGTAGCGACTTGACGATGTCGGGCTTGGCGTAGTTGCCGGCGTTGTCCTTCAACACATATTCGACATGATCGGGGTCTAGCAGGACATGGACCGTGAAGCCGAGGATGTTGCGTTTGAGGTGATCCGTCTGGAACGCGAACTGCGACCAGCCGTAGACCGCCGTCCTCGCCCGCTCGCCGAAGAAGCCGCGCCAGCTCGCAACCGGGCTGGGCCGGCGCGGAGGATGGGGCGGGACGAAGCGGTTCACCAGCTTTCGCCGCGACCGCGCACCGCCTTCTGGTTCCGCGCTTCCATCGCCTCGTCATAGGCCCGGATCAGCTCGTCGAACGTCCGTCGGAAGGATTCCGCTTCCCGGCGGAAAGGGACGCTGCTGCCGTCGGTCAACGGCTCGGATTGCAGCCATTCGAGATGATCGGCGAGCGCGGCGCGGCGGTCGCCGTCGCGCGACCGCTCCTCCAGGGCGACCATCTGCTCCTGGACCAGCCGGAAACGCTCGCTCCAGATGCGGATCCAGGCTGCGCCTTGCTCGCCGTAGCGGCGCAGCCAGACGATCTGGGGGTCGCCCTGGTCGATCTCGTCGTCACTGGCCAGGATGACCCGCGCCCGCTCGTACATCAGTGCCTGGAAGGTCAGCGGCCGGTCTTCGCGCCAGCGGTCGAGCCATCCCTGGTCCGGCGTGGTGCGGTCGCCCGATGGGAACAGGAAACGGTCGGCGAAAATCGGATGGTCGAACGCGATGGGCCTCAAGTCCGGCAGCTCGCAATAAATGGCGATCTCGGTGAAGCAGCTCGCCTCGCGCTCGTTGCGGAAGTTCATCGCCTCGAGCGTCGCGAGGTTGCAGTCGCGCAGATAAGGCATGGTCGCTGCATGGTAGATTTCGTGCAGGTACCTGAGGTCGCGAATGACCGGATTATCATAGTCGCACAGCAGGATCCCGCCCCACCAGGTCGACAAATGGGTCCATTCGATTGCCTGCTCCGACGGCGCATAAAAGAAGCGAGGCGTGCGCGCGAAGCGGTCGATCAGCCGCTTCACCAGACCGCCCTGCTGGTGGGAACGCTTGATCGGCCCTTCGCTCCACAGGCTCATCACATAATCGTGGATGTCGGCCCGCTCGGCCAGCGCGACGATGGTTTCGGGCTTCATCGCACGGCCTCCCACCGCGCGGTCAGCCCAGGCGCGGTCAGCGGCGCCATGGCGGGATCGATCAGGCTGGCCATTGCCGCCGTAACGCACAGCCGGACCACCCGCTCCTCCTCGCAGCCGCGGCCGACGGCGCGCAGCAGTGGCGCCACGTCGTCGCTCCACGGCGCAGTTGCGAGCAATGATACATCGGCAGGATAGAGCTCGATGCCGAGCGCGTCGCCGCAGCGCCGGGCAGCTTCCTCCTGCACCGGGCGATAACGGCGCGGCAGCTCGAAGACGTCATGCCGGCGCATCATCTCGGTGCCCCAGGCCAGCGACAGCAGGTTCTTGAACCAGCGGTTGCCGAACAGGCTCGGCCTTTGGCGCCGAGCCAGCACGCCGCCGACGCGATGATAATAGCCGCCGAACGGCTTTGAATGGCTGAACAGCAGCGCCTGGATATTTGGCGCGGTGAGCGCGATGCGGTAGTCGCGCGCCACGCTGCCCACATAGGTCAGGTCGGGTACCAACTCGGTGGTCGGACGCGCTTCGGCCAACGCCGCCGCGAATGCATCGAAGTGCGGCCAGACCGTTCCGTCGATCGCCGAGGGCTGGCTGATCCAGAACTGGGCATGGTCGGGAACCGCTTCTGCCACGACCCGCTCCCAGTCGCTTCGCTTGTGGCGGATAACCGGCAGGCAAAGCGATGCCGCAAAGGCCGGGAAGCCCTCATACTCTCCCTCGAACAAATGGATCGACGGATCCACGCCGCTGGAGCGGCAGTCGGCCGCATATTCGGACATTAGCTTGAAGATGCCTTCGCTCGCGCCGGCGGCGGGATAGCGGAAGGGGAAGGCTGCGGCATCCAGCTCCAGCACCGGCCGCGACCACTCCAGCCAATGGTCGAAGTAAGCGAGGTGCATGGCGTCCTGTTTCTGCGTCCAGGCCTCGCGGTACATGTCGAGGAGGGTAGCGCGGTCGTCGATCACTGCCGCGAGCGCCGCCTCGCTTTCCGGCATGAC
>DASTCB010000049.1:0-24447 GCA_035711585.1 Sphingomicrobium sp.
TATGCAAAAAGGCCTGGACGATCGATCGCCCAGGCCTCCACGCGTTACGCAACAGGGCGGCCTACGAAGCCACCGAAGTGGACCGCGGCCGCTCGTTACATGGGCCACCATACCCATTCGTCGGAATCGATCCGGCCATTCATGTTGCGGTCGATCCGCGTCCAGGCCGCGGCCGACCAATATTCGTCGGAGCTTAGGAAGCCGTCATTGTTCGCATCGAACGCCGACCAGTAATGGCTCCAATAGTCCGGGTTGTAATAAGCCTCCCGATAGAAGCCGCCTGCCCGCCAGCAGCGCTCGAACTCGCTTCGGTCGATCCGGCCATCCCGGTCCGTGTCCCAGAAGCCGTAGGCGCCGGCGCGGAACGTGTTCCACTCGTCGCCGCTAATGAGTCCGTCGTTGTTGACGTCGACATAGCCATAGGAGCCACATACCGCGGCCGCTTGCGCCGCAGTCGCCGGGCGAACCGGCGCCGGTTCCGTCGCGCAGCCGCTGGCCGCCAGTGCGGTCGCGCCCGCCATCACGGTCATGGTCAGTTTGCGCATGTCAAATCTCCTGCAAGCGCCAGCCGCCGTTTGTCAGTCGCAATGTGAGCCGCGGCTGCTGCAAAGCGCGCGCCGGCGCGGCCGGCGGTCCGGCCATCTAGTGCAGGGTAAACGACTGTAGCGGCGGATGGTTGCAGAAAAGGCTGAATTCCGCCAATTATGAACGCCAGATTACTGGTTGCGGAAGCTATTTGTTGGTCCGCTCGCGGCCAATCTTCACCTGCCCGAACCGGCCGGCATTATTGTCGGTATCGCCCTCGACGGTGTTCTCGCCCTCGATCAGCTCGACGTCGCCGCCCTGGCTTGTACCGATCGACTGGCCGATTCCGGGATTGCGGCGGAGATCTTCGTCCTGCTTCGATCCGGCGACACCTTTCGTGGTTCCGGTCATCGCTTGTTCCTTCCGGAGGTATGGCCTTCGGCCTCGTCTTCGTCGCGGCCGCCGGACAGGCTTTCCGCAAGGCCGCTGGCCCTGGCCTGCTCGGCCTCATGCTTGTCGGTCTTGCCCTGATTGCCGCCCTGGCGGCCATGGCTGCCTTTCACGCTCAGCTCCTCGATCCCGATTGTTCGTTAGCGCGATCCTCACGGGTGACCTCTCCCTTCGATCCTTGCGAGCCGCCGCCCCATTCCCGAGCCTTCTGCACGGCGTCGCCGCCGCCCTCGGGTTCGGTTGACTTGGCGCTGCCGC
Organism: Sphingomicrobium sp.; assembly: GCA_035711585.1. GTDB lineage: Bacteria > Pseudomonadota > Alphaproteobacteria > Sphingomonadales > Sphingomonadaceae > Sphingomicrobium. Next base: position 1,234 of record DASTCB010000049.1, read on the forward strand.
CAGCCGGCTTGGTCGAGGTCTTGATGTCGTCAGCCATGGTCGTTCTCCTTACCGGGAAAACGCCTCGCCTGTGTTGACAGTTGCTCGGCTCGGCCCGCTAGACCGACGCTTCTTCCATCGTCGCGAGCTTGGGCGTCGGGATGCCGTTCGCTTCAAACTCGGCGGTTAGCTGCTGCTTGCGGTCGGCCAGCTGTTCACCGAGCTGATCCATGTCGAGCCCGGCCTTGCGCGCCTGGGAGAAGAGGCCTTCCATCCTTTTCTCCTCTTCCTCGACATGGTGCTCGATCTGCTCCTGGAGCACCTTGATCTTGCTGTCGTAGAACTCGTCGCTCGGCTCGCCGGCCATGATCTCGGCGATCAGCACCTTGGCGCCGTCATGCTCGACATAGCTTTCCTTGAGCAGTTCCTCCTCGACCTTGCCCTCGCAAGCCGGGTAGAAAATTTCCTCCTCGATCTGGGCGTGGACCGACAGTTCGAGGCAGATTTGCGTGGCCAGCTTCTGCTTGCGCCCGTCGCCGCTCACCTTTTCGAACTGCGCGAACAGATCCTCGACCGTTCGATGATCCTGTTTCAGGAGGGCGATTGCATCCAGCTGCTTTGTTTCCGCCATGACCGTTACTCCTCACTCGTGCAGTTGGTGGATCAACGAGGGGCCGATGCACCGGTTCCGCGCCGAAGAGTAGCTAGGCCGGCTCTCCGTTGGCGGCCAGGTCGGACTGGCTACGTTGCGCCTCGGCCTCGTGGAATTGGGCCAACTGCTCGTGCAAGGTTCGGATCGCCGGCTCGCCGGCCGCTTCGGCCATCCTCCGGCATTGCGCCGCGCGCTCCAGATGAAAAGCGCGATCCTCGTCTGCGCCCATCGTTTTGCCCCTACGCTCGGCGGATGGTGGCCCCCGCTCGGCCGCCTCGACGCGAAGCCCGCCACGAACCATCGCGTCCGCTTAACGCAATAGCATGAAAAACCGCGGATTCAGAGTCTGGTTCAGGCGGCCCGGCCTCTGTCACGACGATCGGCGAACTCGCGCGGGTCGGGCGGGTTTGAGCCGCCCTTGTCCAGCTCCATCCAGTCGCGGAACTCGAGGCCGTAGAGCATGTCCATCACCTCGAACTCCAGGCCGCCCGGCTGCGAGGTGTTGCTGTTCCACAGCGCGACCACCCCGCTCTTCAGCTGGGGATCGAACAGGATCAGCGAGCGATAGCCGTCGACCCCGCCACGATGGCCGATGATGTGATGGCCGGCGTAGTCATAGCTGCGCCAGCCGTAGCCATATTGGGCGTCGCCCAGCCGCTCCATGAACTTGCGCAGCCGGCGGCGCTCACCGGGCGTGTTCACCCGTGGCTGGTGGATCGTCTCGAGCAGTTGCGGGCTGAGCACCTGAGGCATCTGGCCCATCTGGGCGAGCATCCACAGCGACAAGTCCTTGATGTTGCTGTTGACTCCGCCGGCGGCCGGAACCCGGTAATAATTGTCGTTCACCTCCAGCGGGCGGCGGCCGACGCTGTGGGGGCGAGCCCAGTTCACGGCGCCGGTCAGTCCCTCCAGCGTCACGCTGGCCGAGGTCATTCCGAGCGGAGCGAACAGGTCGCGCCGGACCGCCTCCTGGTATCGCATGCCGCTGACCCGGCCGACCATCTCGCTGGCCGCGTCATAGGCGACGTTCTGATAGCTCCAGCAGGTGCCGGGCGGGCAGATGCTGTTGAGCGTCGCCAGCGTGCCGCGCAGGAAGGTGACGTCCTGCCCCTCCTCCAGCTTGTTGTCGAAGGCATTGCGATAGAGCCCCAGCCGATGGCTGAGCACATCGCCGACCGTCGCCGTCAGCTCGTTCCTCCCGGGCAGGTGCAGTGATGGAGCGGCCGTGGCGACCGGCTGGTCGAAGCTCAGCCGCCCGTCCTCGGCCAGCTTGGCGACCATGGTCGCGGCGACTCCCTTCGACACCGATGCCCAGCGGAACACGGTTTCCGGGGTCACCTTCTCGCCCGATCCTTCGAGCGTTTCCCCATAGCCGCTGAGGAAGGTGATGCGGCCGTTCTCGACGATCCCGACCGCCATTCCGACCATGGTCGGCTTTTCGGCCATCCGCTTCAGCCGGGCATCAAGCCGGGCGTAATCGATCCGGCTTCGGCTGGCCGGTTCGACCGTCGCGAGATGAGCGCTGATCTGCCGGGCCTGAACTGCCTTTGCCGACCCCTTGTCGGATTCGCCGAAGGGCTGCGCCAGCGCGAGTGCTCCCAGGCACAGGGCAACGCCCCCCAGTCCAAGCTTCAATTGACGTTCCAAAATCTAGACGCATCCTCCCCACGGCTGCTGTGCCGTGTGATGCCAAAACGCTCAACTCCCATCAGAATCTCCCTGCGCCGAACCGACTCTCTGGAGCGGCGAATGGGGGCCAGGACTGCACGCGGCCAGAAATCCTTGGCTTTCGCGCCTCCGATGGAGCATGCGGGGCGACGCAATGAACTTCTTGAAGACAATATCCTGGGTGGTCGTGGCGGTGCTGCTCGCGCTCTTCATCGGCCGCAACTGGATCGACGTGACGGTCAACTTGTGGGGCAGTATCCAGGCCGATGTGAAGCTTCCGTTCCTCCTGGTCCTCGTCTTCCTGATCGGCTTCCTCCCCACCTACCTGCTGATGCGCAGCCGGATATGGAACCTGAAACGCAAGCTGGCGCTGGCCGAGCGGCCGTCGGTTGCGGCGCCGCCCGCTCCGTCCGTGACGGCCATGCTTGAGCCCGAGGGGCCAGCGGCATGACCAGCCCCATCTACGTCGCGATCGACACGCCCGACATGGACCGGGCCCGGTCGATCGCCGCTGCAGTCAAGCGTCACGCCGGCGGGCTGAAGCTCGGTTTGGAATTCTTCTGTCACAATGGGCGGAGCGGCGTGCTGGAGCTGGCCGAGCTCGGCCTGCCGATCTTCCTCGACCTGAAGCTGCACGACATCCCCAACACCGTCGCCAAGTCGATCCAGGCGCTGGCACCAATCACCCCCGCCGTGCTCACCGTCCATGCCGCCGGCGGCCGCGCCATGCTGGAGGACGCCAAGGCGGCGGCGCCTGCCGGGACCAAGGTCGTCGCGGTCACTGTCCTGACCAGCCTGGACGGCGACGACCTTGCGACCATCGGGGTCAATGGCAACAGCCATAGCCAGGTCGAGCGCCTCGCCTCGCTGGCGAAAGAGGCGGGGCTCGACGGAATCGTCTGCTCCGGCAACGAAGTCGCGGCCGCGCGGCGGAAGTGGAAGGACGGATTCTTCGTTGTCCCGGGCATCCGTCCAACCAACTCCCATGCAGCCGACCAGAAGCGGGTCATGACCCCGCGCGCGGCGATCGATGCCGGCGCGTCCATCCTGGTGATCGGCAGGCCGGTCACCGCTGCGGACGATCCTGCGACCGCCGTCCGGGAAATCGCCGGCACGCTTTAGGACCCGGGCCCACCGGGCCCTGGGTGGACATCAAGACGCTTGCGGCTTACGTCGCGCGCCGAACAATCAAGGGTTTTCGATGAGCTGGCTGAGCAGCGTTCGCAAGGGCATCCAGTCGCTGACCAAGCGGCAGAGCGCAGACAATCTGTGGCACAAGTGCAAGAAATGCGGCTCGATGGTCTTCACCAAGGAGTGGGACGACAATCAATATGTATGCCCGCGGTGCGACCATCATGACCGGGTCGGCCCGACGGTGCGCTTCGACGCGCTGTTCGACCGCAAGAAATATGAGGTCCTGCCAAGCCCGGAGGTACGGGAGGATCCGCTCAAGTTCCGCGACACCAAGCGCTACACCGACCGCATCAAGGCGGCCCGCTCCGCGACCAACGAGCGCGATGCCCTGATCAACGCCATCGGCAAGATCGAAGGGCATCAGGCGGTCGTCGGCGTGCAGGACTTCGCCTTCATGGGTGGGTCCATGGGCGTCGCGGTCGGCGCCGCCTTCGTCGCCGGGGTCGAGAAGGCGATCGGCAAGGCCTGTCCCTACATCCTGTTTACCGCCGCCGGCGGGGCGCGGATGCAGGAGGGCATATTGTCTTTGATGCAGATGCCGCGAACCACCGTGGCGCTGGCCCGGCTCCGAGAGTCCGGCCAGCCCTACATCGTTGTCCTGACCGATCCGACCACCGGTGGAGTGACCGCCAGTTACGCCATGCTGGGCGACGTGCAGATTGCCGAGCCGGGCGCGCTGATCGGTTTCGCCGGGCAGCGGGTGATCGAGCAGACCATCCGCGAGAAGCTGCCCGAGGGCTTCCAGCGGGCGGAGTATCTGCTCGAGCATGGCATGATCGACATGGTCGTCCACCGCCATGCGCTGAAGGACCGGCTTGGCCGGCTGATCGATTATCTGGCGCCGCAGAAAGACAAGAAGGCCGCGTGATGAAAGAGGTGATCCGCTCGGCGGATCCCCGTGTGGCGGCGTTGATTGCGCGGCAGGCGACCCAGAGCCGCGACCGCGACCAGCTCGGCCTAGACCGGGTCAGCGCGCTCCTCGACAAGCTCGGCCGTCCCCAGGATCGGTTGCCGCCCGTTTTCCACGTCGCGGGGACCAACGGCAAGGGGTCCAGCTGCGCTTTCCTGCGCGCCGCACTGGAAGCCGCGGGCCTCCGGGTCCATGCCTTCACTAGCCCGCACCTCGTCCGGTACAATGAGCGGATCCGCATCGCCGGCCAGCTGATCGAGGACGGCCGGCTGGCCGAGCTGATGCGCCAAGTGCTCGACGCCAATGAGGAAATCGGGGCCAGCCTGTTCGAGGTCAATACCGCGGTCGCCTTGCTGGCATTTGCCGACACGCCCGCCGACGCCTGCATTCTCGAGGTCGGGCTCGGCGGGCGGCTCGACGCGACCAATGTGGTCGGGCAGCCGCTCGTCTGCGGGATTGCCAGCCTCGGCCTCGACCACCAGGCGTTCCTCGGCGACAAGCTGATCGACGTCGCCGCCGAGAAGGCGGGGATCGCCAAGCGCGGGGCGCCGCTTGTCACCCAGCTTTATCCTGCGCTGATTGCCCAGAGGATCGGCGAGATTGCGCATGCAGCGGGCGCGATCTGGGAGCCGCGCGGGCTGCACTGGGACGCGATTGTCCGTCGGGGAAGGCTACATTACCGCGACAAGCAGGGCGAGCTCGATCTGCCCCTGCCCCGCCTGCCTGGCAAGCATCAGGCGCTCAACGCGGCGCTGGCGGTGGCCATGCTGCGGCACCAGTCGGCGCTTGATATACCTGCCTCCGCCTTGGGCGCCGCGATGGGCTGGGCGAATTGGCCGGCCCGGCTGCAGCAGCTTCGCGGCGGACCGCTGTTCGACATGCTCCCCAAGGGCAGCGAGCTATGGGTCGACGGCGGCCACAATCCCAGCGCGGCGCGGCTGGTCGCAGACTATGCCAGGAAACAATGGGCCGATGGCCTTCCGCTGGTGCTGCTGTTCGCCAGTCTGAAAGCCAAGGATGCGGCGGGCAATCTGCGCCCCTTCAAGGGGATCGCGAGCGAACTACTCACCCTGCCGATCGACGGACATGAGTATCGGCCGCCGCAAGAGCTGGCGCATCTGGCGGAAAGCATGGGGCTGCCCGCGCGGGCCCGGGCCGGCCTGGCCGACGCGATGATCGCCCTCAGGAAGCCGGCGCGGGTCCTCGTGTTCGGTTCGCTCTACCTGGCCGGCGAGCTGCTGTCGCTCAACGGCCCGCTGCCGGACTAGGCTCGGCAGGATTCTCGCTGGCCCGAGCATCGCCCTCGCCTTCGACACCGGCGGTACCGATTGAGGCGTCGATCAGGCCGGCGCGCATCATCAGCCAGAATAGGATGATACCCGGCAGAGCCGCGACGGTGGTTAGCCAGTAGAAGGTGACGAAGCCGAACTCCTCGACGAGCGCCCCGGCCGTGGTACCGGTCAACACCCTGCCGACGATGCTCGCGGCGGCCGAGATCAACGCATATTGCGAGGCGGTGAAGCGCAAGTTGCACAGCGCCGAGAAGTAGGCGACGACAACCACGCCGCCGATGCCGCTGGCAAAATTTTCGAAGCCGATACAGGCCGCCAGGCCCAGGTTGCTATGGCCGGCCATGGCGAGGAAGGCGAAGGTGGCGTTGGAAACGCCCATCAGGATCAGGCTGAGCAGTACCGACCGCTTCATGCCCATCTTGGCGTAGAGCACGCCACCGACGAAGATTCCGATCAGATAGGCCCAGAAGCCGACGCCGATGTCCCAGATGGCGATCTCGTCATTGGTGTAGCCCATGTCATCGAGCAGCAGGCGCAGGACCAGCTGGCCGAGCGTGTCCCCGATCTTGTGGAGCAGGATGAACAGCAGGACGAGGAAAGCGCCGCGCCGCTTGAAGAATTCCGCGAACGGGCCCCAGATGGCGACGATCGCCTCCGACATTCCCCTGCGGGCCGTCGGCTCCTTGTGTCGCTTGGGCTCACCCACGATCAGGCCGGTCAGCATCGCGGGCAAGGCAAAGGCGGCGCAGGCGAGATAGGCGGCTTCCCAACCGACGCGGGCCGCCAGCACCAGCGCAAGGGCACCGGCGGCGACCGAGCCGATCCGCCAGCCATATTGCGACATGCCCGACCCGACGCCGAGCTGGCGCGGCTCCAGCAGCTCTATGCGATAGGCATCGATCACGATATCGAACGTCGCGCCGGCGACGCCGACCAGGATCGCCGCGATCGCCGTCTGATAAATGTTGGCCGACGGGTCCTGGAAGGCGAGGTTGGCGACCGCGGCCATGACCAGCACGCCGGCGAAGATCAGCCAGGAGACGCGCTGGCCAAGCCGTCCGAGCAATGGGAGGCGAACGCCGTCGACGATCCACGCCCAAAGGAACTTCAGATTGTAGACGAGGAAGGCCAGCGCGAAGGTCGTGACGGTGGACTTGGTGATGCCGTCCTGCGCCAAGCGGGTGGTCAGCGTGGCGCCGATCATCGCATAGGGGAAGCCCGACGACACGCCGACGAAGAAGGCGGCGATGGGCGCCTTTTCCAGATAGGGCTTTAAGCCATCCCACCAGCTCGTGGCCTGACCGTCGACCGCGACTGCCGCTTCGCTCAATGCGCCTCTCCCCACTGAATTGCGACGAGCCTAGCAGGCTCATTGCACCTTGCAACGGGCAGCCCTGAGGCGCAGGCTGATGGACCATGGACATGCCTCGAAGCCCACGCCGGCCGACGCCCGGCCAACGCGCGCTCGCCGACGCGCTCGCCAATGGCGAAGCGGCGCTCGGCTCCGGCGTCGAGACGCTCCCGGCCAGCGTCTACATCGATCCCCACCGATACGCGGCCGAGCAGCGCGCGATCTTCGACAAGGTGCCGCACCTCCTTGCGCCCTCCGCGCTGCTGCCCGAGCCCAGGCAGGCGGTGGCCCATGACGGCTACGGCACCCCGCTGATCCTGACCCGCGACGACGACGGCAGGCCCCATGTCTTCGCGAATGTCTGCCGCCATCGCGGCACTCGGCTGATCGACAGCCAGGAGCCGGTCCCCGCGAAGCGAATCGTCTGCCCCTATCATGCCTGGGCCTACAAGCCGGACGGCGAACTGACCGGCATGCCTCGCGCAGACTGCTTCCCCGATTTCGACAAGGCGAGTCACCGATTGCGGGAGTTCCCCTGCGTCGAGGCCGGCGGCCTCATCTGGTGGGCGAAGGACGACGCAGCCGATTTCTCGGATGCCGAAGCACTGGGACCCGACCTCGATGCGTTCGGGCTGGGTGATCATTATCTCTACAAGCGCAAGACGCACGACTTGGCGGGCAACTGGAAGCTGTTCGTGGACGCTTTCCTCGAAAGCTATCACGTTCAGCGGCTACACGCCGACACGATCGCCGCCTTCTTCACCGACGGCATCACTGCGGCCGACTCGATCGGCCGGCACCAGCGCGCCGTGGTCGGGCGCGAATCCTATCTGGCCGAAATCGACCGCGACGACTGGAGCCAGCTGCGCAAGGCGCTGACCTACACCTATCAGCTGTTCCCGGCCTCGGTGATCATCGTCAGCCCGGACTATATCAACCTGCTCGTCGGAATGCCCCAGTCGGTCGGCCGGACCCTGGTCGAGGATTTCATGCTGATTCCCGAGAAGCCGGCGACCAACGAGGCCGAAGACCATTGGAAGCGGAGCTGGGACCTGCTCGATGGCGGCACGTTCGGCGCCGAGGATTTCCACGCCGCGGCGCTGTGCCACAAGGGCCTGGCGTCGGGCCAGATCGACGAAATCGTGCTCGGCAAGCTGGAGCATGGCATTGCCGACTTCCACCGCAAGGTGCAGGAGGCGCTCTAGACTTCCGCCCGCGGAAACAGCGTCAGCCCCTTGGGCGGCCGCGCCTTCTTGCCGGCCAGGTAGCAGTCGACCGCCGCCAGCGCCGCCTTCAGCGTCCGGTCGTTATAAGGCTTCTCCAGAACGCCGATGACCAGCTCGTTCGCGTTGTCGGGTGGCGCCCCGGTCACGAACAGCACCGGGATTCGGCGCCGCTTTGCCTCGCCGGCGAGATCGATGCCGGTTCGTTCGCCGGTCAACCGCACGTCGCACAGGATGAGGTCGACCTGTTCCCGGTCCAATGTCTCGACCGCTTCTGCGAAGCGATCGAGCGTCGCCACCACCTCATAGCCCTCATCGCCAAGCAGGTTTTCATTATCGAACGCGATCAGCGGCTCATCCTCGACGATGAGGATTCTATTGACGACGCGCTTGTGCTTCCCGAACAGCATTCCGACCCCAATGAAAAAGCCTACACACCCGCAACGCAACAAGCGTGGACCCGTTTCCCGATCCCCGTCCAGCCCCCGCGGACCCAAACCGGGCCCGGCGCGCGAGGAAGGCCCGCAGCGCATCGCCAAGCTGCTAGCACGGGCCGGGGTCGCATCGCGCCGCGATATCGAGCGGATGATCGCCGAGGGCCGGATCGCGCTGCATGGCGAGAAGCTGACGACGCCGGCCACCCTGCTCGAGAATTTGCAGGGCGTGACCGTCGATGGACAGCCGGTGAAGCCAGCCGGCGCCGCCCGGCTGTTCCTTTTCTACAAGCCGGCTGGATGCCTGACTGCGGCACGAGATCCGAAAGGGCGCCCGACCATCTACGACAAGCTGCCTCCGGGACTGCCGCGGCTGATGCCGGTCGGGCGGCTCGATTATAATACCGAGGGGTTGCTTCTGCTGACCAACGACGGCGAGTTGAAGCGGCAGCTGGAGCTCCCGAAGACCGGCGTGGTACGCCGCTATCGCGCCCGGGCGTTTGGCGATGTCACCCAGGCGCAGCTGGAAGAGCTGGCCGAGGGCGTGACCATCGACGGCATGCATTATGGATCGATCGACGCCAACCTCGAACGCCGGACCGGTCGCAATTGCTGGATCGAACTGGCGCTGACCGAGGGCAAAAACCGCGAGGTACGACGCGTGCTCGCGCATCTCGGCCTGCAGGTTTCACGGCTGATCCGCACCCATTACGGCCCTTTCACCGTGGAAGGACTGGAACCTGGCGGCATCGGCGAAGTTCAGCGCGAGGAGCTGTTCCGCTTCCGCCAGACCTTGAAATGAGGATCATCGCCGGCGAATGGCGCGGCCGAAGGCTGGTTACCCCGTCGGGACGGCAGACCCGCCCGACCGCCGACCGCACCCGCGAAACGCTTTTCTCGATGCTGGCGAGCAGGCTCGGTGGGTTCGAGGGACTGCGGGTCGCCGATCTCTACGCCGGCAGCGGCGCGCTTGGGCTCGAAGCCCTGTCGCGCGGCGCGGCGCATGCCACCCTCGTCGAGACGGACCGGGCAGCGCAGAAAGCGATCGAAGCCAACATTGCTGCGCTGGACGCTGGCGGCCGGGTCGCTATCCGCGCCACGTCGGCCGCCAGCCTCCCCGCCGGCGAACCATTCGACCTGGTCCTTGCCGATCCGCCTTACCAGCCCGGTTCCGGCACGGCGGTTGCCGCGGCTGTCGCGAAATCCCTCTGGCTGGCGCCGGGCGGATGGATGGCGGTCGAGACCCACCGCGGCGACGCAGTGGAACCGCCCGAAGGCTGGCAGGTCGATACTGAGCGAGACGTCGGCCGCGCCCGGCTCACCCTTTTGCGGGCTTAGCCGCCTTCTTAACCGTACCTTCGGCGAATTCGCCGATCAGGCGGGCGCCGATCGCCGCCGCCGCCGCCTTGCCGGCGGCCTTCACCGCCTTGGTCGAGGCGTTCTTCTTCGCACCCTTGCCCGACAATCCCTGCTCGGCGATCGTTGCGACGGCCGCAGTGGCGCCGACCGCCAGCAACTCGGCCACCAACGGATGTTCAGCCAGCTTCCACAGCGCGTCGGCGGCGTTCCCGGCCTTCGACTTGCCAGCCTTGTTTTTCTTACCTGCCTTGGGAGTGGTCTTGGCGATGGCCTTGGCCGCCTTGGCAACTTTCTTCTTCGCCTTCGGCGCGGCGGCCGTCTTCGCTTTCGCCATTATTCCCTCCCTGTTGAGCGCAACAACCTACTCGGGCCGAGACTCGGCGCTACTCTGGCCTCGGCTCTTTCTCGACCATCCAGGTCTGGCCCTTTGAAACGAGCGCCTGAAGATCTGGTTGCTTGCCCTTGGCTGCGGCCTCGTTCTGCTCGATCACCGCGCTGTCGAACGTCGCCGCCGGATCCTCGTAGATCACGCCGAGCGCGACCGGGAAGCTCGCCGCCGGCATTTCGGCCAGCATATAGGCGATAGCCCGGTTCCTCGGGTTGTGGACGATGACTTCGTCGCTGTCGCCGTCGACCACCTTCAGCATGTGGCGCTCCATGTCGAGCGCCAGTCCCTTGGTGCCCCCAGCGAACAGCATCTTCTCGCCTGCGACCAGCCACAGCTGCTTGTCGGCGGCGACCTCCTTGGAAGTGAAGGGCGCGAACACATCGTCGTTATAGACGACGCAGTTCTGGTAGATTTCGACGAAGCTGGCGCCCTTGTGGGCATGGGCAGCCTTGAGAACGTCGACCAGATTCTTGTGCACGTCGATGCCGCGGGCGACGAAGCGTGCGCCCGAGCCGAGCGCGAAGGAGCAGGGATTGACCGGCCGGTCGACCGATCCGAACGGGGTCGAGGGGCTGCGAGTCCCGACCCGCGAGGTCGGCGAATATTGGCCCTTGGTGAGGCCGTAGATCTCATTGTTGAACAGCAGCAGCTGGCAATCGAGGTTGCGGCGCAGCAGGTGCATGGTGTGATTGCCGCCGATCGACAGCGCGTCGCCGTCGCCGGTGATGATCCACACGTCGAGCTCGGGATTGGCGAGCTTGGTCCCGGTCGCCACCGCGCAGGCGCGGCCGTGGATCGTGTGGAAGCCGTAGCTCGCCATGTAATAAGGAAAGCGGCTCGAGCAGCCGATGCCGGAGATGAACACCGTCTTTTCGCGCGCGGTGCCGAGGTCAGGCATGGTCCGCTGCACGGCCTTCAGCACGGCATAATCGCCGCAGCCCGGGCACCAGCGCACTTCCTGGTCGCTTGCCCAGTCCTTGGCGGTGGTGACTTTCACTTGCTCGTTCATACCAAATAACCGTTAAGCCAGAGATAGAGGAATAGCACCAGCGCCAGCATGGCGATGTAGGGGAAGGGGTTGATCGGTTTCACCTTATCGCCTCGTCGATCGCCGCTTCGATCTCGGCGATGGTGAAGGGCTGTCCCGAAACCTTGTTGAGCGGCTGGGCGTCGACCAGATACTGATCGCGCAGCAGGGTCTTGAGCTGGCCGTTGTTCATTTCGGGAACGAGGATCTTGTCGTAGCTCTTGAGCAGCGCGCCGAGGTTCCTGGGGAAGGGCGCGAGGTGCCGGATGTGGATGTGGCTGACGTCGAGCCTGCGCGCCCGCGCCCGCCGCACGGCCTGGTGGATCGGGCCGAAGGTCGAGCCCCAGCCGACCAGCACCAGCTTGCCGTTGTTGGTACCGAGGCAGACATCCTGGTCGGGGATCGAATCCGCGACGCTTGCGACCTTCGCCGCCCGAAGCCGGGTCATCTCGGCATGGGCCTCGGGCGAATAGTCGATGTTGCCGCTGCCCGGGTTCTTCTCGATCCCGCCGATGCGGTGCTCCAGGCCGGGCGTGCCCGGTTTGATCCATGGCCGGGCCAAATCGCCGTTGCGCTGGTACGGCATGACCTGGTCGTTGTCCGGCTCCAGCGCCGACCCTTCCGCGAAGCTGACCGGGAACGGCTCGTAGCCGCTCATGTCCGGCACCTTCCACGGCTCGGCCGCATTGGCGATATAGCCGTCGGTCAGCAGCATCACCGGGGTCATGTAGCGGGTGGCGATGCGCACCGCCTCGATCGCGCAGTCGAACGCGTCGGCCGGCGAGCGGGCGGCGATCACCGGCAGCGGCGCATCGCCGTTGCGGCCATAGACCGCCTGGTAAAGGTCCGACTGCTCGGTCTTGGTCGGAAGGCCGGTCGACGGCCCGCCGCGCTGCGAATTGACGATCACCAGCGGCAGCTCGGTCATCACCGCCAGCCCCATCGCTTCGCCTTTTAGGGCGATGCCGGGACCCGACGAGCTGGTGACGCCCAGGTGGCCCGCGTAGCTGGCGCCGAGCGCGGCGCAGATCGCGGCGATCTCATCCTCCGCCTGGAAGGTGGTGATCCCATATTCCTTGAGGCGCGAGAGGTGATGCAGGATCGGCGAGGCCGGAGTGATCGGGTAGCTGCCGAAGAACATCGGCAGGCCGGCCAGCTGCGCGCCGGCGATCAGGCCGAGCGACAGCGATTCCGCGCCGGTCACCGTGCGATAGAGGCCGGGCTCGGCCGGCGCGGCGGCGAGATGCCGCTGGTGCACCTGTCCGCCGATCTCGGCCGTCTCGCCATAGGCGTGGCCGGCGTTCAATGCGGCGATATTGGCCTCGGCCAGCTCCGGCTTCTTGGCGAACTTGGCGTTGAGCCAGTCGACGATCGGCTGGCGGTCGCGGTCGAACATCCACAGCGCCAGGCCGAGCGTCCACATATTCTTGCAGCGGAGCGCTTCCTTGTTGCCCAGCCCGAACGGCTTCACCGCGTCGAGGGTCAGCTGGGAGATGTTGAAATGCACCAGCTGCCACTTGGCGAGGCTGCCGTCCTCCAGCGGGTTATTCCCATAGCCCGCCTTGGCGAGGTTGCGCGGCGTAAACTCGCCCTCGTCGGCGATGATCAGCCCGCCCTCGCGCAGCGCATTGGTGTTCATCTTCAGCGCCGCGGGGTTCATCGCGATCAGAACGTCGGGCGCATCGCCCGCGGTCTCGATCGCCGAGGAACCGAAATTGATCTGAAAGGCGGACACGCCAAAAGTCGTGCCCTGCGGCGCGCGGATCTCGGCTGGGAAGTCGGGGAAGGTGGCGAGGTCGTTGCCCGCCAGCGCGGTGGACAGGGTGAACTGGCCGCCGGTGAGCTGCATGCCGTCGCCGCTGTCGCCGGCAAAGCGGACCACCACGGCCTCCTGAGGCGGATGGGCGCGGCTTTCCTTTTCGGTCAGATGATGGGTGGCCGTGGCCATGTCGTTCCTTCTGTATCCTTCTTGACGCTCACATAGGACTGCAGGGGAGATTCTGCCACCATCTTTGAGCATGCGAAGGCCGCTGGCGCGCGACGGCGGGCAAAGCTAACAATGACGCATGGCGCCCGGCTATGAGGAACTGCTTACCCTGCGGCGCAGGTCGCGGATCACCGGCTGGTTCCAGCTGGGCTGGAGGATCGCAGCGGCCGTTGGCTTGATCGGCATATTGATCCTGTTCCATTGGCTCGAGCGCGAAGGCCTGAAGGACACGCACGACGGCCATGTCAGCCTGATCGATGTCATCTATTTCACGATGATCAGCGCTACCACCACCGGCTATGGCGACATCGTCCCGGTGAGCGACAATACGCGGCTATTCGATGCGCTGATCGTTACCCCGATCCGGATCCTGTTCCTGTTGGTCTTCATCGGAACGGCCTATTTGTTTGTCGCCAGGCGCACCTGGGAGAGGTTCATCATGAAGCGCATCCAGCGGACGTTGCAGGACCATATCGTCGTCGTCGGCTACGGCACCAAGAACAGCCGCGCGGTCCAGGAGCTGATCGACTTGGGAGCGGAGCCGGGAACGGTCGTCGTCATCGACATCAACGAAGACAGGCTCCAACTCGCCAAGGCCGCCGGCTGCACCATCTTGAAGGCGGATGCGACCCACGACGCGACGCTGAAGGCGGTTCATGTCGAGCGGGCCAGGCTGGTCATCATTTCGGCCGGCCGCGACGACACCTCGATCCTGGTCTGCCTGACCGTCCGCCACCTGGCGCCGGAAGTCCGGATCAGCCTGGCGGTCAACCAGCAGGACAATGAAATCCCCGCGCGCCGCGCCGGCGCCGATGTGGTCGTCAACCCGCTCGATTTCGCCGGCCTGCTTCTGGCCACGACGCACGCCGGCCATCATATCGCCGACTATCTCGCTGACCTCGCCACGATGGGCGGCCGCGTCCGCCTGGTTGAGCGCGAGGTGCTCGAGGAAGAGATCGGCACTTCACTCAAGGATCTGACCCAGGGCCTCGGCCTCCGGATCATCCGCGACGGCACGCCCTATGGCTTCTGGCGGCCGCAGGTGCAGAAGCTGGAGCCGGGCGACATCATCATGGAAATCGTCCCGACCGTATGACCTCCGCAGAGAAGATCATGACCGACCACCATCTCTACCGCCGCGGGGTCGGCGTGATGCTGATCAATGAGCACAACCACGTCTTCGTCGGGCGGCGGATCGATAATCGCGACGAGGCCTGGCAAATGCCGCAGGGCGGGATCGACAAGGGTGAGGAAAGCTGGCCGGCGGCGTTGCGCGAACTCGAGGAGGAGACGGGAATCCGATGCAAGCTCGTCGAGCAGATCGCCTGCCACCCGCAGCAGCTTCGCTATGACATTCCCGACGCGATCGCCGCGAGACTATGGGGCGGCAAGTGGAAAGGGCAGCTTCAGGACTGGTATCTGGCGCGGTTTCTGGGCACGGACGCCGACGTCAACATCGACACAAAGCATCCCGAGTTCAGCCACTGGAAATGGGTCGAACCGCGCCTTCTCCCGGAACTGATCGTGCCCTTCAAGCGCGACATGTATCGCGCGATCGTCGAGGGATTCTCGGGCTTTCTTTGAGCGTCAGCGCCGCTGGTCCGCCGTCAAATAGCCGATCCCGCCGCCGACAAGGGCGCCGACGATCGGCCCGATGAACGGAAGCGGGATGGCCACCACTGCACCGATCGCGGCCGCAATCGCCGTCCGCTTTGCTGTCGGGTTTTCAAACATGTCTCGGCTCCTGTCTGTGTATTGCCTATATAATACACTACAGTCCAGGCGGCAAGATCGCCGAGGGGTTCTCGGACCGGCTCTGACCGGCTAGAGCCGCTCCACCATGGGGGAATTGACCAGCCAGGAACGCGCATGCATCGAAGCGGCATCGGCCGCCCCGATGCTGATGCAAGTGGAGGCCTGGTCCGCGATCAACAGCGGCTCGCGCAACCTCGAAGGGCTGAGGGTCATGGCCGATCAACTGGCCGAGGCTTTTTCCGCCCTTCCGGGCGAGCTGCGAATGGCTGATTCCGCGCCGGTCGAGGCGATCGACGCGGCCGGAACGACCTATGATGTCCCGCATGGCCAGAACCTTCATCTCATGGTCCGTCCCGACGCGCCCGTGCAGATGCTTCTGACGGGCCACATGGACACCGTATTTGCCCAGGATCACCCCTTTCAGGCGCTGAACTGGGTCGAGCCTGGCAAGCGATTGAACGGTCCCGGCGTCGCCGACATGAAGGGCGGGATCGCGGTCATGCTCGCCGCGCTGAAGGCGGTGGAGTCGAGCGGGGCGGCCAGCGTGCTCGGCTATGAAGTGGTGATCAATTCGGACGAGGAGGTCGGATCGCTCGGCTCCGCGCCCCTGATCGTCGAGGCCGCCCGCGGCAAGAGAGCGGCCCTGACCTATGAGCCGTCCGCGCTGCCCGACGGAACGCTGGCCGGGGCGCGTCCGGGCAGCGGAAACTTCTCGATCACCGTCCATGGCCGCTCGGCCCATGCGGGACGCAACCCGGAGGAAGGCCGCAACGCCTTGCTCGCTGCCGCCGATCTGGCGCTGCGCCTGAAGGCTGCGGTCGGCCCAAGCCTCAAGGTCAATCCGGCCCGGATCGACGGCGGCTCACCCAACAATGTCGTGCCGGATCTGGCCGTGCTTCGGGTCAACCTTCGGCCCGAGACGCTCGACGACCAGGCGCGCGCGCAGGCGCTCATCGACAGCTCGGCCGCCGCGGTGGCCGCCGAGCATGAGGTTCAAATCCATGTGCACGGCCATTTCGCCCGGCCGCCCAAGCCGATGACTCCCGAGGCGGAAGCGCTTTTCAAGCTGGTCCGCCAGGCCGGCGCCGACCTCGGCCAGCCGATCGGGTGGAAGTCGACCGGAGGAGTGTGTGACGGCAACAATATCGCCGCCTGCGGAGTGCCGGTGGTCGACACGATGGGCGTGCGCGGCGGAAGCATTCATTCGATGGAGGAATTTCTGATCGTCGACAGCCTCGCCGAGCGCGCCGCGCTTTCGGCCCTGACCATCCTCCGCCTGGCGGAGGGCGCATGACCTGCCGAATTCGCGCCGCGCGGCCCGATGACCTCCGCGCCTTCTACGACCTCGCCAAGCTGACCGGCGGCGGCTTCACTAACCTTCCCGCGGAAAGGGCGACGCTCGAGTCCAAGCTGGCCAAGTCCGAGGAAGGCTTCAGCCGCGAAGGAGAAAATCCGGCCGACGACCTCTATGTCTTCATGCTGGAGAATGTCGAGACCGGTCAGATCCGCGGCACCTGCCAGATATTCGGAGCGGTCGGCACCGACCGGCCCTTCTACAGCTATCTCATCTCGACTCTGACGGTAAAGAGTAAGGAGTTGGATCGGATTTTCCGCAACCAGACGCTGAACCTGACGACCGATCTTGAAGGCTTCAGCGAGGTCGGCGGCCTGTTCCTCCATCCGCAGGAGCGAGCCGGCGGGCTTGGCATGCTGCTCGCCCGATCGCGCTACCTGTTCATGAAGCAGCATCGGCCGCGGTTTGGCGACAGCGTCTTGGCGGAGCTTCGCGGCGTGATGGACCAGTCGGGCAATTCCCCCTTCTGGGACGCGATTGGCGGACGCTTCTTCGGCATGAGCTTTCCCGAGGCGGACGAGTTCAACGCCATCCACGGCACGCAGTTCATCGCTGACCTGTTCCCCAAGACACCCATCTATGTCTCCATGCTGCCCGAAAGCGCCCGTTCAGTGATGGGCCAGCCGCACCCGACCGGCCGGGCAGCGCTCAAGATGCTGGAGAATGAAGGGTTCGACTGGGACGGCTATATCGACATCTTCGACGGCGGACCAACGGTCACCGCGCGCACCGACAAGATCAAGACCGTCGTGGAATCGGAATGGTACCGGATCGCCGGGTCCAACGGCGGCGGCGGGGCCACCATGATGCTCGCCTCCGGGGTCAGGCATGACTTCATCGCCTGCTACAGCCATGCGACAAAGACCGACAATGGCGAACTGCTGATCGACGGACAGGCGATGGACATGCTCAACATCGGGCCCGGCGACCGGGTGCTGGCCGTCAGCCGATGAACTCGATCCGGGAGATTAATTTCGACGGGATTGTCGGGCCGAGCCACAATTATGCGGGCCTCAGCCTCGGCAATCTGGCCGCGACGCGCAACGCCGGTTCCGTTTCTCAACCCAGAGCAGCGGCGCTGCAAGGTATCGATAAAATGCGCTCGAACCTGGCGCTTGGGTTGAGGCAGGGAATCTTCCTGCCGCAGCCACGGCCGGCCCACGCCTGGCTTGCGGAGTTAGGTACGGATATCCACAGTGCCCAGCATCACATCGCCGCCAATGCGATGAGCGCCTCGGCGATGTGGGCGGCCAATGCCGCCACGGTCAGCCCGGCCCCCGACACGGCGGACGGCAAGTGCCACCTGACGGCCGCCAATCTGAAGACCATGGCGCACCGCAGCCATGAATGGCCGGCGACGCTCGCCCAGCTGCGGAGCGCCTTCGCGAGCAGCGCCTTCAAGGTTCATGGCCCGGTCCCGCCAGCCTTTGGCGATGAGGGTGCAGCCAACCATATGCGCCTCGCCCCCTCGCACGGCGAGCAGGGGGTCGAGGTGTTCGTCTACGGCGTGTCGGGCGGCCCCTTCCCCGCCCGCCAGCATGTCGAGGCGTCGAAGGCGATCGCCCGGCTGCACCGGCTCGACGCGGAGCGGACTGTATTCGCTGCGCAAAGCGAAGAAGCGATCGCCGCCGGCGCCTTCCACAACGACGTGGTGGCGGTCGCCAACGGACCGGTGCTGTTCGCCCACGAAAAGGCGTTCGCCGACCGTGACAAATTGGTTGAAGCGCTTGCGGCCAAAGTGCCCGGCTTCGAGCTGGTCGAGGTGCCCGACGCCGAGGTGCCATTGGCAGACGCGGTCAAAAGCTATTTGTTCAATGCCCAACTGGTCACACCACCGGACGGCGCGATGACGCTGGTGGCCCCGACCGAGTGCCGCGACACCCCCTCGGTCAATCACTGGATCGAGCGCCACCTGGCCTCCAACGGCGCGATCCGCCGGGTAAATTTCGTCGACGTGCGCCAGTCGATGGCCAATGGCGGCGGTCCGGCCTGCCTGCGGCTGCGGGTCCAGTGCGACCCGGCCGACGTCGACCCGCGCTTCCTGGTCGACAATGCAAGGCTCGACCGGATCGCCGAAGTCATCGGCAGCCACTGGCCGGTCGCAATCGAGTCCGGCGAAATCCAGGCGCCGGCGCTGGTGGCCGACATCGAGCGGGCGCGAGCGGCATTGCTGGACGCTCTCGATCTGGGGGAACTGGCCTAGGGCGCCTTGACAGTCTCGCGGACGAAGGCCGGGTTGGGACGATCCCAGGCGGGCTTCGTCAATCGCAACACGAAGGCGTCCTGGGCGCCGACGCCCAGCCCGCGACTGTAGCCCCCGAGGAGCAGCGACCCATCGGCCATCGGCAGGATCGCCGTGCCATGATCGTCGGCCGCACCGCCGATGGTAATCGCGGCGCGATCGAAGGCGCCGTCCGGGCCGATCCGAGCCAACAGCATATCGACGCCGCCGGCACCGGCGCTCGTGCTGTGACCGACGATCCAGACGCGTCCCGCGGAGTCCGCCTTGGCCAGGATGGCGCGGTCATCGCCTTTCCCGCCCAGCCGTTCGATCCGTTCAACCTCTCCATCCGGCGATAGCGTGGCGGCCACCAGGTCGTTGGACTCCTCGCCACGGCGGTGGGTGTAGCCGGTCAGCACGATGGCTCCGTCGGACCGGACGACCAGCCCGTGATTGACCTCATCCCAGTCCGGCGTTCCGACCCGTTTGCGCCATTGCTGTCGGCCGTCGGCGTCGACCTTCTGAACGAACATGTCGACATCTCCGCCCCCGTCAGTTCCTCCGGCAATGATGAAACCGCCGTCGCCTGCCGGCTCAATATAAAGCGCACTCCACGCTTCCGCGCCGCCGTAGATGCGCTCCCACGCGAACAGGCCGCTGCCGTCGGTCTTCACGATATAAGTGCGGCGAGGCGCGCCCTGGTCCGTCAGCTGGCTGTGACCGACGAAAACATAGCCGTCGCCCGCCGGGGCCAGATCCGTGAACCGGTCGTAGCCGGCGTAACCGAAACCATTCTCCTTGATGATCGTGCCGTCCGGCCGGCTGACCAGCACATAGCCGTTGATCCCGCCCGGACCGACGCGTGTCGTGAAGCCTCCAAAGACCCGGCGGCCGTCTGCCGCCTCGGCAATCGACCAAAAGGCATCGGTACCGCCCTGCTCTCCGTAACGCCGCTGCGACGCAATTGCCCCATCAGCTTGCAGTTCGACAGAAACGGCCTCCCAGTCGGTGGCGAACGAGCCGTCCGCCCGATTGAGAAAGCCAACTCCAAGGACATTGCCACCGCTCAGGGGCACGAGATCATTGATCCAGTCGTCTCCCGGTGTGGCGATCACCTGCCCCCATGCCACGCGGGCGGAGCTATCGCTCCCAACCTCAAACGGGAGTCCGGACGGAATTTGTTGCGGCTGCGCGGCCGCCGCCAGGGCCAGTGGAATCCAAAGCATTGTCGACCATTGCCCGAATTGGGACAGCCGTCCGAAGCCTATTCGACGAGAAGCTGGCTTTGCGCTACCGAAGAGGTGTAAACGGACAGTTAACCACTGTCCTTAATCGGGAAAGGGCGGAACGGCGCCACTTTCATGGCGTTGGCTTAACCATGACGATGCTTCGCAAAATCGGCCGCCTGTTTGTCATCAAGACCCGTCTCGAGGCCTATCTCGTTACCTATGCGATCGCGGTCGGCGCGGTCGAGCGCGGCCTCCACTATATGCAGAGCTTTCCAGGCAATGGCGGGGTGCTGCTGTTCGCGGCCTGCCTGGGCGTGCCGTTCATCGCCGGAGCAAAGCTGCTCGACAGCGTCCGGCCCGTGTCCGAGACCGCATCAATCCCGATGAAGGTGCCGCACCGTCACGCGATGCGTCGTCGATTCAATCGTAGTCAACCCAGAGATCGCCGCTTGGCCCTCGGTTCAGCGTCACCACGGTCACGTCACACAGATTGACGCCGGTGAAGGTGGCCGCGCCACCTCCCGCCAGATTGGCCTTGATATCGAACGCGCAGTCGGGATTGGCGAAGGCGACCGCAGTGCGGCCGCCATCCGCGGGCGTGCCGCCAAGCGGCTGCCAGGCGCTGGTTCCGACGCGACGAATCTGGAGTGAGGTGATTGCGCCACCGGTCCGGTTGACCAGGGTAAAGTTGCCGGCGGCGGCCAGGGCGGGTGCGGGCAGCGCGGCCATCGCCAGCGCAAGCAACAGGGCGATCGAGCGATTCATGCTTGCAATATACTCCCGGACCAGCGGGAGTTCAATTTGGCGCGCGCCCACCCCGCTCACCGGGCGCGCGCCAGAGCCTCGCGGCTAGGCCGCGAAGGCCGAAGGGCGATAAGGTCGCGAGCGGCTAATGAATATCGGCGCGGCAGGTTCGCGATAGCTTTCGGCCAGCGGCAGCGCGGTCGCGCAAAATGCGCATTCGGCGAGAGTTCGGCCGACGTGCCAATGGGTCCGCCCGCAACCCGGGCAGTGGTTGATCTCATTGTCCCGGTAGACGGCATGATAGCCGCGCCGCGACGGGTCGAACTGGGTGACGATACCCTTGCGCATAACCGTTCCTCCTATCTGGTGCGAACGTGCGATGAGTCGTTAGGTTTCAACGATAAGGCGTTTCGCTTCATCTGTCACCGGCGGGCAACGCCCCTGTCCCGCAGAGGGACGGGCAACCCCTGTGGATATTAACCATCACTTTACCTTTTGCGCGCAGGGTGCTCGCCGCCGAAGTGAAGGCCGGGGGAGGCGAGGGATGGTTTCAAACCAGCGCTTTTATATGCGTCGCGCAGCAGAAGAGCGGACGGCGGCCCAGCGCGCCATTACCCCCCAGGCCCGTGAATGGCACAGCAAGCTGGCCGAGGATTTCGCCCGCCGCGCAATCGAATGCAGCGCCGCCAGCGCCAACGCCTGACCCCGAAAAATCCGAGCCGGTTCGTTCACGCAGCACCGTCTGGCGAATGAAGTTTAACTCTGTTAAGCAACCTGCGTTCGATAAGAGAACAGGGGGATTCAACATGTTCCGTAAGTCATGTGCGGTGGCCTTGATGGCCACCACCTTGCTCGCGACGCCGGCCATGGCCCGCGACAAGAGCCTGTATCTTGGCATCGAGGCTGGACCATCTTGGGCTAGCGATCTCGATACCGACTTTTTCATCGACCATGACGACCACACCCACGAAGGCACATTCGCCGATGTGGACCACAAGCTTGGCTACGATATAGGTGCCATCTTCGGCTACGACGGAGGCATGTTCCGCGCGGAGCTCGACCTGTCCTACAAGCGCTGGTCGCACGACGAATATGAAACCGAGTTTTTCGCGGACGGCGAAACGGCCATCGATGCCGACGGCAACAGCCGATACATCGCGGTCATGACCAACCTGCTGATCGACCTGGGCAATGAGGATGGGCTCAGCTTCTATGCCGGACCGGGTGTCGGATTTGCCTGGGGCAAGTTCAAGGTCGAGGACGACGTCGACGAGTTCAGCGCCAAGGATGGCGGCGTCGCCTGGCAGATCGTCGCGGGAGCTCGCTACGCGCTCAATCCGAACGTCGATCTTGGCCTAAAGTACCGCTACTTCCACCCGAGCAAGGTCAAAGAGGCTTTTGACGACGGCGAGGACTTGATCGAGGTTGACGGCCGGATGAAGTCGCACTCGCTGCTGGCGACGCTCACCTATAATTTCTACACACCTCCCCCGCCGCCGCCGCCTCCCCCGCCGCCTCCGCCTCCGCCGCCGCCACCGGCGACGCAGACCTGTCCGGATGGATCGGTGATCCTGGCGACGGACGCCTGTCCGCCGCCGCCACCGCCACCGCCGCCGCCGCCGCCGCCGCCGGAACCGGAACGCGGTTGAGGATCAGGTTGGGCGGCTAGCCGCTCTCAACAGAACAGGAGCGGTCCGGGAGCAATTCCCGGGCCGCTTCTATTTTGGGGGCAAGGCTGGGCCGGGCGCGCAATGAAACCGCGCCGTCGATGGACACGCCTCCGGCGGTCGTCGGCCGCCCCTCGCCATCTCTTCGCGTAGGCTTCCGATTGCCCAGCAATCGCTCGCTTATGCTCGCTGTCTCGGAAAAATGGCGCGCCCGGAACGATTCGAACGTCCGACCCTCAGATTCGTAGTTAGAAGGCCACCCCTCGGGGATTTTTCGTCCAAGGTGCGATTTCCCTCTAAAGCCCATACCGATGTTCCCCGCTCGTTCCTGAACAATCCTGTTGCGGTGATTGCTAGGTGCTTGCTAGAAGGGGGTCATGGCTCGTGGCAGGATCACAGCGGAAACGCTCAAGGCGCTCAAGCGTGGCCCCAAGGATCAGTTCCTTTGGGATGACAAGTTGGCGGGCTTCGGCCTCAAGCTGACGCCAGCGGGCCGTGTCGTCTATCTCGCCCAATATCGGCTGGGCGGGCGCGGTCACAAAACGAAACGCTACACCATCGGCACCAGCGGCGAATTGAAGCCGCAACAGGCAAGGGACAAAGCCGAAGCCCTGCTAAGCCGCGTTCGTGACGGCATGGACATTGCCAGCGAAGCCAAGACGCGCAAGCGCATTGCAACCGAGCTGGCCTTTACCCCGTTCGTTCGCACGTTCGCCAAGGGCACCCTGAAGCGGGAATGGCCGAAGTCCTGGAAACAGGCGCAGCAATGCTTAGAGCTCC
>DASTCB010000050.1:0-7970 GCA_035711585.1 Sphingomicrobium sp.
AAGGGCGACTGCATCTTCGCGGCGACCGGGGTTACCGACGGATCGTTGCTCGACGGGGTCAAGCGGCGGTCGGGTGGCCGCGTGACCACCGAGAGCATAGTCATGCGCGCCAGCACGGGCACCGTCCGCCGGGTGGCCACGGAATATCACAAGGCGCTTTGAGCCACTTGTGAGCGGCCGAGGCCGCACTATCATCGCCGCATGACAGCATTTGCCATTCCTGCGGATCTGCAGCCGGTCGAGCCTGCCTATCGCAATGCGCTCCGCGCCCGGGCGGCCGTCTTCTGGGTGCCAT
The DNA here is from genome assembly GCA_035711585.1 of Sphingomicrobium sp. Classification (GTDB taxonomy): domain Bacteria; phylum Pseudomonadota; class Alphaproteobacteria; order Sphingomonadales; family Sphingomonadaceae; genus Sphingomicrobium. The sequence continues at coordinate 296 of DASTCB010000050.1, forward strand.
TGTTCATCGCCGCATTGATCGTCAATGGAATCGCCCTGGCCGACTCACCTTATTCAGGGCTGGTGCCGGCGCTCATCGCCCTGGTCGGGCTCAGCGCGATCATCGTCGCGCCCGAGCGCATCTATCGCCGCCTCGGCTATGCGATCGACGGACGGCTGCTGCGGACCGTCCGAGGCTGGCTGTTCCACATCGATACGATCGTTCCCTTTGTCCGCGTGCAGCACATCGACGTGACCCGCGGCCCGTTCGACAAGATGTTCGGAACGGCGACCTTGGTCATCCACACCGCAGGCACCCACAACAGCATCGTCACCCTCCCCGGCCTGTCGCCCGGGCGCGCCGCCGAAATCCGCGAAGCGATCCGGTCCGAAATCCGCGCCGACGTCGAATGAATGTGGCCAACCTCTCCGCCAGCCAGGACTCGCTCGGTCCGCCTGAGCGGCTCCATCCTCTCTACCTGCTGACCGGGCTCGGCCAGACGATCAAGGGAGCCTGGGGACTGCTGGCCGGCGGCGCGGTGCTGGCCAGCCAGGGCCGCTGGTGGCTCGCAATCCTCCTGGTGGTCGGCTCGGCGGTCTTTTCCCTCGTGTCCTTGTTCGTGCGCTGGCTGAAGCTCGAGTATCGTGTCGGCGCGCATGAGCTCAGGATCGACAGCGGCTGGCTGTCGCGAACCAGTCGGGCCATTCCATTCGACCGGGTGACCGACGTCGACCTGGAGCAGGGACCGATTCATCGCCTGTTCGGCCTGGCGAGAGTCAAGCTCGAAACGGGCGCTTCGGCTGGAAGCAAGGAGGAGGAAGGAGTCCTCCACACCATCTCGCTCGAACGGGCGGAGGCGCTTCGCGAGCATGTCCGGGCACGGAAAGGAATCGCGCCTGCATCCGCAGCGGCAATGGTGGAGACGGAGAGCCGGCCGGTTTTCGCGATGGACACCCGACGAGTGCTGATCGCCGGCCTGTTCAATTTCTCGCTCGCCGTCATCGCCGGCCTGTTCGGCATTACGCAGACGATGGGAGACGCGCTTGGCTTCGACCCGTTCGAACGCCAATTCTGGATCGACCTGCTCGCCCAGTCCGAACCGCTCCAGCAACTGGTTCTCGCCCACCGCATCATCGCCGCGGTCGGAGGCACGCTGGTGCTGGTCGTGATTGGCATCGGCACCGGCCTGTTCCGTACCGTCTTGCGGGAACATGGCTTTCGGCTCGACCGCACGGAGACCGGCTTTCGCCGCCGGCGCGGCCTGCTGACGCTGACTGACGTGTCGATTCCAGTGAAGCGTGTCCAGGCAGCGATCCTTGCCACCGGGCCGATCCGCCGCACCTTCGGCTGGCGGGAGCTGAAGCTGCAAAGCCTCGCTCAGGATGGCGGCCAGGGCGACCATGTGGTCGCGCCACTGGCCCGCGAACCGGAGGCGGCCGACATACTCGCTTCGCTCGATTGGCCCGTCGCTCCGCCCGCGGATACGTGGCGGCCAGTGTCGCGGGCCTTCTTCACCAGCTTCATCGGCACCCTCGTCCCGGCGGCCCTGCTGACCATTGTCGCCATCCCCTTCCTCGGTCCTGTCGGGCTGCTGTGGCTGGCGGGGGCCGGACTCGCCATCGCCATGCGATGGCTCGATTGGAAACGGGCGCGATATGCGCTCGACCGGAATACGCTCTACGTCGAGCGCGGCTGGTGGCGGCATCGCCGAAACATCGTCCCGCGCACCAGGATCCAGAGCATCGACCTCGCCGAAAGCTGGTGGAGCCGCTTGTTCGGAATTTGCACGCTGCGGCTCGGAATCGCCGGCGGCGGCGGCTTTTCCGACCATCATGTTCCGGCACTCCCCCGGGCCGAGGCAGAAGCACTTCGCGCGGAGCTGCTGTCGTGAGCCCCTTCGTTTGTGGCATTGAGAAGAGCCTGCTCGGCCAGCCGTGGCGCTGGCGCCGCAGCGGCGGCGACGAGCTTGGGCGCGACCTCGTCGATCAACTACTGCTGGCGCGCGGGGTCGAAGAGATCGACCTGGCGCGGCACCGGGCGCCCACGATCCGGGATTTCCTGCCTGACCCGTCGGCGTTCTGCGACATGGACAAGGCCGCGGCGCGGATGGCCGACGCCGTCGAGGGGGGTGAGGCTATCGCCATCTTCGGCGATTATGACGTCGACGGCGCCACGTCAGCCGCGCTGCTGACGATCCTGCTCCGCCGCCTCGGCGCCGATCCGATGATCTACATCCCCGACCGGTTGATGGAGGGCTACGGTCCATCCGGCGCGGCGCTGGTGGAGCTGAAGCGGCGCGGGGCGAGCCTGGCCATCTGCGTCGACTGCGGCGCCCAGGCGTTCGATGCGCTCCAGGAGGCCGCAGACGCGGGGCTCGACGTCGTCGTCTGCGACCATCACCAATGCGCGACCAGTCTCCCGGTCGCTTATGCGCTGATCAATCCCAACCGGCTCGACGAGAGTGAAACGGGCACTGCCCATGGCCATGTCGCGGCGGTCGGGATGGCTTTCCTGCTCGGCGTGGCGCTGCTGCGCGAGCTTCGCCGTCGTGGTCGATTTGCCGATAGCACCGAGCCGAAGCTCATCGACTTGCTCGATATCGTCGCCCTGGGCACCGTGGCCGATGTTGCGCGATTGAAGACGCTCAACCGGGCCTTTGTCACCCAGGGCCTCAAGGTCATGGCCGATCGGCGCAACATCGGCCTGGCGGCGCTGATCGAAGCATCAAGGCTGGCGAAGGCCCCCACGGCGCGTGACCTGGGTTTCGCCCTCGGGCCCAGGATCAATGCCGGCGGCCGGGTCGGCAAGTCCGACCTCGGCGTGCGCCTGCTGACCTCGACAGATCCGGAGGAAGCGCGAGCCATCGCCGCCGAGCTGGACCGCCTGAACGAGGAACGCCGGGCGATCGAGATGCTGGTGACGGAACAGGCGGGCTCGCAAGCGGAAGCCCAGGCGAACGGCCCGCTGGTCATCGTCTCGGGGCGCGGCTGGCATCCGGGCGTGATCGGCATCGTCGCCAGCCGCCTCAAGGAACGCTTCCACCGTCCGGCCATCGTCATCGCCGAGGAAGAGGATGGCACCGGCAAGGGATCGGGCCGGTCGATATCGGGCGTCGACATGGGCGCGGCGGTCCTGGCGGCGAAAGACAGCGGCTTGCTGATTGCGGGCGGAGGCCATGCGATGGCGGCCGGCCTGACCGTGGCGCCGGGCGGGATCGAACCGCTGCGCGAGTTCCTGAGCGCGCGAATGGCGGCGGATGTGGAAGCGGCGCGTGGCGGCCGTGCCCTGCTCCTCGACGCGTTGCTCGCTCCCGGTGGAGTGGCGGCTAGCCTGTGCGATGCGCTGGATGCCGCCGGCCCTTACGGCGCCGGATGGCCCGCCCCACGGGTCGCGGCGGGGCCTGCCCGGCTAATGCGGCCCGGCATTGTTGGCAACGGCCATGTCCGGGCGATCGCCTGCGGCGACGACGGCAAGTCATTCAAGCTGATCGCCTTCCGGGCCGCCGAAACCGAACTTGGACAGGCGCTGCTTGCTTCACCCGCCGACAGGCGCTGGTGGCTGGCCGGGACGATCAAGCGCGACGAATGGAACGGCGGCAATGCAGCGGAAATGCACCTGGAGGATGCCTCCCCCGCTTGACCGAATCCGGCGCATCGCCTAGGCGCGCCCGGCACCACGGCAAGTGGCCCCTTCGTCTAGCGGTTAGGACGCGGCCCTTTCACGGCTGAAACACGGGTTCGATTCCCGTAGGGGTCACCATCCACTCGCCGCAAGCGGACCGGATGGCGGTCAGGGCAGTGTCCTGAGCGGCAATTGAAGGTGTAGCGTCGCGCCGCGATCATTCTCTGAAGTGGCCCACAGGCGCCCGCCATTTTCCTCGGCGAACGTGCGCGAGAGCGACAGGCCCAACCCGGCACCGGTCCTCTTGTTTGTGAAAAAGGGCTCGAAAATGCGCTCCAGATCCTGGGGCGGAATGCCGGCGCCGGAATCGCTCACTTCCAACAGCAATTTCCTGCCCTCGACTGCAGCCGAACGGATGGCAATGCGTCGAGCCCGTCGCCTCATGCCGACCGACTCGATCGCATTCGTCAGCAGGTTGATGAGGACCCGCTTTAACTGCACCCGGTTGGCAAGAATTGGAGGAAGACTGCTGTCGAGGTCGAGTTGGAGCCAAATCCTCTGTGAGGCCAGCTCGCGGTCCAGCAAAAGGATGGTTTCGCGCACCAGCTCGTTGATATCGACCTCGCATACCGATCCCGAATCCTTGGCGAACATGGCGCGGACGCTATTGAGCGCTTCAAACGTGCGATGCCCCGCATCGATGGTCTCCTCGAGCGCCTGAATTGCCTTCTCGGGCATCGGTTGCTCGCCCGTGAGGCAGTTCAATGCCGCCCGGGCGCTGAGGGAAACGGCGGCGAGTGGCTGTCCCACTTCCTGGGCCATTGCGGCCGCCATCGCGTCCATCGACATCATCCGGGCCTCGCGTTCCCGCCCTCGGGCAGCGACCGACAGGGCCAGTCGCGCGTAAAGCCGGTTGGACTCTGCGATGAGTGCCAGAAGCACCGTCAGGTTTGAAATCAGGATGATGAGGTGCAGACTGTACCAACCGACCGTGAACCGCTCCTGGAGAGAAAGGTTCAGCACCGACTGGATCAGCCACCCCGCCAGGGCGACCATCAGCCATACATCGAGCACCGAACTGCGCTTTCGCCATAACATGGCGATCGCGACTATGATCAGCGCAATGTTCGTGAAATTGAAGATTAGCAGATGCGCATAAATTCCTTCGCTGCGACCACGGAATATCTGCGGCAGCGCATCATGTCCGACAATCGCAAGAGCCGACAGCGCCATCGCCAGTGCAACTGCTGCAGCCGCCCATAAGATGGCGCTGGCGAGGGGACGTTCCAGCTCGGGGCCCTCGGTCGAATCCAGCCGCCAGAACATCACATAGAGCATGATCATCAGCGGAAAGGACAACCGCCGAAAGATCATGATCCATGCCGCGCTATTGGTCCCCGCGCCAAGCAGGCCATCCGGAGCGAATGCCCCAGGAAAGGCCAGAACATAGGGAACGAGAAGCACCGCGATGAAGACGAAGCCCGATCCCAAGGCCATCAGGGCTCGCGACCGGAACACGGTGGCCTGGGCGAACAGCATGGTCGCGATGATCAAATCGCCGGCAAGAACGGCTACATTGACTACCGGAACAAAAGCATTGGACTCCCGCAGGGGAACGGCGCTCAACGGCAAGATCAGGACGAACCCAAGGAAGATCAAAAAGACGACCGTCAATCCGGCCCGGACTTCATTCCGGTTCGGCGGCGTGTCGAACAATCCGAGCTTCTCGTGCTGCAATGGCTCCCCCAGCTTGCCAACCCGGCCATGGGCAATGGGTCAGGCTAATCCGGCCCTTCGCTAGAATCCATATGCGATGGATGCACCCAATCGCCGAGGGGGCGCAGGTCTCTGCAGTACGCCGGTGGTCGGGAAGGTTACAAGGCTGTGGTAATAATCGGCATTGGTAAGATTGCTGACCCACAACCGAAGCACTGGTCCGCGCCCGCGCGGACGCCATTCGGCCGATGCGTCGACCGTTGCAAAGGCATCCTGCCTCACGACATTGTCGGGTTCGGAGAAGTAGCCGTCGTTATAGGCCAGGTTGGCGCTCAGCCCCAATGTGCCCGCCCGGCGCAAGTCGAGCTCGTGATTGATGGCGAAATTGAACTTGAGGCTAGGTGCAAATGGGAGCCGGTTTCCCGTCGCGTTGCATGATATGGGTGAGTAAGGCACGGCCGCATCCGGTCGGTAATCCGTGCAGGTGGCGCTCGGGAATTTGTTGTACTTCGCCCTCAGCCATTGCATCCCGGCGCTGACGTTTGTTCGTGCGGTCAGCTGCACGGCGAACTGCAGGTCGAGGCCCAGGATGTTGGCGGATGCGGCGTTGGTCGTGGTCGAGCCGAGCGGGCTGAACACCGAGACCTGCAAATCGCTATAATCATAATAAAACGCACCTGCATCGGCCCGAATCCGGGCTGACGGATCGGCGAATTTGAGACCGGCTTCATAGGCATCCAGCTTTTCAGGGTCGAAGGCCGGGCTTTGTGGGGTTTGAAGGTTCCAGCCACCGCTTTGGAAGCCCCGGCTCGCCGACAAATAGCCCATCAGGTGGTTCGAAAATTTCCGGTCCAGCGAAGCGCGCCATGTGAATTCGCGAAAAGTCTCGCTGTTGCGAAGTGGCTCCTCGGTAAGGAGGGGCAAGCCGGGGATTGGGCGTATGAAAGGGGGATTGTCGAACAGGCGCTCACCGTTCGCCCGGACCGACCTTTGCTCGATGGTGTAGCGCAGTCCCGCGGTCAGGCCCGTTTGCCGGTCGATCGGAAGTGTTGCCTGGCCGTAGGCGGCGTAGCTTGAAACCTTGCCGACATCGAACAGCGTTTGCCGGATCCGGCCGCCGAGCGACGCGGCATAGCTGCCGCCATAGTGGAAAATGGTCGGATCATATTCTTCCCGGAGGCGAATATAGTAGAGACCCGCCGTCCAGTTCACGCGCGAAGGCTCGATCGATTGCAGCTGGAGCTCGTGGCTGAACTGGCTTTGGCGAGCCGTCGGCGCGCCGCTCAACAAGGGCATCGGGCCCAGGTCCAGATCGTTGCTGTAGCGCGCGTGCATCCAGCGCGCAGCGGTCAGGCTGACGAAATTCACGCGACCGATTTCGGCTTCCGCCTTGGCGGACAGCCCGCCGTATCGAAAATGGAAGCGATTGGACGCATCGTGATCCCCGTTGCGGAAGCCCTGAATCCGAGGCTGCCCGATCGGAGGGAACCCTTCTACCGGCCGCTGTGAAAAGTCATGGTCGATATCCTGATAATCGCCGGCCAGGGTGACCCTTGCGGAATCCGCAGCCTGCCACACCCATTTGCTACGGGCGACGATGCTGTGGTCCACCTCGCCCTGGTCCTTCTTGCCGGTGAAAAGATTCGTCCCGTAACCGCCATTCCGGGAGACGCTTAGGGCAAGGTTGCCGGCAATCCGGCCGGTTCCTCCGGTCACATAGGCATCGGCCCGGACATGGCCATATTGACCGACGTGCAGCTCGGCTTCGCCGGAAGGCTCCGGACTTGGATCGCGCGTGATCACCTGGATCACTCCGCCAGTCGCGTTGCGGCCGAACAATGTTCCCTGGGGACCGTGCAGGACCTCGACCCGGTCAATGCCACGAAGGTCCAGAAGCGCGCTGATGGATGATCCCAGGTAGACGCCGTCAACATAGGTCGCGACGCTGTTTTCGACGCCCAGCGTCGACCGCTTGCCAATGCCGCGCAGGAATGGCTGCGTGAACGCTCCCGTTCGGATCATGACGAGGCCAGGAACAAGCTTTGACAGGCTGGCCATGTCCGTCGCCTGCATCTGCTCGAGCCGTTCTCCCGACAATGCCGTGAGAAAGATCGGGACGTCCTCGGCCTTTTCGGGACGGCGCTGAGCGGTGACGACGATAACATCAGGCTCTTCAAGGCCGGTTTCGGCCGATGCGATGGATGGGGCCTCGCAAATGATGGCCGCGCCGAACGCGCAGCAGCAATGCAACTGGTGCCATGTCGAGCGATTGCGAAGCCGAAACTCGAGCACGAGCGCCCCCCGGGCTCAACGCGACGTTCCGTCTGGTTAACATGGATTAATGATGTAGGAAAGTTCC
>DASTCB010000051.1:0-3110 GCA_035711585.1 Sphingomicrobium sp.
AGGTGGACAGGTGCATCGGGCTCGACGCCGCGACCTGCGGGTTCAGCTTGTCGTAGACGACGCTGTTTTCCAGCACCCGCTGCACATAGCCGCGGGTTTCGGTGAACGGGATGCGCTCGATCCAGCGGATGACGTCGGTGCCCGGCTGGCGCGGGTCGCCATAAGCGCGCACCCACTTGCGGACATTGCCGGCCCCGGCATTGTAGCTGGCGACGGCGAGCACATGGTTGCCGCCCCAGTTGTCGAGCAGCCGCGCGTAATAGGCGGAGCCCAGCGAGACGTTATACGCCGGGTCGCTGGTCAGGCGCGAATAGCTGTAGCCGATGCCCATCTTGCCGGCCTGCTCGCGCGCCGTGCCTGGCATGAGCTGCATCATGCCGCGGGCGCCGGCATAGCTCACCGCCGAGCGGTCGAACGAGGATTCCTGGCGGGTGATGCCATGCATCATCGACCACATGCGGCCGCCGGCGACCCGGCCGTGATGGGTCGGGAAGGCCGGCTTCACATAGAAAGCCGTGCCATTGTTGCGTGCTGCGCGGGCGGTCCAAACGGCAAGGTCGGGCCGGCCGATCTGCTGGCTGAAGTCGACCGCGAGCACGCGCTCCACCTCACTGTCGAGGCTTTCGGCGAGCGCCCGTACAAACAGGGCCTGCTCGTCGCGCCGGCCCTGCTGACCCAACAACTGCGTCGCCCGGACCAGCCTTTTCTGGTGGAAGGCCGAGCGCTGCGCGTCCGTTGCCAGCATTGCCGGCAGGCCGCCCGGCGCCGGCACCTGCCGTCCCAGCCGCTCGAGCGCCAGCTGGCCATAGAACAGCTCGGGATAGGCCGCGGCCTGGGCGAAGTAGGCGTTCGCCTCGGCGACACGGTTGGCATAGGCCAGGGCTCGGCCAGCCCAGTAATAACCTTTCGAAGTCACCTGCAGCGATCGCCCGCCGTTCGCATATTTGTAGAACTGGCGGGCCGCGTCCGCATAGCGGTTCAGTCCGGACATGGCGGCCTCGCCGGCTGTCCAGGTCAACGAAGTATAGTCGTCGCGGACCCCATAGGGCTGCAGGCTTACATCGGCGCCGGCCGGAAGGCTGTCGTCGACCTGGCGGGCGATGTCATAGGCCTGCTGGTAATTGCGGTTGGCCCAGGCGTCGCGCGCCAGGATCAACAGCATCTCGTAGAAGCGCTGCGGATCGGCGGGCCGATGAGTGAAATTGTGCGGCCGAGCCGCCAGCCACCGCGCCCCCGATACGTTGCGGTAGGTGTCCTTGAGGAAGCGCAACCGGTCCATCAGCAGCCCGGCGTCGGTCGGCACCTGCGATTCGACCGCTCGGTAAAGCTGGTCGGCGTTGGCGGCACTGGTCTGCATGGCGATCCGCGCGGCGAAGGCGGCGCGGCGGGCAGGCGATGCATAGCCGACGGCCCGCTGGGCATCGGACGGCTTCTTGTCGAACAGCAAGGCATCGACGCGGCGGTCGTGATCGGCGCTGGTGAGACTCGACCAGAAACGGGCCCCGATCCGGTTCTGATCGTCGATTGAGAGATCGGGCGAGGCCCAGGCATCGCGGGCGGCGGCGGCCGCTTCGGTCGACTTGCCGGTTGCAAGATAGGCCTCGGCCAGGCGGGCAAAGCCGTTACCGGTCTTGGGCGCCTCGCTTCTGAAGAAGCTGATGACGGTGACCGGATTTTCGCCCGGCACCATCGCCTTTTCGGCCCAGCGGCGGAGCTTTGTTTCCTCGGGCCAGTCCGGATTGGCGATCAGGAAGCGGGCATAATCGGCGAACCGGTAGCCTTGGCTGGTCCTGAGACGCCGCCAGTCGGCCAAGGCGTAATTGATGTCAGTGACCGCGGATGCGGCGGCGGATGATGTGACGGGAGTCGCGGGCCGGTTCTGCGCAAGCTGGGCGAGCGCGGCCGAACCGATGACCAGTGGAAGCAGATAAGCGATACTCCTCATACTGGACATCCTGACGCGTGGCTCCTTATCAGCGGGTGAACAAGGCTCAGTCTAACTCCTTGGGCAATCTCGCGAGAAGGGAAAAAGTTCATGTTTTTCGGGTCGATACCCGCATTGGTGACACCTTTTTCCGGCAACTGTGTCGATGAGGACTCACTTCGCGAATTGGTCGAGTGGCAAATCGATGAGGGCAGCAATGCCCTGGTCCCATGCGGCACTACCGGGGAGGGCGCGACCCTAACCATCGACGAGCATCGCCGAGTCATCGGGATCACGGTTGAAGTGGCGCGAGGGCGCGTGCCGGTGATTGCCGGCTGCGGATCGAACGACACCGCCCATGCCATCGAGCTGACACGAAATGCCAAGGCAGCCGGTGCCGACGCGGCGCTCCACGTCCCGCCCTATTACAATCGACCCAACCAGGATGGCATCTACGCCCATCTTGCCGCGGTTTCCGATCTCGATATCGCGGTTATCCTCTATAATGTACCCTCGCGGACCATCACCGACATATCGGTGGAAACCATGGCCAGGCTGTCGCGACTCCCTAATGTCGTGGGGGTGAAGGACGCGACCGGCAATCTGGCGCGGGTTTCCGCACAGCGGCAGGCCTGCGGCACGGAGTTCCTCCAGCTCTCGGGCAATGACGACATGGCACTCGGCTTCAATGCCATGGGCGGCAAGGGTTGCGTCTCGGTCAGCGCCAATATCGCCCCGAAGCTCTGCTCCAAATTCCAGGAAGCGACCCGCGAGGGGCGTTGGGAAGAGGCCCTGGAGTTGCAGGACCGGCTCTATCCGCTGCATGCGGCCCTGTTCAGCGACGCTTCGCCCGGCCCGGTCAAATATGCCTTGTCGCGGGTCCGAAACGGCTTTCCGGCTGAGCTGCGCGCGCCGATGACTGAACCGTCGGCCGCGTCGAAGGCGGCGGTGGACGCGGCGTTGGCGCATGCCGAGCTCGCCTAGCACGCCTCCCTTGCAGGATGGGATGCCAGTCCCCTAATCGCCAACCATGCCCCGAGAGCGTCCAGCCCCGTTCGACAAAGCGAAGGTCGTCGCCGAGAATCGGCGGGCGCGGTTCGATTATTTCGTCGAGGAGCGGCTGGAGGCCGGGCTCGAGCTGCGTGGCACCGAGGTCAAGGCGCTGCGCGGCGGCGAGGGCTCAATC
>DASTCB010000052.1:0-9711 GCA_035711585.1 Sphingomicrobium sp.
GCTGCCGTCCTGCATCGCCTCGGTCTCGCGGTTGGGCGAGGCGACCGAGCCGCTGTCGAGATGGTCGCGGCCGATGACGACCGGGGCCGACAGCTCGCCGCTCCGCACCATCTCATTGAAGGCGAGGCCGAGGCGGTGGCGCTGGCCGAGGCCGACCCAGCAGATCCGCGCGGGCAGGCCCTGGAAGGCGATCCGCTCGGCCGCCATGTCGAGCCAGCGGTGGAGGTGGGGATCATCGGGGATCAGCTCCTTCACTTTCTCGTCGGTCTTGCGGATATCTTCCGGATCGCCCGACAGCGCGGCCCAGCGGAACGGGCCGATGCCGCGGCAGAAGAGCGGGCGGACATAAGCGGGGACGAAGCCGGGGAAGTCGAAGGCGTTCTTGACCCCTTCGTTAAAGGCTTCCTGGCGGATGTTGTTGCCATAATCGAAGGTGGGGATGCCCATTTTCTGGAAGGCGAGCATCGCCTGAACGTGCACCGCCATCGACTGGCGAGCGGCGGCGGCGACGCTCGCGGAATCGCGCTCGCGCATCTCGATCCATTGGGCGACGCTCCAGCCGGCCGGGCAATAGCCGTTGGCCGGGTCATGGGCCGAGGTCTGGTCGGTGACCGCGTCGGGGCGAATGCCGCGGCGGACCATCTCGGGCAGGATTTCGGCGCAGTTGCCGAGCAGACCCACCGAAGTTGGCTCGGTGGCCTTGGCGATGATGTCGAGCGCCTCGTCGATATCAGCAGCGCGATGGTCGAGGTAGCGGGTGGCGAGGCGCTTCTCGATCGAGCTTTCCTGGACCTCGACCGCGATGCAATGCGCCCCGGCCATCACCGCGGCGAGGGGCTGCGCGCCGCCCATGCCGCCGAGGCCGCCGGTCAGTATCCACTTGCCCTTGAGGTCGCCGCCAAAATGCTGGCGGCCCATTTCGGCGAAGGTCTCGTAGGTGCCCTGGACGATGCCTTGCGAGCCGATGTAGATCCAGCTGCCGGCCGTCATCTGGCCGTACATCATCAGCCCCTTGCGATCGAGCTCGTTGAACTTGTCCCAGGTCGCCCATTTGGGGACGAGGTTGGAGTTGGCGAGGAGGACTCGCGGGGCATCCTTGTGAGTGCGGAATACGCCGACCGGTTTTCCCGACTGGATCAGCAGCGTCTGGTCCTCCTCCAGCCGCTCGAGCGTCTCGACGATCTTGTCGTAAGCCGCCCAGTCGCGCGCGGCGCGGCCGATGCCGCCATAGACGACCAGGCGCTGCGGATCCTCGGCGACCTCATCATCGAGGTTGTTCATCAGCATCCGCACCGCGGCCTCGGTGGTCCACTGCTTCGCCGTGATGTCGCTGCCCCGCCGCGCACGGATATGGCGGCTGTTGTCGCGTCGGTCGGTGGTCATTTGGGTCCCGGGAGATGGAATGTCGGGCGGCCTGTAGCGCCTGCGCGCCAGCAACCCAACTGTTTCTGACCCCTATTTGACGTGAGACACACCATGTGGCCCTATCCAAATATGCAACGGTCGAGTTCAACCAAAATGATCAGAACTGGTGCGGCGCTCGCGGCCGCCGCCCTGGCGGCGACGACCGTTACATCGATGATGGTGTCATTAGTCGCTTCGGTCGCGGACCTGCTTTGGATTTTGGATATGAGGGATGCCAGCCCCGAGCTGAAATCAGTTTTGGGCTTCGATTTTGGTCAAAGCATTAGTCAATGGCCCATCGAGGTTCTGATGAGCCTACTTTTCAGCCCATTTTGGGCAATCCTCTTTGGATTTGTCGGCGCATTTCTTTTCCTCGCGGTCGGCTTCCTTCTAAAACCCAGCCGACTCAACAAGCCTCGACATTACGCGCTTGCCGGGGCCGCCATTGGGCTCATTCATTCAACCATTGGAGTGGCGCTTCGCCTAGTCGATCAACGAGTAGGTCCAACGAGCGATTGGGAGGAAGTCATACAATCCGTTGCTGGTTGGGGAGGCTTCATCCTCACAAGCATGCCGCGCACGGAGGTTGTCGTAGCCACGTTTCCAGCCACTATCGTTGCCGGAGCGGTCGCCGGATTGCTTTATTTTCGCCTGGCAAAAGAACCAGCTGCGTTGGCACACGCCTAATTAGCCATCCTGCCCCGCAAAAATCCTTCTCTCCGGCCCCGGCATTCCAACCCAATACCCCAGTTCCGACAGCTCGCTGACCCGCCAGACGCAGAGGTCGGCGGCTTTGCCGGCTTCGATCGTGCCGATTTCATGGGCGAGGCCGAGGGCTCGGGCGGCGTTGATGGTCATGCCGGCGATCGCTTCCTCCGGGGTCAGGCCGAACAGGGTGCAGGCCATGTTCATCACCAGCTGCGGGTTCAGCACCGGCGAGGTGCCGGGGTTGCAGTCGGTGGCGATGGCGATGGGGACGCCGGCGTCGCGCAGCAGGTCGACCGGCGGCTTCTTCTTTTCATTGAGCGCATAGAAGGCGCCGGGGAGCAGTACCGCGACCGTCCCGGCCGAGGCCATCGCCCGCGCGCCGAGCGCGTCTAGATGTTCGAGGTGATCGGCCGACAGCGCCTTGTAGCTGGCCGCGAGCGCGGCGCCGTTCTGGTTGCTGAGCTGCTCGGCGTGGAGGCGGACTGGCAGGCCGTTGGCGCGGGCGGCGGTGAACACCCGCTCGACCTCGGCCGGGGTGAAGGCGATGGTCTCGCAGAAGGCGTCGACGCTGGTGGCGAGGCCGGCCCTGGCGACGGCGGGGATCATCTCCTCGGCGATCATCCGGACATAGGCGTCGCGGGCCGGGCCTTCCTTCGCCTCGGGCGGGAGCGCGTGGGCGGCGAGCAGGGTGGTGACGATCCGCACCGGCTCGTCGCGGCCGATGGCTCGGGCGGCGTTGAGCAGGCGGATTTCCGACGCGGTGTCGAGCCCGTAGCCCGACTTGATCTCGATGGTGGTGACCCCGCCGGCCATCAGCGCGTGGAGGCGGCGGCGGGCAGATTCGCGCAACTCGTCGGCGCTGGCGGCCTTGGTCGCGGCGACGGTCGAGGCGATCCCGCCGCCGGCATTCGCGATTTCCTCATAGGTCGCGCCGGCGCGGCGCATGGCATGCTCGTTGGCCCGCGTGCCGCCGAACACCAGGTGGGTGTGGCAGTCGACCAGTCCCGGCGTGATCCAGGCGCCGCCACAGGCGGTGATTTCGCGGGCCCGGAAGCCGGCCAGCTCGGTGCGCTTGCCGACCCGGACGATGCGGCCGCCGTCGATGCCGATTGCCGCGTTGGGGAACAGGCCGAGCGGATTGCCGGGCTGGGCGACCATCGTCGCGACATGGCAGTCGGTGATCAGGCGGTCCCACATGCCACGTGGAATCGCGGGGCGAAGCTGCTAGGTCAAGCGCATGAGCAGCGCTTGGCCCAATCTTTCCGAATTGCTAGTCGACAAGGACGCCGACGCGCCGGTCGGGCTGGTCGGAGCGCCGCTTGCGGCCGGGTCGGTGACGCCCGGGGAATGCGACCATGCCCCGCCGCGGCTGCGCGGGACGCTGCGGCGGATCGGACGATACGATGTCGAGACCGGGCGCGAACTGTCGAGCAGAATTGCCGACCATGGCGATGTGCCGGTCGCGGCGCTGACCATCGAGGAAGCGACCCCGGCGATCCGCCAGGCCTGCGCGGCGAGCGTGCAGCGGCACGAGCTGACCCTGCTGGTCGGCGGCAACAATGCGGTGACCCGGCCCGGTGTCCACGCCTTGGGACTGCCGTTCGACAAGGTCGGGCTGATCACGCTCGACGCCCATTTCGACATGCGCGACACCAGCCAAGGCCTAAGCAACGGCAATCCGGTCCGCGCGCTTCGCGAGGATGGGCTGCCCGGCGAAAACATCGCCCAGATCGGGCTCGCGCCATTCGCCAATTCGGCCGAGATGCACCGCGACGCAATCGATGGCGGGCACCTGGTGGTGACCATCGATCAGGTCCGTGCGGAGGGCATCGACCGGGCGGTCGGCCGGGCGCTCGATCATCTGCGCCATTGCGAGGTCATTGCCGTCGATTGCGACATCGACGTGATCGACCGCAGCCAGTTCCCGGGCGCTCCGGGGGCTCGGCCGGGAGGCATGGCGGCGCACGACTTCTTCATCGCGGTGCGCAGTCTCGCCGCCGAGCCGCGCGTCAAGCTGATCGACCTGACCGAATGGGACCCGCCGCTCGATTCAACCGACCTCAGCGCGTTGACCGCCGCCCGCTGGGTGGCCGAATGCCTCGCCGGCTTCGAGGTCCGCTGATCCCAGCTCGGGACAAAGTTGAACCCCTCTTCAACATTGACTCATATTAACTTTCGTTTACTCAAATTTAATTGCGTGGGGGCGCGCACCAATGATTCCGGTCGAGTCCCCGTTCGTGTGTAAGGGGGACACCGGATGGCGGGTGTGGCGTGGACGCGTAAAGGCTTACGAGCGGCGTGGTGGGCATCGACCGCCCTCATCCTTCCACTTCCTGCCTTCGCCCAGTCGGTCGCCCCGACCCGCGAGGAACTGGGCCGAATCACCGCGCCGCCAGAACAGCCGAGGCCGACCCTCAACATCGTCGGCGGGGTCGAGCGCTCGCCCTGCCCGCTGGCCGATCCGCGCTATGCCGACGTCAAGGTCACCATCAACGACGTGGTGTTCAACGGGCTGAAGGGGGCGACCCCCGAAGAGATGCGCGCCACCTGGTCGCCGTTCGCGGGGACCGAGCAGCCGGTGGCGGTGCTGTGCGAAATCCGCGACGCGGCGGCGACCCTGCTCAGGAACAAGGGCTATCTCGCCGCGGTCCAGGTGCCGACCCAGCGGATCGAGAATGGCGTGGTGCAGATGGAGACGCTCTATGCGCGCATCACCACCGTCCGCGCCCGCGGCCAGACCGACGGCGCCGAGGCCAAGCTGGCGGGGCTGCTGAGCAAGCTCACCGAGGATGAATATTTCGACCGCGACCGGGCCGAGCGCTACCTGCTGCTGGCGCGCGACATTCCCGGATACAATGTCCAGCTCACGCTCAAGCCGGCCGGAACCGGGCCGGGCGAGCTGGTCGGCGAGGTCGCCGTGCTTCGGCGGCGCTATTCGCTCGACGCCACGGTGCAGAACCTCGCCGCCGACGAGACCGGCCGCTGGGGCGGCCAGCTACGCGCCCAGCTCTATGGCCTCACTGGCCTGGGGGACGTCACCAGCCTCGCCTTCTATGCGACCGCCGATCCCAAGGAACAGAAGATCCTCAACCTCGGCCACAGCTTCCGCCCCGGCAGCGAAGGGCTGACCATCGACGGGCAGTTCACCTATGCCTGGACCAGGCCCGACATCGGCGCCCCCGACAGCGTCCCTGACCTCAAGTCGAAGACGCTCTTCTGGAGCCTTGCGGCGCGCTACCCGATCGTCCGCCGCCAGGCGTCCAACCTGTGGGCCGGGCTCGGTTTCGATTTCGTCGACCAGAAAGTCCATTTCTTCGAGCCGCTGAGCCGCGACAAGCTGCGCGTGCTGTGGCTGCGCGCCGACTGGGACGCGGTCGACCTGAGCTCACGGCGGCCGGGCTGGCGCGCCGATGCGACGATCGAGCTGCGCAAGGGGCTGAACATCTTCGACGCCAGCGATTCCGACGACGATCTGCTTCCGAGCCGGATCGACGGCGAGGCGGACGCGCTGCTGATCCGCGCCGCGGCGACCGGCGAGCTTGCGCTGGGCCGCGACTTCGCCGTCGCGATCAGCCCGCGGGCCCAATATGCCTTCGACCCGCTGCTGTCGTTCGAGGAGTTCACCGCCGGCAACTATACCGTCGGCCGCGGCTATGACCCGGCGACGATCTCGGGCGACAACGGTGTCGGGCTCAGCGCCGAACTGCGCGGGCCGCGGCTGATGCCGGTGGCGCGGTCGCAGCTCGCCATCCAGCCCTATGTGTTCGGCGACGCCGCCTGGGTGTGGAACAAGAATGATGATTTCGGCGACGATCGCCTGGTTTCGGCTGGCGGTGGAATCCGTGCCGAGCTGAGCGACCGGCTGCGGCTCGACAGCGTGGTCGCCGTGCCGCTGGAAAAGACCGGATTCGACAATCGCAAGGGTGATGTCCGCCTGCTGGTCACGCTGACCGGCCGGATCCTGCCGTAAGGGGCCGTGCCCCAGGAGGTTGTAATGACGCGTAACCTGTCCGTGCAAGCCAAGGTTTCGACCCTCGCGCTGGCCGTCGCGCTGGCCGCCGGCCCCTCTCCGGCATTGGCGCAGAGCTTCCAGGGGACTCACAGCGCGACCGGGGCGACCGTCGACCATCCCGAAGCGGGCGTGACAAATATCACCGTCAACCAGCAACAGGCGGTGATCAACTGGACCGCGACCAACAATCCGGTCGACGGGACCATCGTGTTCCAGCCTGACGGGACCGTGGCGACATTCAGCGGCGCGACCGACTTCGCGGTGCTCAACCGGATTACGCCGGGGACAGCGGGCAACGCCATCTATATGGGAGGGACGATCCAATCGCTGGTCGGCGACGTCACCGGCGGCACGGTCTTCTTCTACAGCCCCAACGGGATCGTCATCGGCGCGAACGCAGTGATCAACGTCGGGTCGCTTGGCCTCACGACGTTGCCGATCAGCGACGATGGCCAAGGCAATTGGATGACCGGGTTCGGCACGTCCGACCCGCAGGTGACCTTCGGCCAGGCCACGGACCCCAACAGCTTCATCCGCACCGATGCGGCCATCGACGGCAGCATCCGCTCCAATGGCTCGGGCAGCTATGTGGCGCTGGTCGCTCCGAGTATCCACCACCAGGGCCGGATCCTGACCGACGGCACCGCGGCGCTGGTCGCGGCGGAAGCGGCAACCATCACCTTCAACCCGTTCGGGCTGTTCGACATCACCGTGACAACCGGCACCGATGCCGAGACCGGCATCCACGTCGACGGCGGCACCATCGGCCGCAACAGCGAGACGGTTTCGTCCGACAACATCCATCGGGCCTACCTGGTCGCGGTTGCCAAGAACGACGCAGTGACCATGCTGATCAACAATGGCGCCGAGGTCGGCTTCGAGATCGGCACCTCGGCCACGGTCGAGGACAATGCGGTCGTCATCTCCGGCGGCTACGACGTCGATAACGGTGACCAGCAGTTCTTCGGCACCAGCGGAACCTCCAACGTTGCGCTGACCATCACCAACGCCACCCTCTCGTCCAACGTCGACGCCAAGGTGACCGGCGGCGCGGCGATCAACAGCGGCGACGGCGCGCTGACCTTCGGCGGCGACCTATCGATCTTCGGAGGCGAAACCACCACGACCGGCGGCAATGTTCTGATCGACGGGCAGAACGGCAACGATTTGACGATCGCCGGCGACCTTTACGCGCGCGCAGCGCGGATCAACGGAGACGGGTCTGAAACCGGCCTGATCACCCGGCTGGGCGCAAGCGGCGGGTCGACGGTCACGGTGGGCGGCAATGTGACGCTCGATTCCGACAGCTTCGGCACCACGGTCGGCGAGTTTGGCGAAACCGGCACCAACGCAACCGGCGGCAATGCCCAGGTCAACATCGGCGCCAATTCCGCCCTGGACGTGACCGGGTCGATCAATGTCCATGCCGATGGCTATGGCGGCGCATCCTTCGGCGGAACGGCAGGCAACGGCATCGGTGGCCAGGCGCTGGTCATGGCCATCGAAGGCGGAGCGACGATTACTGCGGGCTCTGTCGCCGCCTCTGCCAGCGGGTCGGGTGGCTCCTACATCGAATGTTCGGTCTGCGGCACAACCGGAGGCAATGGTGTCGGCGGCAACGCCAGCGTCCACACCAATGTCGGCACGGGCAACTCGATGGATATAAGCGGTGACGTGACGATCACTGCCGCCGGCCAGGGCGGCGCAGGCGATGCCCAGGCCGGCGGCGGCTTCGGCGGCACGGCCAGTCTGTTCGCGGGCGATAATTCCTCGCTGCAAGTCGGTGCCGACACGGAAGTCGATGCGTCGGGCCTAGGCGGCGATGGAGAAGAGAATCAGGGCGGGCTCGGGCGGGGCGGCACCGCCCGCATCGGCACCAATACCGGCGGGTCGATCGATCTCACCGGCCCGGTGTTCGTCACCGCAAATGGCGAGGGGGGAAGCAGTTCCGCCGTCGGCGGCACCGGCACGGGCGGCATTGCCCAGATCAGTGCCTTCCTGGGAACGATTCACGCCTTCAACAATGTGTCGGTCAGCGCCCACAGCAGTGGTGGCTTCGCGTTCGGCAGCGGTACCGGCGGGGCCGGGCTGGCCGACGTTGAAACAACGATCACGCCTGACATGACCGAAGCCAGCCTGTTCGCAGGGGGCGGCACGCTGATCGTCGAAGGGCTGACCGTCGTATCGGCCGGCGCCACCGGCGGAAATGGCGGATTCGACGGCGGGGACGGCGGCGATGCCGTGGCCGCCGGTGTCGCCGGCACGGTCAACGGCGGCGCGGTCATTCACGCCGGCAACAGTGACGCTGGGCCAAGCGTCATCCAGTTGGGCGGCGTAACCGTCTCCGCCGAAGCATCGGGAGGCGCCGGCGGCGACGGCCAGGGCGGTGTCGACGGTAGCGATGGCGGCAACGGGGGCTCGGCCACCGGCGGAAAGGCGATCATGACCGCTGCCGCCGGCAGCGGCGATTTGACCGCGGGGGCAACCATCATTTCGGCCTCGGCGGTCGGCGGCGACGGCGGATCTGGCGGCGGAGCTGATGGCGGATCCGGCGGCAATGGTGGCAACGGCGGCGATGCGACCGGCGGCTTCATCAATGTCGGCAGCGAAAGCGGCGACGTCAATTTCGCACAGGCCAGCAATGACGGCATCGCAACCTACACATCCATTTTGGCCTTCACGAACGCGACCGGAGGCAATGGAGGCGACGCCGGCTTCGGTTCTCCCGCCGGAATCGCGGGTGACGGCGGCGACGCGATCGGCGGCGACATTGCGCTGCTGGTGCGCGGTTCGACCGTCAATGTCGGCAACGTCAACCTGGTTGCCAACGCGAACGGCGGCAACGGCGGGCTCGACCTGAACGAGGCGTTACAGGGCATCGGCGGTGATGCGGTTACCGGATCCGTCAACGTGCTGGTCACCAACCGGTTCGAGATCGAAAGCCAGCGCGGTACGCTTAACGCCGGCACGATCACTGGCAACGCATTCGCAACCGGCGGCGAAGGTTCGACTTCCGGCGCACAGTGGACGCTGGGCGGCAGTGGATTCGAAATCGTCAACAGCGACGCAACGATCAATAATGTGTCGATCCTGGTTTCGGCCGACGGGATCGATCCGGATGCCGTCGACACCTTCAGCACACCGATCGCTATTGTGAACGGCAGCGCGCTGCTGAGCGGCGGCTTCAATTTCCAGACCCCCGGCCATGTGTCCGTGCTTGCCGACGGGGGCACGTTGACCGCCGCCTCGGTGAGCATCAGCGCCGACACGTTCATCCACGACCCGTTCCGGACTATCCTGGCTTCGGTCGGCACGATCAGCGCCGACACCATCGGACTCGGCACCGGCGGCGACCTGATCGTCGATGCCCACCTCGTCTCCACCGGCTCGCTGAGCCTCAGCGCGCCGGGGCTGGTGGACATTGAGGATGCGACCAGCGGCGGCGACATCAATGGCAGCGCCGGGACCAGCTTCACCGCCGGTTCGCTGACCGCCGCGGGAATCGTCAGCGTGACGGCCCAGGATGCGATCAGCCTCGAGCTGGTCAACGCCGGGACCGGCATCACCGTCATTTCCTTCCTCGAGAC
>DASTCB010000053.1:0-16841 GCA_035711585.1 Sphingomicrobium sp.
ACCGTTCGCTTCGCTCGCCAGCATCGCCAGCAGCGCAAAACTCGCCAGCCAATGCTCCCCCATGTAGTCGCCGGATATGTGCGGCAGGGCGGCAGCGAGATGCTCCTCCGCTGCTCCGCTTACGACGGCGCTTTCGCGATCCGGCAGCAGAGGCGCAATCGAGCGCCAACACCAGGCCCGGCTAAGGTTCAGTCCGTCCAAATGCGCGATCTTGCCATCGCTGCGGTCGCTGACCGTGGCGGGCTCAAATAGCGTCGCCGGCTGCAAATCGTACAAGCGAGGAAGGAATGCCGCGAACCAGCCGGCGAACTCTGCCCCGGGCAAGACGCGTGACATGCACAGCGCCTCGATCAGCGCGGGCGAGAGGAACTCGTCGCCACCGGGCTCCCAGGCTTGGCAGTCACGGTCACTACTGAACTTTTCAGCGGCCCAAAGTCGAATGGCCTTTGCCAGCGAGGCGTCGAATCGTTCGGCCCATTCCAGCGCCAGGATTAGTGCGAAGGGAGTGTTGAAATGGGTGCCGACCCGGATCGGGTAGGTCAGCTTGGCGAGGTAGACATGCAGCCGCTCGGCGAAGGCGCGGGCCAGCGGCTCCAGTTCGACCGCCCAGGGCCGATCCTCGTGGCGCGACGCTTCGAGGTGGAGAAACAGCAGCCAGCCCCAGCCGTATGGCCGCTCGAACCCCGCCGACAGTGGCCGGTCGAGATAAGCAAGCTCGGCCGCGACTTTGCCCGGCGTGAAGCTCTGGTCCGCCAGTTCGGCGATTGCCTGGGCTTCCGCGTTCGCCGGGTAAAGCCGCCTCAGCGTCAGCAAGGTCCACCATCCATGGACGCAGCTGTGCCAGTCAAAGCTTCCGTAAAAAATCGGATGGAGGGCGCGCGGCGGCAGCGCGTCCTCGTCACCCAGCAACACATGGTCGAGCTTGTAAGGATATTCCTTCCGCACATGGCCCAGCGCGATGCGCGCGAACTGCGAAGCGATCCGCTGGTCGAGCATCACCGGAACGCCAGCCAATAGATGAGCAATATGTTGACTAGGAGCAGCGGCAGCGCGGTCGCCACCTGGGCGCGGATCACGCCATACTGGTCCTTGAGCTCCAGCAGCGCCGCGGGAACCAGGTTGAAGTTGGCCGCCATGGGGGTCATCAGCGTCCCGCAGAAGCCAGCCAGCATGCCGATCGCGCCGACCACCGCCGGGTCGCCGCCATAGCCCTGGATCAGGAGTGGCACGCCGATCGCCGCGGCCATCACCGGGAAGGCGGCGAAGGCATTGCCCATCACCATGGTGAAGATCGCCATGCCCAGGCCGAACACGGCAACGGTCACCAGGACGCTGCCTTCGGGAATGACCATGCGGGTGAGGGACCCGATCGCATCCCCGACGCCCGCCGCGGCGAACAGCACGCCGAGACTGGCGAGCATCTGCGGCAGGACGGCGGCCCAGCCGATCGCGTCGATCAGGCGCCGGCCTTCCTGCAGCGGCGCAATGGCGGGCGGACGGAGCCAGGCGAAGATGGCGGAGAGGGCGAGCAGCACGCCCAGCCCCAGGAAAACATAGGTTTCGCGCTTCGCCTCGATCAGCCCGGAGCTGCTGAGCGGCGTGTAGTTGTATGCGAGCGTGCCGATCAGCGCGGTGGCCGGGATGATTAGCGCCGGCAGGAACAGCTTGTTGCCGAGCCTCGCCGACCAGCTCTCGCGTTCCTCGTCGCCGGTGGTCGGCGGATGGCTTCGGCCGATGAAACCGAAGCCGGCGAGGCCCGCGAGGCCAAGGACCAGCAGCCCGTTGCCGAAATCGCCGATGAGGTCACCGCCGAGCAGGCTCAATGCCATCAGGCCCCAGAAGGCGGCATTGCCCGGGCGCTTCCCGTTGGCCCGGTCGAGCGTGGACAACAGCGCGATGGCGGCGAACATCGCTCCAGCGAGGGCATAGAGCCAGTGAAGCGTGATCATTTTAGCTCCTCCCTGCGGGGCGAAGCTTCGTGGGGAGGGGGACCATGCGCAGCATGGTGGAGGGGCCTTGTCGCACCTCCGTCGGCCCCTCCACCACTCGCCTGCGGCGAGCGGTCCCCCTCCCCATCGCTTCGCGACAGGGAGGAGCTGGCAAGGCGCCGATCGAACATCCAGAGCCGGCTGGCATGAATGATGAACGCCGCGATCGCGGTCGGGATTGCCCACAACGCCAGCTCGAGCGGGGCGAGGTCATAGCCGTAAGTCGAGAGGATCTGCTGGATCAGCACGATCGAGCCGATGGCGAAGAAAATGTCCTCGCCGAAGAACAGGCCGACATTGTCGGTCGCGGCGGAATAGGCCTTGACCTTCTCTGCCTCCTCCTCGGTCAACTCGCCATGCTGCTGCTCGGCGGCGGCCAGGGCCATCGGCGCTACCAGCGGGCGCACCGTCTGTGGATGCCCGGCGGTCGAATGGAGGCCGATCGCGGCCGTGACCTGGCGGTAGATGAGATAGAGGATCAGAAGCTTGCCGGTGGTCGCGCCTTTCAAGGATCGGATCAGCGTCGCCGCGCGCTGCTGCAACCCGAAGCGTTCGAGCAGGCCGATCACCGGCAGCACGATCCAGACGATGGCGATGATGCGATTGTCGTTGAACGCCTTGCCAAAGGTCGAGACGACCTCGACCGGATCCATCCCGGCGATGAGGCCAGTGGCGATGGCCGACACCGTGACGACCAGCATCGGATTGAACTTCAGCGCGAAGCCCAAGACCACCAGTGCGATGCCGATGAGGGGCCAGTAATTGATCATGCCCCGACCCCTCCACCAGCCTTCGGCTGGTCCCCTTCCTCGTTCCGGGGAGAATTACCAAATCCGCCGCCGCCAGGAGTTTCGATGACGAAGCGGTCGCCGACGTCGACATCGGCCCAGTCGGTCGCGGTCAACTGCTCGACCGAGCCGTCTGTCCGCTCGACCCAGTTGCGGCCGGGCTTCGCGTCGTCGCCGCCCTTGAGTCCGCGCGGCGGAATCCGGCGGCGATTGGCAAGCATGTTCGCACGCATCGGTTCGAGGAAAGTCACGCTACGCACCACCCCGTCACCGCCGTGATGGACGCCCGCCCCGCCTGAACCCTGGCGGACCGCGAACTCGTCCAATCGCACCGGCAATCGCGTTTCAAGGATTTCCGGATCGGTCAGCCGGCTGTTGGTCATATGGGTCTGCACCGCACTGGTCCCGTCATGGTCCGGTCCGGCGCCCGAGCCGCCCGCAATCGTCTCATAATATTGGTGCCGCTCATTGCCGAAGGTGAAATTGTTCATCGTCCCCTGGCTCGGCGCCAGCCGGCCTGTCGCGGCGAACAGCGTGTCGGTGACGACCTGGCTGGTTTCGACATTGCCGGCGACCACCGCGGCGGGGTGCCTCGGGTTGAGCATCGATCCTTCGGGCACGACCAGCTCGATCGGTCGCAGGCAGCCGTCGTTCATCGGGATCACGTCGTCGATCAGCGTGCGGACGACATAGAGCGAGGCGGCGCGAACGATGGAGTAAGGCGCGTTGAAATTGTCCGGCTGCTGGCCGGAGGTGCCAGTGAAATCGAAGGTCGCGGAACGCGCCGCCTTGTCGATGCCGATCGCCACCGACACGCGCGCACCATTGTCCATTTCATAGGCAAACTCGCCATCGTCGAGCCGGTCGAGCAGGCGGCGCACCGACTCCTCGGCGTTGGCGAGGACATGGTCCATGTAAGCGGCCACCACCTCCGGCCCATAGTCCCGGGCGGTCGCCGCCAGCGTCTCCGCTCCGCGAACGCAGGCGGCGAGCTGGGCGCGGAGGTCGGAAATGTTGCGGTCGATGTTGCGCGCCGGATGCGGCCCGACTCCCAGCAACGCACGCATCTCCGCCTCGCGGAAATGCCCCTCGTCGACCAGCAGGAAATTGTCGATCAGAACGCCTTCGTCCTCGATCGACTTGCTGTCGGGCGGCATGGATCCGGGGGCGATCCCGCCGATGTCGGCATGGTGGCCGCGCGCCGCGACGAAGGCGGAAGGTTCGGCCTCATCGCTGTAAAAGACCGGGACGATCACCGTGATGTCGGGCAGGTGGGTGCCGCCGCGATAGGGGTCGTTGAGCACATAGGCATCGCCACGGCGGATGCCGCGACCGTCCCGAGCGCGCCCGCGCGAACCGATGATGGTGCGGATGCTCTCGCCCATCGAGCCGAGATGCACCGGAATGTGCGGGGCGTTGGCGATCAGCGCGCCGCCGCGATCGAAGATAGCGCAGCTGAAATCGAGCCGCTCCTTGATATTGACCGAGGTCGCGGTCGACTGCAGCGCCACGCCCATTTCCTCGGCGATGGCCATGAAGAGGTTGTTGAAGATTTCGAGGCGGACCGGGTCGACCTCGGTGCCGACGGCATGGGCTCGCTCGAGCGGCACCGCGCGGGTCAGGACCAACGTGCCGTCCCCTGCCCGCTCCGCGCGCCAGCCGGATTCGACGACGATGGTCGAGGCTGAGTCGAAGATGAGGGCGGGACCGTTGATTGGCTCCCCCGCCCCTCCACCGCTGCGCTGCGCTTGCGGTCCCCCTCCCCGTTCCGGGGAGGATTTGGAGCCTGCAATCGCCTCCACCGTCAGCGTGTCGAGGATCGGCTCATTGTCGTCGACGTAGCCGAAGCGCTTGCGGTGCAGCGCCTCGAACGCGGCGCGCATTTCATCCGCCGTGGCAAGATCGACGGTGATGGTCGTGTCGCTGCCCGGCGTTCTCAAACGAGCGCGGCGCTCGAACCGGACCTGCCGGGGCTCGAAGTCCTGGTCGAGCAGGTCGCTGCGCGACGCGGCCTCCAGCGCAAGCACGCCCTTCGAGAAATCCTCGCCAAGCGGTTTCAGCCAGCTCGCCTCGCGCACCGCCTTTACCTCGGCGAGGCCAATCCCGTGGGCGGACAAGACACCGGCCAGCGGATCGATCAGGATCCGCTCCATTCCCAGCGCATCGGCGACCCGGCAGGCATGCTGCCCGCCCGCGCCGCCGAAACAGGCGAGCGTGTAGCGGGTCACGTCATGGCCGCGCGCGATGGAGATCTTGCGGATCGCGGCAGCCATATTGTCGACCGCGATGTGGAGAAAGCCTTCAGCGATCTCCTCCAGGCCCTTGGCGCCGCCCAGCGCATCGGCGATTTCCTGGAGCCTCGCGCGGGATGCACCCGGATCGAGCGGCTGGTCTCCGTTGGGGCCGAACACCGCCGGGAATTTCGCCGGGTCGATCCGGCCCAGGAACAGGTTGCAATCGGTGACGGTCAGCGGCCCTCCGCCGCGGTAGCAGGCCGGGCCCGGACGCGCGCCTGCCGATTCCGGTCCGACCCGGAAGCGCATCCCGTCAAACCGGCAGATCGACCCGCCGCCGGCGGCGATGGTGTGGATCTGCATCATCGGCGCGCGGATGCGCACGCCGGCGATGAGGTTCTCGTCGCCCAGCTCGTAGCGGCCGGCATAGTGCGACACGTCGGTCGAGGTGCCGCCCATGTCGAAACCGATCAGGCGGTCGAAACCATGCGGCGCGCTGGCCGCGACCATGCCGACCACGCCTCCGGCAGGGCCGGACAGGATCGCATCCTTGCCGCGGAAGGCGCGGGCTTCGGTCAGCCCGCCATTGGACTGCATGAACTGAAGCCGGGCCCCCTCGCCCAGCCCGGCCGCGACCTTGTCGACATAGCGACGCAGGATCGGCGACAGATAGGCGTCGACCACCGTGGTGTCGCCGCGGCCGACCAGCTTGATCAGCGGCGCCACTTCGTGGCTGACCGAGACCTGGGCGAAGCCGAGATCGCGGGCGATGGCGGCGAGGCGCTTTTCATGATCGGTGAAGCGCCAGCCATGCATCAGCACGATCGCCAGCGCGTCGAAGCCCTTGGCCCTCAGCATCTGCAGGTCGGCGCGCGCGCGCATCTCGTCGAGGGCCCGGACAATGGAGCCGTCCGCGCCGATCCGCTCGTCAATTTCGACGACTGTCTCGTAAAGCATCGACGGCAGCAGGATCTGTCGGGCAAAAATCTCGGGCCTGGCCTGGTAGCCGATGCGCAGCGCGTCGCCGAAGCCGCGGGTGATCGCCAGCGCCAGCCGCTCGCCCTTGCGCTCCAGCAGCGCATTGGTGGCAACGGTGGTGCCCATGCGGACCTCGCCCAGCGAGCCGCACTCTTCGCGCAGTATCCGCCTTATGCCTTCCAGTGCGGCATCGTCATATTGGCCCGGATTTTCCGACAGCAGCTTTTCGACCCGCACCCGGCCATCGGCAGCGGTGGCGACGATGTCGGTGAAAGTCCCACCGCGATCGATCGCAAAATTCCATGCCCGGCTCACCCCCGCAGGGGAAGCAGATTGCCCCGCCCGACTCAAATGGAAGTTATCCACAGGAAAAAATTTTCGGGCGGTGGAACCCCGCAGCGGGTGCGACGTTTTTGTTACGTGATCCAGAGATGGATCATGGAGTCCCGGCAACTTCGGTTGCCGGGACTAACCTTATGTAGGCCCTAGAGGCGGCCGGCATCCATCTCCGACAGCTTCATCCGCCGTGACCGGTCGGCCAGCGGATATTTGTTGCCGTTGGCGCAATTGAACAGCACCGCGCGCTCATCCTTGCCGGCCAGCCCGCGCTCCAGCGCCAGCCGCCAGGCCGCGAGCACGGCGCCGCCCTCCGGGCACAGCAGCATGCCATCGAGCCGGGCGGCATCATCCACTGCCTCCATGATCGCTTCCTCCTCGACGGCGAGCGCGGCCCCGCCACTTTCCCGCACCGCGCGCAGGATAAGGAAATCGCCGACCGCCTTGGGGACGCGGATGCCGGTGGCCATGGTCGCGGCCCCCTCCCAGCGCTCGGCGAACTCGTCGCCATTCTCCCAGGCCCGAACCATCGGCGCGCAGCCGGCCGCCTGAACCGCGATCATGCGCGGGCGCTTCGGCCCGATCAACCCGACCTTCTCCAGCTCGTCGAAGCCCTTCCACATGCCGATCAGGCCGGTGCCGCCGCCGGTCGGGTAGAAGACGACGTCGGGCAGGTCCCAGCCGAATTGCTCGGCCAGCTCCAGCCCCATCACCTTCTTACCTTCGAGGCGATAGGGCTCCTTCAGCGTCGAGCAGTCGAACCAGCGGCCCTGGACCGCGCCCTCGCCGACGATCCGCCCGCATTCGTCGATCTGGCCGTCGGCGACGATCACCTCGGCGCCATAGGCGGCGGTCTCGCGCACATTGATCTCGGGCGTTTCGGCTGGGCAGATCACGAGCGAGTTGATCCCAGCGCGTGCCGCGTAGGCGGCGAGCGCCGCGCCGGCATTGCCGTTGGTCGGAAGCGCGATTCGCCCCACGCCGAAATGCCTGGCCAAGCTGACCGCCGCGGCCATTCCGCGCGCCTTGAACGAGCCGGTCGGAAGACGGCCTTCATCCTTGACGATGGGCGCGCGCACGCCCTGCTTCAGTCCGACATGATCGAGCGGGATCAGCGGCGTTTCCGGCTCGCCCAGACTGACGGGTGCGGCTCCTTGGGGCAGCGGCAGCAGCTCTCGCCATTTCCACATGCCAGCCGGGCGCGCTCCCAGTTCCTCGCGGGTCAGCCGCTGCGCCACCGCGTCAAGATCGTAGCGCGCCAGCAGCGGCTTGCCGGCCTTCGACAGGTTCTGGAGGCAATCGGATTCATATCGCTCGCCGGTCAGCGAGCATTCGAGATGGGTCATGAACATGGGCCACGCCTAGCGTCCCGGAACGCGGTTCGCGAGCCTTTCGACGAACAGTCATCGACCTGCGACAAAAGCCATCGGCCTCGTTTGCGATATTATATCATCCTGTCTAGAAACTGACCGACTCGTTTTCCTGCCAGGATAATTTGATGCGCATCGTCTCGCTGCTCGCCCTTTCTGTTGCTCTCGTTCCCTCGATGGGAATTGCCCAGGCCGAGCCCGAGCCGGCGCCAGCCCCGACCGCGCAAGACGACGACCACCACGACCATGGCGATGAGATCGTGGTTACCGGCGTCCGGCGGCGTGAGGGTGATGTGCTTGGCGGCCTGTCGGTGCTGGACAGCGAGGAATTGGCCAAGGAGTTGCGGCCGAGCCTCGGCGAGACCCTGGCGCGCCAGCCGGGCGTCAGCGCGACCAGCTTCGGACCGGCAGCCTCACGCCCGATCCTGCGCGGCCTCGGCGGCGACCGGATCCGCGTGTTGACCGATGGCATCGGCAACTTCGACGTGTCCGCTTCCAGCCCCGACCATGCGGTGGCGATCAACCCGCTGACCGCCGAGCGGATCGAGGTGCTGCGCGGCCCGGCGGCGCTGCTTTACGGATCGTCGGCGATCGGCGGCGTGGTCAACGTCATCGATCGCCGGATCCCGCGCGAGCAACCGGAGGGCGGCTATAGCGTCAACGGCCTCGCCGGATATGCCACCGCGGCCGAAGAACGCTCGGCCAACCTGTCGGTCGACGGCGAGATCGCCGATCATTTCGTGATCCATGCCGACGGCAACTGGTCGAAGAGCGACGACTTGCGGACTGGCGGTCACCTGCTCACCAGGGAGCTGCGTGAGGAGGCGGCCGCCAGCCCGTTCCCGGAAATCCAGGAACTGACCGATCTGAAGGGCGAGTTGCCCAACACCGCGGCGAAAAGCTGGGAGTTGGCCGGCGGCCTTGCCTATGTCGACGGGCCGCTCAACGTCGGCGTGTCGGTCACTCGGCATGATGCGCTCTACGGCGTGCCGATCCGCTTCTCGATCGACCCGGACGTGGAGGCCGAGGCGCCGACCATCGACGTCAAGCAGACCCGCTATGACGCCCGCGCCGAAATCCCGCTCACAGGGTTCTTCAACCAGGTGCGGCTGCGCGGCGGCTACGCCAAATATCGGCACCACGAGATCGAGGACACGGGTGAGATCGCCTCGACCTTCAACAGCAAGGGCGGCGAGGCGCGCGCCGAGCTGGTCCAGGCGGAGCGCAACGGCTGGAGCGGGACCAGCGGGCTGCAATATCTCGACCGCAAGGTCTTCATCGTCGGCGAGGAAAAATTTCTGCCCGAAAGCAAGCAGCGCCAGACCGGCCTGTTCACCATGCAGAGCCTGGTCAGGGGGCCGCTGCGGCTGGAAGGGGGCTTCCGCGTCGAGTTCAGCAAGGCGAAGGCCGACGAGGATGCCGACCTCGGCACCGAGGCGATGAGGCGAAGCTTCACCACCCTGTCGGGCTCGGCGGGAGCGGCCTACGAGATTGCGCCCGGCTGGCGCGCCGGCCTGACCCTGTCGCGCAGCGCGCGCGCTCCGTCGATCGACGAGCTGTTCGCCAACGGCCCCCACGCCGGCACTCAGGCGTTCGAGGTCGGGGACCCCGACCTGGACCCGGAGAAGAGCATCGGCATCGAGGCCAGCGTGCGCAGGCATCAGGGGCCGCTCCGCCTGACCGCGACCGCCTATTACAGCCGCTTTTCCAACTTCATCTTCCAGGCACCGACCGGGGAGATCGAGGACGACCTGCCGGTGTTCCAGTACCTCCAGGGCAAGGCCAATTACTATGGCTTCGAGGTCGAGGCGGAGGCCGAGCTCGGCAATGCGCTGGGCATTCACTGGGACGCCGATTTCGTGGCCGATTATGTCCACGCCAAGGTCAAGGATTTCGGCCCGGCGCCGCAGATCCCGCCGCTCCGCCTGCTCGGCGGGATCAGCGCCAACGGCCGCCCAGTCGAAGGCCGGCTGGAAGTGGAGCATGCCTTCCGCCAGAGCCGCAACGCACCGCTCGAGACCGAGACCGGTGGCTGGACATTGGTCAACGCGTCGCTCGACTGGCATCCGCTGCCGGAGAATGGGCAGCTGACGTTGGGCATTGCGGCCAACAACATCTTCGACGTGGTTGCGCGGCGCCATTCCAGCCTGCTCAAGGACTTTGCGCCGCTGGCCGGGCGGGACATCAGGCTGACAGCCAGCTTCGGCTTTTAGCCTTTGCGAATATAGTCTTTCACCCTAGGCTGGCGGACCGGCCGACGACTATCTGCGGCTGACCGGCGAAGCGATTGCGTCGGCAAGGACCGGCAACCCGCGCGGAGCGGAGCGGGCAATGACCCAGATGAGAGAATTATACGGGTCGAGCATGGCCCATCAGTTCGCGGTGATCCATGCCCAGCTCGACGACAGGGACCGTGCCTTCGCCGCGCTCGACGATGCGCTGGCCTTGAGAGACCCGGGCCTGGTCGGGTTGAAGACGGACGTCTTTCTCGACCCCGTCCGCGACGACCCGCGCTACGCCGCCCTCGTCAGGACATTGCGCTTCCCCTGAGCTGATCCTGCGCCAACCGTTGGTCGAAGCAAGCACGGGCCTGATCGTTTTGCCGTAGCGGAGGCTCACGCCGGTCCTAGGGTCAACCCCCAAAGGGGATGGGCTATGGGGAAATCGGCACGCGTGAACCGGCGGGAATTCCTGGCGGCGGCGACGGCGATCGGAGCCAGCCTGGCTTGGTCTGCCGGCCTGGCCCGGCCTTCGCGGGTCAAATGGACCGAACGGCGCGACCTCTTTCCGGAAGGCGTCGCGTCCGGCGATCCCGATCCTGGCAGCGTGATGCTGTGGACCCGCCGCCCCTATGAGGCCCGCGACCGGGCGATATTGACGGTCGAAGTGGCGGAGGACGCCAGCTTCAATCGTGTCGTGTCGGCGGCCCCGGTGACCATTTTGGCCGAGGCCGACTGGACCGCCCGAGTCCTGGCCGGCGGGCTGAAGCCTGCCCGGACCTACTGGTACCGATTCACCGACAGCGACGGGAACGGCAGCCGTATCGGCCGAACGATCACCGCGCCCGCCGCGAACGACCCGCGCCCGGTCAGCTTCGCTTTCGTCAGCTGCCAGGACGTCAACGAAGGCAAGCTCAACGGCTACCGCCGGATGATTTTCGAGGACGAGCGCGCCGCGCCGGCTGAGCAGCTCGGCTTCGTCCTCCACCTCGGCGATTTCATCTACGAGGTCGTCCAATATCCGGAGGAAGTGAAGACGCGTTACGACCGGACGATCTATGAAGTCGCCCGCCTTCCTGCCCCGCCCGATTCATTCAAAGTATCCAACTTCCACTTGCCGCTGACGGTCGAGGGCTATCGCGCAATCTACAAGGGATATCTGCACGATCCCGACCTGCAGGACGCCCGCGCGCGCTGGCCGTTCGTCTGCATGTGGGACAATCACGAATTCTCGTGGCAGGGCCGCCAGAGCGTCCTGCAGGCGGGCGGACCGCCACAGCCTGGCCAAACCGTCAAGGTCGCCGCCAACCAGGCCTGGTTCGAATATATTCCGGCCCGCGTGCAGGCGCCGAGCGGCTCGCTTGCCGAATTCGGGGCGCCTGCCGTCGAAAACGTCAAAATCGAAAAGTGGGACGAGAACGGGCTCGGGCTGGAGCCCAATAATTTGACCGCGATCCGAAGCCTGATCGCCTATCGGTCGCTTCGCTACGGCAAGCATCTCGACCTCCTGATCACCGACCAGCACAGCTTCTGCGGCGACGATCCGACGGACGCCGAGCGTGTCGGAGAAATCTACGATCCCAGCTTCAACGGCATGTTCTCGGAAGAAGCGATGATCGCGCTCGACGGCGGACGCACAGCGAACGGCGGGAAGCCGCCCGCCGAGCTTCATTTCCGCGATGCGCGCATTCCCAATCCCCGCAAGGACAGGCCGCCGCGCACGATCCTTGGTGCGGACCAGAAGGCATGGTTCAAGGACAAGCTGGGCAAGTCCACCGCGACCTGGAAGATCTGGGGCAATTCGTATGGTGCGCTCGACCAGCGGGTGGATCCGCAGAACCTGCCCGCCGGGATGGTCGAGAAGCCCTGGCCCGCAGACACCTATGCGATGATGGGCAGCAACGATTACGGAGCGGCCTACGCCGAGCGCAAGGAAATCTACGACCTCGTGCGAAGCGCGAAGATCACCGGCTTCGCGATCTTATCGGGCGACCGGCACAGCTTCTGGGCCGGCTATGCGGCTGCCACACTTCCGCCTCGAAACTTCGAGCCGGTCGGCCTCAGCTTCGTCGGCGCATCGCTCGTCAGCCCCGGCGGCATGGAAGCATGGGAACATGGCTTCAAGAAGAACAGGACGATGCGCCCGCTCTACCTCGCCGACCGTCCCGACGGGAAGATCGTATGTACGTACAACATGATGCTCAAGCACGGCGTCCGCTCGGCTCTGGAATATGCCAAGTCCTTCGACGTCGAGCGGGCGAAGGCGGTATCCAATCCCGACCTCGCGCCTCACCTGGAATTCCTCGACGCGGGCGGTCACGGCTATGCCAAGGTCCGGCTCAGCAGCGACGAGATGCGCACCGAATTCGTCTGCATCCCGAGGCCGGTCACGCGCAGCCCGAGCCCTGACGGCGGGCCGCTGCGCTATCGCGTGGTCCATAGCGCAAGGCTTTGGCGCCCGGGCGAGCGCCCGCGCCTCGTCCAGCGCATCATCGAAGGCGACCCCGAACTATCTGTATGAACCTAACGGACTAGACACCCATCAGCCATCGCGCCGTGGCATGCCACCATGGCGTGTCCCACAACGCGTGCACGGCGATGGTGAACGGCAGTGCGACGAGCAACCAAATCCAATAAGCCCGATGAACCGAGCGGTTGCGAGTCAGGTCCCAAAGAAACATCGGAGCGATGGCCAACAGGACATAGAGGTCGGCTGACAGCGGGCTGTCGGGAAGTGTCTTCGGCAACCAGGGAATGCGGCCGATGCCGGCCGGAAGCGGTACGGCCGTCGCCAGGATCATCATCCGCTTGTGCAGGCCGGCGTCCGCGCCGCGCGCTTTCAGCGCAAGGATGATGAACAGCGGGAAAAAAATGCCGACACGGATCTGCAGCAGCATGATGTTTTCCCAAATGCGGATTCCCTGCTCGATGCCGGGCCGCGCCTCGGGCGACGCCGTCTGCGCTGCCGACCAGAGGCCGTGATAGGTTGTTGGCACCAGCATGATGCCGGCAATCACGACGGCTGGCACCAGCGCCATGGACATCAGGCCGAGCCGCATATGTTGGCCCTTTCGGCCTGTCGCCATCAGCCAGGTCTGCGCCAGCAGCAGCAACAGGAAGGACCCCATCAGCACCGCATGGACGTGCAGGATGATCGGGAACGGCGGCCGCTCGCCGGCTTCGACCGCCGCAATCTTGGCCAGCGAGTCGGGAATGAATCCGGCCAGCACGATGGCGATGAACCAGCCCGCCATGAACACGAAAATCCAGCGGTCGATGGCATGAGCCCGAGGTGTGCCGGACAGATGATCGTGCCGCTGTTCGACCGGTGCAATTGGTGCCGCGACGGTGGCCATGGACCCCTCCCATATTCGACTGGCGCAGCAACCTATCATTAAACGCCGTCAGGTTAATTACTAATTTATGATGGTCCCGACATCCGCTATATGGCCCGCCAACAGCGGGTATTGCGGGGCTGGCCATGGCGGCGATCATTGAGCCTGGAGTCGATCTTTTTCGCCGTCCGGCCTTGGGCGGCGCCGGGCGACTCGCCTCCTCGCGCGGGATGGTTGTCGCGCTGGTCGGCCCCGACGGGGTCGGCAAGTCCCGCCAGACCGCGCGGCTCACCAGCCTTTTCCAGGAAGATTACCGGTGCACCGCGGTTTACCTCGGCTCCGGCGACGGCGGCTGGAAATTGCGCCGCGCCGCCAGGCGCTATCTGCGGAGGTGGCGCAGCCGGCCGAACCGGACTGACCCTGAATTCAATGCCTCGCTGGTGGCGGGAAGGGAGCTGGGGACGAGCCACTCGATCTTCACCGGCCTGTCGGGCGTCGCGATCGCGATCGAACGCTATCTGACCATGCGCAGCGCAGTGCGGCTGGCCGCCTCGGGCTCGATCATCATCAGCGACCGATGGCCGCAGAACCTGCGGCCTGGGTTGTTCGACGGGCCGCTCAGGGTGCATCCGCGCGCATCGCACCCCGTCCGCCTGCTGTCGCGGATCGAGCAGAGCTTTTACCGGCGGATGGAGAAATACCGGCCCGAAGTCACCATTCACCTGGTCAGCGATTTCGAGACCAGCAATGCCCGCAAGCCGGGCGACAGGACCCATGCCGAGTTCCACGAGCGGCTGTTGCTGATGGAAGAGATGCGAAGACGCGACCCGACGATCAAGGTCGTCGACGCTCGTAACGAGTTCGAGGAGGTCACCAGGGATTTGTCCAACTGGATCTTGCTCGCCCTGGCCGTGACCGGCGCCTCCGACTGATTGCCGAGACTTTCCTGGAGCTTGCGCCGCTATGGGACGGCCTCGTTCGACCGCATTGCGCGCCGCCATCGCTTCATGGTCACTGTCCGGATCGCCGTTGTCCTAGCGGCGGCGAAGGGGGCGAGGCCCTCCGGGACCTCCCCCCGCCCACCGATTCAATCGCGAGGGCGACAAGGAAAATGGGCGGCTTCCTCGGTGACGGATGAGGAGACCGCCCAGACGGGACGTGGGGTTTGGGGATGTGCGCGTCCCGATTTCAACCAGCACCTATATGTCGATGCCCGAGGCGATCGCTTCCAGCTTGCGGACCCTTTCCTTGAGGTCGGCCAGCTCGATCCGTCCTCCGGCCGGCGGAAGGCCATGATCACCGGTCTGGCTGGCCAGCTCGAGCCGCTTGAAATCGAGCCAGGCTTGCCATCCCCTCAGCGCAACGATTGAGGCCAGACCCATCGCCAGGAGCACGCTGGCGCCGATCAGTGCGACGGATAGCGGTTCCATTATTTCTCCTCCCTCAGCGCTTCGATTTCCCGCGCCAATTCGTCATTCTGGCCGTTCAGGTGATGGTCGATCGCCATCATCCGGCGATCGTTGATGTCGAGCTTGGTCCTCATGTCATGGACCGAGGTGCGGCCCCGGCCCACGGCGGCCATCCGCTCGAAATCCGACGGACGATCCGCCCAGCGGCTCGCCTTCTTCTTCTGGAAGTGGAAGTAGAGCCCGGCGCCGATGTAAGAGATCAGCGCCAGCTCCCAGCTGACCAGCAGGGCGACCGCGGCAAAGCCGATGCGGATGAACGTCGGGTCGACATTGAACACGTCGCCAATGGTCGAGCATACCCCGGCCAGCTTCTTGTCGCGGCGGTTCAGCGAATAACGGCCAGTATAATCACGGTTTGCCACAGGCAATTCCTTCCCCTCAGTTCCTTGCCGCGATCGCGGCCTTCATCGCATCAAGCTCGGCATCGACCGCCTCGGCGGCGCGAAGCTCGGCAATCTCTTCCTCCAGGCTCTTCGGCCCATTGAGCGCGAGCGCGTCGGCGCGGCCTTCGGCGAAGTCTGCGCGGCGCTCGAGCAGTTCGAACTTGGCGAAGGCGTCCTCGGTGCGGCTGCCGTGCAGCACTTCGCTGGTCCGGGCGCGGGTCATCGCGCTCTCCAGCCGCGATGCGATCGCGTTCTGCCGGGCGCGGGCTTCGGCCAGCTTGGCCTGGAGCCGCTGGATGTCGGCCTCATAGCCGCGCAGCACCTGCTCGATCTGGCTGATCTCGGCGTGCAGCCCCTCGGCCATCTCGGCCGCCTTCTGCTTCTCCGCCAGCGCGGCGCGGGCCAGGTCCTCGCGGCCCTTCTCAAGCGCCAGCTCGGCCTTTTCCGTCCAGCCATGCTGGAGGTCGTCGAGCCGGTTGCAGGCGCGCCGCATTTCCTTGATGTCGGCGATCGAGCGGGCGGCGGTGGCGCGCACCTCGACCAGCGTCTCTTCCATCTCGACGATAATCATGCGGATCATGCGGGCCGGGTCTTCCGACCGGTCGAGCAAGTCCGTCATGTTCGCGGCGATGATGTCCCGGGTACGGGTGAAGATCGGGCCCGACAGGATGCCGCTGAGCGGTGCGAAACGAATGCTCGTTTCCTGTGCTTCCTCGGTCTGCCGCGCGATGCGGATGGCCGGGCGGGCCACGATCGGTTCAAATTCAGGCATAGGTGACAACTTCCACAGGGGCGGCCGAAACCTGGGCCGGGGAAACCGCGGTACCGACCGCGATCGTGCTCATCAGCAGCGCGGCGAACACCGCAAGCAGATGGCGCTCAAACTTCAAACCAGACATGGTCACTCTCCCTTTTCCGGACCTTCGGGTTTAGTCGGCGGTCCGTGCCCAATGCTTTTCAAATCCCATGCCAATTGCGGATTTCCGCCAAAAACTGACGTCAATATGTTCATCAGCGGGAAAGTTGGCGGGAATTCCCACCAGCAGTTGGGAAGATCAGCCAATCGCGCGGCGATGCGTTGGCGGTGAACCGCCCACGTCTGGAGACCGGCATCGGAACGGCTGAAATCCGCGGAAACCTTAAGTTGCCATTTACCAATGTGCGTTATTCCGAGCGGATGCAGTTGGCGCTCCGCAGGATCGGTCCACTCGCCATCCAGCTGGCGCTCGCCCTGCTGGCGCTGGCGGCGGTCGCGTTCGCGCCCCCGGCCCAGGGACGGATGCTGCTGGTGCCGATCGACGGACGGCCGGTCAGCGAAGTGACGATCGCCGAGATGCGGGCAACGCCATTGCGGAGGGGGCCCTTGCCCGGATCCTGGGTGGTCGACGGCGAGCGTCGGCGGCTTTCGGGTCTATGGGCTCAGCATGTGCTGGTGCTGGCGGCCCCGGCCGCCCTGTGTTCGAGTGAATGAATTTTGGGGGAGTGACTTGAGGCGATGAACGAGCTCAACAAGCTGCGCATCCGAGGGGTTCTGCTGCTCGCCATCCTTGGCTGGGTGTCGACCGCGGTGCTGCTCCTGCTCACCCTGCTGTTCGACTATCAGAACGAGGGCGTGCCGGTCGTCATCTCGATCGCGATCAACCTCATCCCGACCTACTATGCCAACAAGGAGCGCTATGACGGTACCGCGGGGGCTGTGCTTGGGATCATGGCCGCGATCCACCCGGCGTTGCTGGTCTTC
>DASTCB010000054.1:0-6078 GCA_035711585.1 Sphingomicrobium sp.
AGTCTGGCCATTGTTCTTTGCTCACACTCGCCACGAGGGCACGCGTTTCACGGCGCGGCTCACCCAGCTCAATGGCGGCAACGCCAATTTCGATCGGCGCGAGGTGGTGCCTTTCTGGGCGGACAAGATGGAAGAGCATGCACTGTTCGTGTCGCACCTGCTCGACCCAAGCGAAACCGCGCTGATCGGCGCGGCTAACAGTGCAGCGGAGAGCTTCGGCAAGCTGGAAGCGGCACCCGTCGCCGGCAAGGACCCCGCAATGGCCGCGGTCCAGCAGATCATCAACTTCAAGGTAGCGGCCGAGCGGGGAATCCAGGCCGGCCAGATCAAGAGCATTATTCACCCGGCCCTAGCCGATCACGTCCGACGTGAAGCGGTGAGATTCAAGGACGAGCTCACCCGCGCCATTTGAATGAATATATTTCGGCGGGCCCATCGCAGTCCTTCGATGGTGTCGCCGGGCCGGGCAGACGCCCCCGCTGCCTGGCCATTGGTCACCCAGACGTTAGGCGAGGGCTGCAGCGAGCGATGCTTTGCTATTCAAGGCCGTCATTTCGGGATTGATCATATCGACAGCGCTCGAGGCGGCCCGGCGGTCGCCGAGTCTTGGCGGCCTCATTCTCTCGCTCCCCCTCATTTCGGTCATCACCTTCTTCTGGCTGTGGCGGGATACGGGCGACAACGAACGCATTGCCCAGCTCTCGACGGGTGTGTTCTGGTTCTTCCTCCCGACCCTGCCGATGTTCCTGATCTTCCCCGCCCTGTTACGCGGAGGAGTGGGGTTTTGGCTGGCTTTATCGTTCGCGCTTGCCGTCACTGTCAGCCTTTACGTTGGCATGTTGTGGTTTGCGTCGCGTGTCGGAATGCGTTTTTGAAATTCATCGGCATCGGCCGAGAGAGCTGCCCAGCGGCGCTCAAGCGGACCTAGTCGAGAGGGGTCCGATTCACTTGCACGATACGAAGCTTTCGCTCCGTACCGTCCGGCCTCGGCCAGCTGGTCTGCGCTCCGGCCGACATTCCGATCAGGCCGGCCCCGACTGACGTCAGTGTCGCACATTTCGCCCAGCCGGCGGGCACGCACACGTGCGCGACACCGAGGCCGAACTCGACGGCGTAGCGCTGCGTAGACACAACTCTTCTCCTGGCGAGCGGGCGCGTGGGTGCGCCAAAGGGGCGCGCAAACGCACACCTGCCCGCCTCAATGATTTTGCGATTTCGCGTTCCCAAAATGTGGAACGCGGACGGTGGAGAAGCCCCGGGATCCCCCGCGCATACGCGGGTTCATCCGAGGCTTAAAGTCGTGCCGTACTGCTCCCAGGATGGAGCTCGGGCCGTCCGAACTGAGGATGCTCAGTCATAGTATCAACATCGCCTTCTCGCTCTGAGGGTTCAAGGCGAGTTCGTGTCCGCCGGCCGCACCCATTTGGGCTTACGAGCCAAACGCAACGACCCACGCCATCAGGACGAAGCCCAAGACGGCAATCGCCACCAAGACGGCATACTGCCGAAATGGAGTCCTCAACTCGGATCGATGTTCTCCGACAAACCGTTCAAGCCGGGGTGCGAGTTGTTCGTCCGCGATCATCAATGCCACATCTAAGGCTGATAGTTGCCGATAAAGATTGATCAGACGGGCTAGCTCAATCTCACTCAGTTTGGGGTAGCGACCGATAAGCTCGGCAGCCTGTTCAAGCGAAGGAGAACCGGGCGCCTGCGCCCGTCCTCGTGCAGACGCTGCACCACTAAAATCCTGAAACATGAACTCACACTCCTTCAAAGGGAGCGAGCCCCGCGCTAGGCGGTAGCTGCCATCATGGTCAGCCCGTCCTTGCGCATACCCCTATTTGTGCCCTTGGCCTGGCCGGCTCGCAGATTGCCTGGCCAAGGGCCGGCACGCGTGCCGTACTGCTGCCGGGATGCAGCTGTGCTCGTCCGCTTATCATTTTAGTTGGGCTTTTTCGTAGCGGGCTGTGTCACTTCCACAATCGTGATCCGGCGTTCATTGTCGTCGATATCCGGCCACTCGATCGCATCGCCGGCTCGTAAGCCATAAAGAGCGGCTCCGACCGGGGTCAGGATCGAAATTCGGCCTTCGGTAATGTCGGCATCGACAGGGAACACCAATTGAACGTTGAGCACGGTCCCCGCGCGCTCGTCCATGAAGCTGATCCCGGAGCCAAGTCTGACTGCGTCAGCCGGCATGGTGTCAGCGTCGTGAAGTTCGGCCCGTTCGATTTCCTCGAGCAACATGGCAGCGACGACCGGCTGCCGATCGCGACCTGCCATGTGCGAATTCATCTCAAACTCCTTTCTACTCACGAAAATATGATCTCAATGAAACTCAGCACGGCCACGACCGCGGCGATGGCGAATGCGATTGCCGCGCCGGGACGCAACTTGGGTGGAGAGTGATCTACCGCTCCGAAGTTGGAATTCGGGGAGCCGCCCGGCAGGCCGGAAAGTCGGACACTTGCACTCGCGACACGCAGGTTATCGTTATGGATCGATGTCATTGTTTTTCTCCAATTATGGGTAAGGGTGAATTTCGCGGCTCAAGCGAACCGCGGATTCGCCTGAAATTGCCGCCGCTCGAGCTCTTTGCGCTTGGCAATCTTCTTGAGCTGGCGCTCAATTTCGCGGGCTCGCGCGAAAGTCCGGCCATCCATCTCTTCGAAGGCCTTGTCGGACGCATAGAAGACGAAACCGCCCGCCAACCTGACGGCGATGCCGACGGTCCGGCGTTTTAGTTCGACTGCAAATCTTTGCATGCTCACAGTATTTCTCCTGGCGAGCAGTTGGGCACGCTGGCCTATGGCCCGCGCGGCTGCTCGGTTGTTCGATTTGGAAGTTTCGGTTCGCGTTGGGCGTGCCGCTACCGTTGGGAAGCCCTAGGCGCTTCGCCCGCAACGTGGGCCGCCTAGGGCGCTAGAATC
The DNA here is from genome assembly GCA_035711585.1 of Sphingomicrobium sp. Classification (GTDB taxonomy): domain Bacteria; phylum Pseudomonadota; class Alphaproteobacteria; order Sphingomonadales; family Sphingomonadaceae; genus Sphingomicrobium. The sequence goes on from DASTCB010000054.1 coordinate 2,934, forward strand.
GTGCCGTACTGCTGCCTGGATGGAGCTCTGGCCGTCTAAACTGTGATCGCTCAGACATACTGTTCAATATGGCCGAGAGCCCGCCCTTATCAAGGCGCGGCCCCCGCGGCCCAGCGGGCCAGTCTTGCGCCTGGCAGATTGATGGTGGATCGCTGGCTGGGAAGCTCTGATCCAGCGCATCGTCAAGCAGACGCTCACGGTGCTCGACGGAGGACTTCCCGTCGCCATGTATCGCCCGGCCATCGGCTGAGGCATCCCCAACCATCATCTGTCTGTCGGCATCCTGTTTCATGCTTATGGTTTAGCTGATCCGCCACCGAAGGTGGCATCGAAGACCTTGACCAAAACCGCAGATTCTGCGGTCATCGATCCGCATGGCAGCAGTTGTTGAGCTTGACCGCATAGACCGCCGGATCCTGGCCGCTCTCCAGGCTAACGCGCGACTCACCAATCAAGCTCTTTCGGAGCAAGTATCGCTATCCCCCAGCGCCTGCCTTGCACGAGTGCGGCGCCTCGAACTCGCCGGCGTAATCCAAGGCTATCACGCGCGTCTGAACCCATTCGCGCTGGATGTTGGGCTGGTGCTCTATGCCGAAGTTACGCTCAAGGGACACAGCGCCAAGGAGCTCGGCCTGTTTGAGCAAACGATCGACGCAATTCCCGCCGTGGTTGAGGCATCCCACATGACCGGCGCCTACGATTACTTGCTGAAGGTTGTGACGGCGGACATGGCGGAGTGGACAAGGATTTCCGAGGAACTCACGAGCTCGAATGTCGGCGTAGAGCGCATCAACACGCATGTGATGATGAGCAAGCCGAAGTTCTTTTTGGGCTACCCAATCAGCGATGTGTGACGCACACCGCTGGCCGGACGCGCCGGGCCAATGTCAGCAATTGGTCGATCGGTCAGCAGCCAAGCATGTCGCCGCTGAGGTGCCTAACGGCACGCTGTGGAGCACTGACTTAGGAGGAGAATTGCGTCCACAGTGTTCGCTTGGTTCAAATTGAACTCGAGCCGTTGGAGAATGGCTTCCATATTGGCCAAAACGCCCTCGTGCCGCATCCTGAACCCTTGGAAAATCAACAGGTTAGCTGGGGCTGCTCGTGTTGACATCGCGGGGGTCGCAAGTTCAATCCTTGCCACGCCCACCATTTAACCCCTTTTTGAAGAGTTTGACCTGCCATTGGTGGCCGCGGCGGTCGGGCCGGTCTAGTTTGCCGGCTTGACGAACTTCAGCGTCATTCGGTCGCTTTCGCCGATCGCCACATATTTCTCGCGGTCCTTGTCGCCCAGGCGAAGTACTGGCGGAAGCGTCCACACCCCCTCGGGATGGTCCTTGCTGTCCTTGGGATTGGAGTTGACCTCGCTCGATCCGACAAATTTGAATCCGGCTGCTTCGGCAAGTCGCCGGACCGTCGACACCTTGACGTAGCCGCTGCTCATCTGAAGCCCGTCGTCGCGGTCCTCGGGAAGGCGATGCTCGACCACGCCGAGCGTCCCGCCCGGTTTCAGCACCCGGAACGCCTCCGCGAAAACCTCGCTTGCAATGGGCTTTTCCTCGTCGAGCCAGCTGTGGACGTTGCGGAATGTCAGCACCACGTCGGCGCTGGCGGCCGCGATCGACGTCGGCTGGCCGGCGTTGAAGGTCGCCACCTGGACCTTGCCGTAAACGGAATCGCCGGCAAGCTTGGCGCGGATCCGCTGGTCGTAGCTGCCTGCGGGCGGCACGACGTGGAGCGACCCGCCGGCCAGGTAGGGCGCGAGAATCTCCGTATACCAGCCGCCGCCCGGCCACAGCTCGACCACCGCGTCGCCGGGCTGGACTCCGAAGAAGGCCAGTGTTTCGGCGGGATGGCGATGCTCGTCACGGGCGACATTGGCGGGAGTACGGGTCGGAGCGGCGAGGGCCATTTCGAGCGCGGAATGCTGCGGCGCGGCGGGACTGGGGCTTTCGGAAGCAGGTTGCGCGACGGCCGGGACGGCAACTGCGACCAACAGCATGGCGGCGAGGCGGATCATCTTCTCACTCCCTGGATGCGATTTGCGGCCCGACATTGGCCGGGCCGCGTGTTGGGAGCAAGACGAGAGTTAGGTCAGAGGCAGGATTCGAGGTAGGGCTGATCGAAGCCGAACTGCTTGGCCTTGTCGAGCGTGTAGGGGCGAAGGCCCATCGAGCGATATTCGCCGATGATCTTGCCGTCGGCGCTCTCGTCGAGATATTCGAACTTGAACAGCTCCTGCGTGACGATCACCTCGCCCTCCATCCCGATCACCTCGGTGATGTTGGTGGTGCGGCGCGACCCGTCGCGCAGGCGCTTGACCTGGACGATGAGGTCGACGGAATCCGCGATCTGGCGCGAAATCGCCTCCTTCGGGATCTTGATATCACCCATCATCACCATGTTTTCCATACGCGCCAGGCATTCGCGCGGGCTGTTGGAGTGAAGCGTCGCCATCGAGCCGTCGTGACCCGTGTTCATGGCGGCCAGAAGGTCGAAACACTCCTGGCCACGGATTTCGCCCAGGATGATCCGGTCGGGGCGCATACGCAGCGCGTTGATGACCAGGTCGCGGATGGTGATCGCGCCCTGGCCTTCGAGGTTGGGCGGGCGGGTTTCGAGCGGCAGCCAGTGCGGCTGCTGCAGCCGAAGCTCGGCCGCATCCTCGATGGTGATCACGCGCTCGCCCGGGTCGATCATCTTACTGAGGGCGTTGAGCATGGTCGTCTTGCCCGAGCCGGTACCGCCGGAGATGATGACGTTCATCCGGCAGGCGCCGGCGATCTTGAGGCAGGTCGCCATCTTCTCCGACATCGAGCCGAAGCCGCGCATCATGTCGAGCGTGATCGGCTTTTCGGAGAATTTACGAATCGAGATGGCGGTGCCGCGCAGGGAGAGCGGCGGGATGATCACGTTGACGCGGCTGCCGTCCTGCAGGCGGGCGTCGGCCAGCGGCGTGGTCTGGTCGACGCGGCGGCCGACCTTGTTGACGATGCGCTGGGCGATTTGGAACAGATGCTCCTCGTCGCGGAACTGGATCTTGGCCAGCTCGAGCTTGCCCCTGCGCTCGATGAAGGTCTGGTCGGGGCCGTTGACCATGATGTCGCTGACCGCCGGATCGGCGAGCAGCTCTTCGAGCGGCCCG
>DASTCB010000055.1:0-10522 GCA_035711585.1 Sphingomicrobium sp.
ACGCTCGAATGGACTCTTTCGAGCCCGCCGCCTTACCACCAGTTCGAGACCCTTCCGAAGATCGACTAGGTCTTGAGGCACCGAGCAAAAGGCCGGGATTGCGCAAGCGATCCTGGCCTTTTGTCGTAGAGATGCCGAAAGCCGGCCGACGGGTCGGCGCAGCCGAACCCGATCGGCGTCACGGGATTTACTCCCGTGACGGCTGTCTTTCCGATCTAACGCCCAGGCCATTCGGTCGGCGTGACCGATTTATATGCCAAACGCATTTCAATCCAGGCTGGTTATCCCGGCTTTCGCTGGGATAACTGAAATGCTGATGTCCGCTTTCCGCCCATTGCGGACGTTTGCGCAACGTTACTTCGATGAGAACCGAGGCTATTTCCTAAGCCTGTACGGCGCGTACATAACCCTCTGGATCGGCATGTGGACCATCCGCGATATCGCCCAGGGCGCTACCTTCATCGATTTGTTTCGGAATTATTCCTTCGATTACCCATGGATCATGGTTTGCTTCACCTTGGTGTTCGTTCGTGCGCGCTGGATCAGCGGAATTTTTCTGGCCATTACCCTCTTCTGGCTGCTCTATGGCTTCGGCTGATGGAGCAAGCCACTAATCGCCTCTGGGTATCGCGTGCGCGCCTTCCAAGCAACGTCCGCTTTGCATCCTAAACGCCTTCGTCGGGCTGGCAGCCCGCAGCCTTCCCTACCGTTCCATCCGATAAAGCAAGTTTAGCGACACCGCCGTTTCCAGCTGGCCCGGAGCGACGATGCCTCCGCCGCGCTCGGGCGCGGCAGGCGGGGGTGGCGGAGGGGGCATGGCATTGCCAACCTGCGCGCCCGTCACGATCACGTCGGTCCCGCGATAGGATGCGCCCTCTTCTACCGAGAGCAGCCGGACCGAGGCGTAACCGTTATTGCGAGCATATTCCGTGGCCTCGGCCTGGCCCCGCTCCATCGCCCGGACGCGCGCTTCCTTCCGCAGCGGTGCCGGGTCGGAGATGGCGAAGTTCGGGCCATAGACGGTATCGGCGCCAGCCGTCGTCAGCGCGTCAAGCAGTGACGTCAGTTTGTCGATATTGCGAGTTTTGATCAGCACAGAATTGCCGGCGATATAACCAATCAGTGTCTGCCGCCCGCGCCCGCCAGGCTCATTGTCCCAACGATAGTCCGGGTTGAGCTGAATGCCCTGCGTCTGGATATCGCGCTCGCGGATCCCGGCGGCGCGGATGGTGGCGAGCAGCTTTTCCGTCTTCTCCTTGTTGAGCGCAACAGCTTCGGTGGCTGTCGCCGCCTTGGCTAGCGTCCCGACCGTCATGCTGGCTTCGTCCGGTGGCGTCCTCAAGGATTCCTGGATACTGACCCGCACCAGGGGCGTGCTCGCCATTTCCGCGATGCTGGCGGTCGGCGTTTGCTGCGACGATGCCATTGTCGGAAGCGCGGACGCGGCCAACAGGCCGGTCGCCATGAGTGCCTTCAAACTCGCCATTAGATCCTCCCTCAACACCACACGGGCTTTGGCGCCGCCCATTAACGCGACGGAAAATGAACCTAGGCCAAATGCGCGCCTTCACCGGGTCCACGAAGCTAATCGGCAGGGTCGAGCGAACGACCGCTTTCCACCCAAAGCGTACATTCACGCCCGGAAGGTGACCGTGACGCTGTCGGCGGAGCGCTCCGCTTCCCCGTGATAGACGGCCTCGACATTGTTGCCGTCAGGGTCGAGCGCGAAGGCGGCGTAATAGCCCGGATGATAATGGGGCCGCTCGCCGGGCGCGCCATTGTCCCGGCCGCCATTGTCCAGCGCCGCCCGATGGAATGCGTCGACCGCCGCGCGGTCGGCCGCCTGGAAGGCGAAATGATAGCGGCCGGTCAGCTTTCCCAGCGCTTCATCGCTGTCGGCGGACGAAACGAACAGCTCATCCGCCCAGAAACTGTCCCCCTTGTCGCCGGCGATCGGAATGCCCAGCGGCTTCAGCACCGCCTCGTAGAAGCGCCGGCTCGCCGCCAGGTCCTTCACGACCAGCTGCAGATGGTCGATCAACCGCCCGCGCTCCAGTTTCTGGGTCTCCATGGCCGACTCCGCAAAGCACCAAGGGTCCAGACCGAACCGGTCAATGGAGCGAGGGTTCCATCATCGCCAAGCGCTTGTCCTACGGGCCTTTCATGATCTGGCTTCACCCCCTATAGGGCCCGCGTGACCAGCGTCCCCTTGCACCAGGAACAGACCCTTCCCGCCGATTGGCGCGACCTTTATGCCCTGACCAAGCCGGGCGTGATGAAGCTCGTCGTGTTCACCGGCCTGTGCGGGCTGCTTGCCGCCCCCGGCCCGATCCACCCGGTGCTGGGCTTCACCGCCGTCCTGTGCATCGCGCTTGGCGCTGGGGCCGCCGGGGCGCTCAACCAATGGTATGAGGCCGATCTCGACGCGAAGATGAAGCGAACTGCCAGCCGGCCTCTTCCGGCTGGGCGCATGAGCCGCCAGACTGCGCTTCACTTTGGCGTTGGCCTGGGCGTCTTCTCGGTCATCCTGATGGACCTTGCCGCCAACCATCTGGCCGCGGTGATCCTCGCCACGTCGATCCTCTTCTACGTGCTGGTCTATACCGTCTGGCTGAAACGCCGGACGGCGCAGAATATCGTCATCGGCGGCGCTGCCGGGGCCTTTCCGCCGCTGATCGGCTGGGCGGCCGTGACCGGCGACGTCAGCACCCTGCCGCTGCTGCTGTTCGCAATCATCTTCCTGTGGACCCCGCCGCATTTCTGGGCCCTCTCCCTGTTCGTGCGCAGCGATTACGCCAATGCCGGCGTTCCGATGCTGCCGGTCGTGGCCGGCAATGACAGCACCCGTCGCCATATCCTGCTCTACACATTGCCGATGATCGTCGCGGCCGTCGCGCCCTGGGCGCTGGGCCTGACCGGCTGGATTTACGGCGCCGTTGCGGTCGGCCTCAGCGCGACCTTCCTGATCCTCGCCTTCTTCGTCGCGGCCAATCGGGCATCCGATCCGAAGCAGATGGGCCCGGAGAAGAAGCTGTTCGCTTTCTCTATCCTCTATTTGTTCGGCCTGTTTGCGGCGCTGGTGATCGACCGCTGGGTGATCGCATGATGCCGCGCGACGAGGATGAGATCATCCGCAAGCGGCAGCGCGAGCGCTCGCGCCTGATGGCGATCCTGCTCGGCCTGTTCGTGGTGCTGATGTTCGCCATCACCATCGCCAAGATGAGCATCAACCAGTGAATGCGCTGGCTCAGAAGAACCGCGCCGTAGGAATCCGCGCCGCCTTGTTTGGGCTGGCGATGCTCGGCCTCGCCTTCGCCGCGGTGCCGCTCTACCGGATTTTCTGCCAGGTGACCGGCTTTGGCGGCACGACGATGAAGGCGGAAGCCGCGCCGGGCGCGGTTGCCGGCGAGATCGGGGTCCGCTTCGATGCCAATATCTCGCCCTCATTGCCGTGGAAGTTCGAGCCGGAGCAGGCCACCGTTCGGATCCACCCGGGCGCCCGGACGACCATCTATTACAAGGCGAGCAACTACACCGCCCGGCGGACCGTCGGCACCGCGACCTTCAACGTCACGCCCGAGGTGGCCGGCAAATATTTCAGCAAGATCGAGTGCTTCTGCTTCACCGAGCAGGTGCTGAAGGGCGGCGAGAGCGTTCGCATGCCGGTCGTCTTCTACGTCGATCCGAAAGTCGCCACCGACCCCGACACAAGGCACATCGACGAGATCACGCTGAGCTATACGTTTTATCCGGTGGAAAATCCGGATTCGGCCCGCTAGAGCGCCGGGACGAGATTCTAGGAAAGCATCCATGGCCGCCACCAAGAACCACGATTATCACATCCTTCCGCCCGATCAGTGGCCGCTGATCGGCGCCTTCTCCGCGCTCGCCCTGACCGGCGGCGGCGTGATGTGGATGCATGACAATCCCTACGGCAAGTTCGTCTTCCTGCTCGGCCTGCTGGGCGTGCTGGTGACGATGTTCAGCTGGTGGGGCAATGTCATCAAGGAAAGCCATGAGGGCCATCACACGCCGGTGGTGCAGCTCCACCTGCGCTACGGCATGATCCTGTTCATCGCTTCCGAAGTGATGTTCTTCCTCGCCTGGTTCTGGGCCTTCTTCTCCTCGGCGCTGTTCCCGGCCCCGATCGAGGTGGTCGACGGCGCGACCCAGGTCATCAGCGACGCGACGGTGGCCGCGACCTGGCCGCCCAAGGGGGTCGAGGTGCTCGACCCGTTCGGTTTCCCGCTGCTCAACACCTTCATCCTGCTCTGCTCGGGAACGACCGTGACCTGGGCCCACCATTCGCTGATCCATGGCGACCGCGAGGGGCTGAAAAAGGGCCTGTGGTGCACCATCCTGCTGGGGCTGCTGTTCAGCTTCATCCAGGGCTATGAGTATGTCCACGCGCCGTTCGACTTTAAGGGCAACATCTACGGCGCCACCTTCTTCATGGCGACCGGTTTCCATGGCGCGCATGTCATCATCGGCACCATTTTCCTGATCGTCTGCCTGGCCCGCGCCTACAAGGGCGAGTTTACGCCCAAGCAGCACTTCGGCTTCGAGGCGGCCGCCTGGTATTGGCACTTCGTCGACGTCGTATGGCTGTTCCTGTTCGTCTCCATCTACGTCTGGGGCGGCTGGGGCGCGCCGACCCACGGCTGATGGAACCGGCGCCGGCAACCGGCGCCGCGCCGTCGCTGGCGGCGGCGGCATTCCAGGGGCTCTGCCCAAATTGCGGGGCGAGGACGCTGTTCGCCGGACTCGCCCGCTTCGCGCCCGGGTGCCGTTCCTGCGGGCTCGACTTCCAGTCCTATAATGTCGGCGACGGGCCCGCCGCCTTCCTGATTTTGATCGTCGGGGCGATCGTCGCGGTCGGCGCGATCGTCCTGGACCAGGCCGTTGGCCCGCCCTGGTGGGTTCACCTCATCTGGATTCCGGTCGGCGCGGGGCTGACGATTTACGGGCTGAGGCTGGGCAAGGCGGCCTTGCTCTACCAGGAACATAGGCATCGCGCCCGCGAGGGAAGGCTGAGCCAGTGACGCGAATGCTTCCGGTCATTCCCACCATCCTGGTCGGCCTGGCGATCGCCGTGATGATCGGGCTCGGCATCTGGCAGCTTGACCGCCGGGGAGAGAAGCAGGCGCTGCTCGACACCTACCGCGCCGCGGCCGGCAAGCCGCCGATCGGCTGGCCCTCGGTTCCGCCCAAGGAACCATTGCCCCTGTTCCGCTCGGCCACCGGCAATTGCCTGCAGGTGGTCAATTTCCGGACCGCGGCCGGCCAGAATCTGAGGGGCGAACCCGGCTTCCTGATCATCGCCGATTGCCGCACCGGCGCCGAAGGGCCGGGCCTGGCGGTCGAGCTGGGCTGGTCGAAGAACCCCAACGCCGGACGCGCCTGGCGCGGCGGCCTCGTCAGCGGGGTGATCGCGCCGGACAGGATCAGCCGGATGCGGCTGGTCGCGGCGACGCCCGGGCCGGGGCTGGCCGCCAGCGCGCCGCCTTCGCCCGACACCATCCCCAACAATCATTTCAGCTATGCGATTCAATGGTTCCTGTTTGCCGGGATTGCCGCGTTGATCTACTGGCTGGCCTTGCGGCAACGGTGGAAGAAGGAGGCCCGCGATGGCTGAGCTGACCCGCCTTGCCAATGGTCTCACCGTCGCCATCGATCCGATGCCCGGCGCACAGTCGGCCGCGATTGGCCTGCACGCCTTCGTCGGCTCCCGGTCAGAGCCGAATGGCAAGGGCGGGCTCGCCCATCTGGTCGAGCATATGGTGTTCAAGGGCGCGCGCGGCCGCGACGCGCGGGCCATCGCCGAGGCGATCGAGGATGTCGGCGGCTCGCTCAACGCCTGGACCTCGCGGGACCAGACCTTGTTCCATGCGCGTACCCTTGCGCCCGATGTAGGATTGGCGCTCGAGCTGATCGCGGACATGGTTCGCGCACCGTTGCTCGACGAGGTGGAGCTGGAGCGCGAGAAGCTGGTCATCCTGTCCGAGCTCGGCGAATGCCTTGATGCGCCCGACGACTTGATCCACGACCGGTTGTTCGAGGCGGCGTTCGGCGACCAGCCGCTGGCCCGGCCCGTGCTGGGCAATGAAGAGAGCATCCGCGGCTTGAGCCGGCCCGATTGCGTTGATTGGCTGAGCGATCAGTACCGGCCGGGTCGGCTGGTGATCTCCGCGGCCGGCAAGGTCGATGCGGGTCACATCCAGATGCTGGCCGAGGCACTGTTCGGCGACCTCGAATCGAAAGCTTTCCCGACGATCGAACCGGGGGCCTTCGTCGGCGGCATCAGGTCAGACCGACGATCCGCGGAGCAGACCCATCTGGCCCTGGCCTACCAGGGGCTGAAAGCATCCGATCCGGCCGCGCCGGCGCTGTCCCTGTTTGCGCAGGCGGTCGGCGGCGGCATGTCGTCGCGGCTGTTCCAGGAACTGCGCGAGGAGCGTGGGCTGGCCTATTCGGTCTATGCCTGGACCCAGGGATTCGTGGACACTGGCGTGTTCGCGGTCAATCTTGCCGCCGACAAGGCGCGGGCGGTGGAGGCGCTGAACCTGACCCGCGAGGTGGTCGAGCGATCTGCGGAAAATCTCACCGGCGCGGAGCTTAATCGCGCGCGTGCCCAGATCGAGGCGGCCATCCTGATGGCCCTGGAAACGCCGCAGGGGCGGGCCGACGCCATGGCTCGATCGATCGAGATTTTCGGCCGGATCATGGCGATCGACGAGATGCTGGAAGAGCTGCGCGCGGTTGACGTCGCCGCTGCTCGCGCCGCAGGCGCAGCGATGCTCGAAGGACCGCGCGCGATCGCTTCGATTGGCGGCAAGCTCGCGCTGGCGGCATGACCTTCGATTTGAGAACCCTGGTCGCCGAACCCTGGGACGATTGGGGACTGATCGACAGCGGCAACGGCAGGAAGTGGGAGCGCTATGGCCCGGTCACGGTCGTCCGGCCCGAGCCGCAGGCGATGTGGGCGCCCGCGCTGGAGCAATGGTCGCCGGACGCGACCTTTGTTCCCGGCTCCGACGAAGAGGGCGGGGGCCGCTGGGTCCAGCATGGCGAGGTGCCGCCAAGCTGGCCGCTCGCCCGCGGCAATGTCCGCTTCCATGCCAGCCTGACGCCGTTCCGCCACCTCGGATTCTTTCCCGATATGGCGCCGCAATGGGACTGGATGCAGTGCGAGGCGCTCGATGCGGACGTGCTAAACCTGTTCGGCTACACCGGCGTGGGGACGCTGCTGCTGTCCGAAGCCGGTGCCCGGATTGTTCATGTCGATGCGTCGAAGAAATCGGTCGAGGGCGGCCGGGCCAATGCCGCGCTGTCGGGCCTCGCCGAGCGGCCGATCCGCTGGATTGTCGACGATGCCGCCAAATTCACCGCGCGCGAGGTGCGACGCGGTCGCCGCTACGACGGAATCCTGCTCGACCCGCCCAAGTTCGGCCGCGGGCCGGAAGGAGAGCTGTGGCGGCTGGAGGAGCATCTGGCGCCGCTCCTGGCCGACTGCCGCAAGCTGCTCGACGAGAACAGCCGGTTCCTGGTGCTGACCGTCTACGCGGTGCGCATGTCGGCGCTGGCGATCGGCGAGTTGCTGCGTCAGCTAACCGAAGATCTGGGCGGCATGGTCGAATGCGGCGAGATGGCGGTACGGGAGGAATCGCGCGGGCTGCTGTTACCGACCGCGATCTTTGCCCGATGGTGCTCGGACTAGGTCCGGCTGGCCCTGATCGCTGCGCCGGTCACGAAAGGTGATCCGGCAATAAGCAGCAGCGCAATCGCCGCCTCCAGCTTGAGCGCGGCACTTTCCCCGTCGCCCGTTGCTGCAGCCCCGAAGATCACCAGCGGCACCGCCAGGGGCATCATCAGCAGCCCGGCGAGAGCACCCGCCCGAGGCAGGCCGGCGGTCAGCGCCGCCACCGCGACGGCCAGCGCGGCTAGCCCCGGCGTGCCGATCGCCAGCGAAACAAGGCTGCGGGCCAGCGCCGGTCCGTCGAGGCCAACGAGGAAGCTGCCGGGAACCGCGGCGATCAGCAGCAGCGGACCGAACGTCAGCCAATGGCCGATCATCTTGGCCGCGCCGACCGCTTCCTCCGCCGTGCCGGTCATCGCCAGCTGGTCGAGCATTCCGTCCGCCCTGTCCGGCTCGATCAGCCGCTCGATCGGAAGCATCGCCGAGGTCAGGGCCGCGATCCACAGCGCGCCCCCGCCGATCCGGGCGAGCAGCCGGGCGTCCGGGCCGACCGCGAAGGGGACGATGGTCGCCACCAGCAGGAAGAAGGCGACGGGCAGCCAGGCCCCGCCATGCAGGCCGCGGCGGACTTCCCGGGCAATTAGCGACCCGGTCATTGGCCAAGCTCCATCCGGCGCCAATCGCCGCCAAGTTGCAGATGGCTTGCGGCCAAGACGGCGCCGCCATTGGCGCGATGAATGGCAATGGCGGATTCGAGCTCTGCGGTCCCGGCGCGGTCCAGACCGTTCAGCGGCTCGTCGAGCAGCCATAGCGGCACTCCGCTGGCCATGACCCGCGCCAGCTGGGCTCGCTTCGCCTGGCCCGTCGACAGCAGGCGTACCGGGACGCGGGCCAGCCCTTCGAGCCCGAAGGCGATCATGGCTTCCGCCAGCCGCGGCCCGTTCCAGAAGGCGAGCGCGCGGCCAAGCGGCAGCTCGCGGTCGAGCGCCAAGCCTTCGTCGGCCAATGCTGCATCGGCGCGTTCGATTTTCCCGGCGTTGGGACGGAGCAGCCCTGCTACCAGGCGGATCAGGCTGGACTTGCCGCTGCCGTTGGGGCCAGTGACGTGCATCGCTTCGCCTGGCCCAAGTTCCAGGTCGAGTCCCTCGAACAGCGGCCGCCCGCCGCGGACCAGCGCCAGCGCTTCGCCCCGAAGCAGCGGTCTCATTCCTGCTCCTCGAGCGCGTGCATATCCTCGTCGCTGAGGCCGAAATGGTGGCCGACCTCGTGGATCAGGATGTGGCGGATGAGATGGTTGAACTCCTCGCCATCCTCGCACCATTCGGCCAGGATGGGCTGGCGGAACAGGCGGATGCGGTCGGGCAGGGTACCGCTGGTCTCGACGCTGCGCTGGCCGATCGGAATGCCCTCATAGACTCCGGTCAGGTCGAGCGGATGCTCGATCCCCATTTCGGCCAGCAGCTCATCGTCCGCATATTCGTCGACCTGCAGCACGATGTGGGGGAGGTGGGCTGCGAATGGCTCCGGCAGGCGCCTTATCGCATCGCGCGCGATTGCCTCGATCTCCTCGGCCGAAGGGGGATGGTCGAAGCGTCGCGCCATGGCTGAGCGGCATAGGGGCTTGGAGCCCCGCGCGGCAAGCTTGCCCCTTTTCGAATGCTTCCCTAAATGACCGGCCTTCCAGCGATTTGCGGAGCGGTGGCCGAGTGGTCGAAGGCGCTCGCCTGGAAAGTGAGTATACGGCAAAACCGTATCGAGGGTTCGAATCCCTCCCGCTCCGCCATCCTTTCGATTTCTCCTGATTTTCCACGCGCTTGACTCTCGCCAAGGCGAAGCGCACTTGAGAACATATCAGGAACAAATGATGCGCGAGTCGGTTGATCATCTTGCCATGCTGAAGGCTGGATTGGCTTCGATTGCCGGAGACAGGCTGCTGTCCGCGGACAGACGGGTCGCCACCGGACATGAGGCGCTCGACGCAGCGCTCGGCGGCGGCCTCGCGCACGGACGCGTGCATGAACTGTTCGCGGCCGAAGCCGACGACGGACCGAGCGCAACGGGTTTTGCTGCCATGCTGGCGCTCCGGACGGTGGGGCGCCAAGCGCCGATCTTCTGGCTTCGTACCGACGAGGCCGAGCAACGCGGCGGCTGCATCCATGGGCCAGGCCTGATCGATTTGGGCGGCGATCCGGATGCGCTGGTGCTGGGGCAGGCGCCCGACGGCAAGGCGCTGCTCCGCGTCGCGGCCGACGCAGCGCGCTGTCGGGGACTCGGCGTATTGATCGTCGAAATCCATGGAAAATGCCCGGAGCTGGATCTCACCGCCGGCCGACGCCTGGCATTGGCGACCGAACAGTCGGGCGCGACCTTGCTGCTGCTACGCATCGAGGCGGAGCCGGTGCCCAGCGCCGCCGACACGCGCTGGTCGGTGAGCTCTGCACCGAGCCAGGCGCTGGAGGCCAATGCTCCCGGGGCCCCGACCTTCGACATCGAATTGCTTCGCCGGCGATCCGGCCCTGCGGGGATGCGCTGGCGGCTGGAGTGGAATCGTGACCGACTTGAATTCAGCGAACCGACGCTACCTGGCGCTATGGTTCCCCTACCTCCCCGCCGATCGATTGCGGCGAACGAATTCAGGCTTAGCGCCTGAAGTCCCGCTCGCCTTCGTCGAGAAGGTGAAAAGCGCGCTGCGGCTGGTCGCGGTCGACCAGGCGGCGCGCAGCCTCGGCCTTGAGACCGGGATGGCCCTTGCCGACGCGCGGGCTCGGGTGCCGGAATTGCAGGCGGTCGAGCGCGACGAAGGAGCCGATCGGGCGTGGCTGGAAC
>DASTCB010000056.1:0-5953 GCA_035711585.1 Sphingomicrobium sp.
CACCGAAGCCGCGACTGCATCCTGGGTGTCGGTCTTGATGCGCGTGTAGACGCCCGCGATAGCCCCGGAGTCGGCCGCCCGCTGCAGCTGGCGCTTCCACAGAGTCCACTGGATCGTGTCCGCTGCCAGCCCAGCCGCGCCGACCAGCAGCGGTAACGCCGCCCCGAACATGATCAGCGCGTTGCCGCGCTCGCTATTCCAGAGCTTCTTGAAGGCCTTCAGCATCTTCTTTTCCCCGCCGGTCTTGGACGCTTTGGGGCTGCTCTAGCTCGGACAAGGTAAGCGATCGGTTCCGAGGGATGGTTGACCAATCCCTAACCACGATTTTGAGCATGCGCTTGAACGCTTCCGTCTTACACCTATAATACACCCACAACCCCCTTGCGTATGGCGGGTGGGAGTTCCACCCTCCTGCGCAACAGGGAAGAGAAGGATTGTATATGGCCAGCGAACCTCAATCGGACACGGCGGCGAAGACTGCCACCGCGACGAAGATCAAGCTGGAGCCGCCCGAGGCGCTGCAGCCGATCGCCATGCACGAAGCTGCCGGCCTGGTCCCGCTCAAGGGCGAGGAAACCAGCGCGCTTGACGACAAGGTCGCCAAGTTCGTCGACGAGCTGGCCGCGCTCGATTCGAACAGCCCGGAGTTCGGCAAGAAGGTCGATCAGCTGACCGCCATGGGCCGCAAGGAGATCGCCGAAGCGGCCGGCGCGTCGAACCGATTCCTCGACCGGCCGGTCAAGGCGATCGACAGCGACACCGGCATCGGCGCGGACCTGACCGAACTTCGCCGCACGGTCGAGGAACTCGACCCCAAGGAGAACAGCAAGGGACTAACCACTCGCAAATTCCTCGGGATCATCCCCTTCGGACGCCGCATCAACAATTATTTCGACAAGTATCGAAGCTCGCAAACGCACATCTCGGCGATCCTCATGCGCCTTTCCAATGGCAAGGACGAGCTGCTGATGGACAATGCGGCGATCGACACCGAGCGCGCCGGGCTGTGGAAGACGATGCATCGCCTCGAACAGATGATCCACATCTCCAAGGCCCTCGACAAGACCCTGGAGGACAAGGCCAACGAGCTGGACGCGACCGACCCGGCCAAGGCAAAGGCCATCCGCGAGACGGCCTTGTTCTACACGCGTCAGCGCACCACCGACCTGCTGACCCAGATGGCGGTCACCGTTCAGGGCTATTTGGCGCTCGACCTGGTCAAGAAGAACAATGTCGAGCTGGTGAAGGGTGTCGACCGTGCCTCGACCACCACCGTTGCGGCGCTGCGCACCGCGGTCACCGTCGCGCAGGCGATGACCAACCAGAAGCTGGTGCTGGAGCAAGTCACCGCGCTCAACACCACCACCGCCAACATGATCGACACCACCGGCGAGATGCTTCGCACCCAGACCGGGGCGATCCACGAGCAGGCGGCGAGCTCGACGATCCCGCTGGAGACGTTGCAGCGCGCCTTCCAGAACATCTACGACACGATGGACCAGATCGACCAGTTCAAGCTGGCGGCGCTGGTCAACATGAAGCAGACGGTCGATACGCTAGGCAAGGAAGTGGAGAAGTCGAAAGGCTATATCGCCCGGGCGGAGGGCGTGGCCCAGGCAAAGCTCGAAGCCCAGACATCGCCGTTTGAACCAATCGAACAGAAATGATTCCAGACAAGACCAGCCGTGCGATCGATCATGCGAATGCCATTTTCGCCCGGCTCGACGAGCGCGATGGAGCGGTGCGTGAATCGGCGCGGCGCGAACGGGAGCGGCTGAACGCCGGCCTGGGCCGGGCCTTCCTGCGCGCCGGGGTCGCGATCGGGCTGATCAGCCTTGCCACCATCTTCATCGGTTTGCTCCGGCCGATCGGAATGTTCGGGTTCCTCGCCGCGGTCGGGCTGGCGATCGGCGTAGCCGCCTTCCTCTTGTTCAGCGGGAGCAGGGAAATTGCAGCGCCCAACGTCACTCCGGACCTGCCCAATGGTCAGATGGTCCAGCGCTTCGATTCCTACCTGTTCCGGGCCCGACGAGCCCTTCCGGCGCCGGCCCAGGCCGAGCTCGACCTGCTGTCGGCCCAGCTCCCGTCGCTTCGGCAGACGTTGGAGCGAATCCCCGACCTCGATCCGAATGCCCAGGACGCGCGGCGGCTGATGTCGGTCCACCTGCCCAACCTCATCGACCGCTATCTCCACGTTCCTCACGTCTACCGCGGCCAGCTCGACGGCGAAGGCATCAGCGTTGACGAAAGGCTGGTCGAGGCGCTGGCCGCAAGTCGCACGGCGCTGGGCGAGATCAGCGAAAGGCTGGCCCGCGATGACCTCGCCGCATTCGAGACGCAGGGCCGCTTCATCCAGTCGCGCTATTCCGAAAGAACCTTGGACGACTAGGCCATTTCAAGCCGTTTTTTGGCAGCCGTCATCATTCCCGTAAACCGGGGATCGTCGCGAATCGGGTCCAGGTCGGGATCGACCTCGGCATGCTTCAACTGCGTCCGGCTGACGGTCCGCTCGAAATAGGGTGTCAGCACCTCCAGCGCGCGGTCATAGTCCTTGATATCCGTGGCGAGCGCGCAAGCCAGATTGTAACGCATCAGGATATTGTCGGGGTCGAGAAGCAGTGCCCGCTCGATCCAGTCCTTGGCCTTTTGGGATTCCCCCAGCGTCGCCAACGCTCCCGCACCCGACGCAAGCGCCGAGGCATTGGACGGGTCCTTCGCCAGTGCCCTTTCCACACGTTCCGCTGTCATCTGGGCGGCGCGGCGCAACTGCTCGGTGTCCCCGGTTTCATGGAAGCAGGTGGATAACATGCCGGCGTTGTGCCAGTCCGCGTCCACGAGCTGAGTCGCCTTCTCGAAATAGGGGATGGCCTCCCGAATCCGGCCTTGTCGAAACAGTAGGCGGGCAGCCTCCCGGTTCACTTCCCATGATTCCGGGTCGAGCCGCAAAGCAGTTTCGATCTCCGACTTGGCCTCTTCGCTCCTTCCTTGCTCCTCGAGCATGTGCGCCTTGACGCACCGGGCTTCGGCAATGTTCGGATCGATCGCCAGTGCGCGTTCCGCCGCCGGAAGCGCATCTTCGTCGCGTGCATGCCACAGCCGCAGTTGCGACTGCGCCAGCGCCATGAGCGCCCATGCCTGCGCATAATCGGGATCGAATGTCAGCGCCTGCTTGCAAATGCGGACGATGGATTCATCCCGGCGAATGTCTCCGGAACTTCCCGTAATCCACTGCTGCCTCGCCATCAGATAGAGATTATAAGCCTCGACGCTGGACGTGCCGCGGGTCTCGATCGCGCGCTTTTCCTCTGGCAGCAGCTTGACTCGAAGGGCGGCCACAATCTCCTTCGAAATCTCGTCCTGGATCGAGAAAATGTCCGTCAGGTCGCGATCGTAGCGATCGGCCCACAGATGGTCGCCCGCCTTGCCGTCGATCAGCTGGGCGGTGATCCGGACCCGGTTGCCGGCCTTGCGAACGCTGCCTTCGAGCACATGATCGATGCCCAGCGTGCTCGCCACCTGCTTTACGTCGACGGCCTGTCCCTTGAACTGGAACGCTGTATTTCGCGCGACAACCGACAGCGCGGACACCTTCGACAGGTCCGTGATGATGTCTTCCGAGATTCCGTCGCTGAAATATTCCTGCTCGGGATCGCCGCTCATGTTGACGAAGGGCAGCACGCAAATCGCAGCGCAATGCTGCCGGCCCTTGACGACCTGCTTCGCACCTCCGGTGGATGCCTGTTGCTCGCCGCCCTTCTGGGCAATGGCGCGGATCAACGCTTCGAGGCCGGGTGGATCGGCCTCGCCATTCCATTTGCCGAAGTCGATGGACTGGAATTGGCGGAATCCGAGCGGCGGCTTGTCCGTTCCCATCATGACGGGAACGAGCCGCCCCGTATCGCGGCCCTCGGCGGCTTCGTCCTGCACCCAGGGAGAGTCGACCGATGATTTGGTCCAGATGACGACCACTGCGTCGGCACCCTTGAGCTCGCGATCGATTTCGGCCGTGAAGCGAGAGCCTCCCTCGATCTGGCGATCCCACCAGACCTGATGGCCAGCGCGGTCGATGCATTCGGCTAGCTGCTTGGCCGCCGATACATCCTCGCGCGAGTAGCTCAGAAAGACTTTCGCCACGCAGTCCTCCCCGAGGGAGTGTTCGCTATGCGGCAAAGCCTTCAAGACAACAAGAAATTAACTCAACCGACGACCCCCGCCGCCTTGAGGCGCTCCAACTCCCCTTCGTCGAGCCACTGCCTCAGCAGATCACCATGCTCGCCTAGCGCGGGAGGCGGCAGCGGCGCATCGGTGCGCTCCCCGTCGAGCCGGATTGGCGAACCGACCATCGGCACCTCCCCCAGCACCCCGCCGCCAGCGCTGATCCGCGCGCCGCGATGAAGCGCCTGCGGGTCGGCCAATGCCTGGCTGATGCCGTTGATTGGACCGGCCGGGATGCCGGCCGCTTCCAGCTGCTCGAGCCACTCCGCGGCGGGCCTTGTCGCGATGATCTCGGCGATGATCGGCACCAGCTCGCCTCGCGCAGCGACCCGCGCCGCATTGGTGCCGAAGCGCTCGTCATGCGCCCACTCCGGATGGCCGAGGATGGCCGCCAGCCTGGCGAATTGACGGTTATTGCCGACGGCGACGATGATCGGCTGATCCGACGCGCTAAATGGCTGGTATGGAACGATATTCGGATGCCCCGCCCCTTGCCGGACCGGGTCCGTGCCGCTGACCAGCGCATTGGAGGCCTGGTTGGCGAGCATGGCCAGCTGCGTATCCAACAGCGCCAGGTCGATCGTGGCCCCCTCCCCCGTCTGCTCCCGGCGATAGAGCGCGGCGAGGATGGTGCTCGCAGTGTACATTCCGGTGAACAGGTCGGCGACCGCGACCCCGACCCGCATCGGCCCGCCGCCGGGTTCGCCATCGGGCAGGCCGGTGAGGCTCATCAGCCCGCCCATCCCCTGGATGATGTAATCGTAGCCCGCGCGGGATGCGTAGGGGCCATCCTGTCCGAAGCCGGTGATCGAGGCGTAGATCAGCCGCGGGCAGGCCGCCCGAAGGCTCTCTGCGTCGAGGCCGAACTTCCTCAGCCCGCCGACCTTGAAATTCTCGACCAGCACATCGGCGTCGGCGGCCATCCGCCGCACCAATGCCGCGCCCTCCTCCGTCGCGAAATCGATCGCGACCGAGCGCTTGCCGCGATTGGCGGCGAGGAAATAGGCGGCGACCTTCTCGTCGCCATGCTCATGCCAGGGCGGACCCCAGTGGCGCGTATCGTCGCCCGCGCCGGGCTTTTCGACCTTGATGACGTCGGCACCGAGGTCGGCCAGCAATTGCGTCGCCCAGGGGCCGGCCAGCACTCGGCTGAGGTCGAGGACCCGGACCCCCGCTAGCGGCTTCACGCCACGCGCCGCCTAAACAGGCCTGGCTTCACGTCGGCCAGGATCGCCTGTGCCGCATTATGGCCGGGAGCGCCGGTCACGCCGCCGCCCGGATGCGCGCCCGACCCACACAGGTAGAGGCCGGGAAGCGGCATTCGGTAGTTGGAGGCGCCGATCATCGGCCTGGCGCTGAACAGCTGGTCGGAGCCCATCTTGCCGTGGAAGATGTCGCCGCCGATCAGGCCGAAGCGTCGCTCGAGGTCGAGCGGCGAATGGATCTGCCGGGCGATGACCGACTTGGCGAAGCCCGGCGCATGGGAGTCGACCGTGGCGATGATCGTGTCGGCCGCCTTCTCTCGCTCGTTGTCCCAGGAGCGGCCATCGGGCAATCGATAGCGGAAATGCTGGCAGAACAGGCTGGCGACATGCTTCCCCTTGGGTGCGAGGCTCGCGTCGAGCGTCGACGGGATCAGCATCTCGATCACCGGCTGCGACGACCAGCCATTCAATGCGGCGTCGGCAAAAGCGCGATGCATATAATCCATGCTGGGCGCCATGATGATGCCGGCGGT
>DASTCB010000057.1:0-6941 GCA_035711585.1 Sphingomicrobium sp.
CACCATGATGAACAATGCCCGCCTCAATGTCGGACTGCAGGGCGTCGGAATCGCGGAAGCGGCAACCCAGCGCGCCGTGGCCTATGCGCTGGAGCGCAAGCAGGGCCAGCGCAACCGGCTGCCAGTGGCGATCGCGGAACATCCCGATGTCCGGCGCATGCTGCTGCGGATGCGCTCGCTGACGATGGGAGCGCGCGCGCTCTGTTACTGCGCGTTCGGCCAGGTCGACCGGGCCGCACGGGGAGACCGGGGGGCAGGCTACCGAGCGGAAGTGCTGACGCCATTGGCCAAGGCGTGGTGCACCGACGTCGGCATCGAGGTCGCCAACCTCGGCGTCCAGGTCCATGGCGGCATGGGCTATATCGAGGAGACCGGAGCGGCCCAGCATTTGCGCGATGCCCGGATCGCGTCAATCTACGAAGGCACCAACGGTATCCAGGCGGCCGACCTGGTCGGGCGCAAGCTGGGCTTGGACGGCGGCCTGGCGTTCGATTCCCTGATCGCCGACATCCGGGCCGAGACCCAGGATTTGCGTCTGACCGCGCTGACGGACGCGGTCGAGGTCGCCGCCGCCACCTTGCGGTCCTCGGCGCCCGACGACCGGCTGGCCGGCAGCTATCCCTTCCTCACCATGTGCTCGGTAATGGTGGCCGGATGGATGGTCGAGCGAATGGCGCTATCGGAAGAGGGGAATGAGCGGACTCGGGCGGCGGCAAATTACTTCCTGGGAACGATTGTGCCCGAAGCGCTGGGCCTGGGCGCTGCGGCCGAGGCAGGTGCGGCGATGCTCTATGCGGTGCCGGCGGAGGCCTTGGCCTAGGCGCGTGCCAGCAATTCTACCGGGTCGATCCCAAGCCGTGACATCCGGTCCCGGATTTCCGGCCATTCATGCCGGATGAAGTCGTCGCGCTGCGCAGTGCGCAGGCGGGACGCGGCGCCCGCGGCGACGAACATGCCGACCCCGCGCTTGACGATGATCAGGCCTTCGTCCTGGAAGCCCTGATAGGCCTTGGCGACCGTCAGCGGGTTTGCGCCCTGTTCGGCGGCCAGCGCTCGGACGGAGGGCAGGGGATCGCCGTCGCCATAGCGGCCGGCAAGGATCGCGTCCGCAATCACCTCGCGAAGGCGGACATAAACGGGCTTTTCATGGGAGCTTCGTAGCGTCATGCTGTGACAATACAGCAAAGCGCATGAAGTTCAATCACTTTCCGGCGGTTGCCAATCGCTGACATGATCCGTGAGGGTAGGCCGCGGCCGTTCCTCGAGCGGGTTGGCGGGGGTGCCGAGGAAGATGAAGCCGGCGATCCGTTCCCCTTCCTCGCAGAAGGCGCGGGTGACCCGGGGCGAATAGGCCTGCCACCCGGTGATCCACCCGCCGACATAGCCGAGCGCATGAGCGGCATGGAGCAGGTTCATCGCCACCGCGCCGCAGCTCAACTCCTGTTCCCAG
This sequence comes from Sphingomicrobium sp., assembly GCA_035711585.1. GTDB lineage: Bacteria > Pseudomonadota > Alphaproteobacteria > Sphingomonadales > Sphingomonadaceae > Sphingomicrobium. The sequence goes on from DASTCB010000057.1 coordinate 1,451, forward strand.
GCAGGGATCTTATGTCCTTGGACTGGGCTGGAAATCAGCGTGATCATCACCGGGGCCTGGTGAGCGAATTCGAGCGCCTTGGCATAATGGGCCGAGCTCGCCTCCGGGTCATGTTCGGGCAGCGCGCGGGCGAGCAGGTCGGCGAGCTGCTGACGCTGGTTCCGCGAAACGATGACGAACCGCCACGGGGAGATCTTCCCATGGTCGGGCGAGCGCATGGCGATGGTCAGGATATGATCAAGCTCCTCGGCCGAAGGTCCGGGCGCCACCAGGTCGCGCGGCCTTCCGGAACGGCGGGTCTCGAGCAACGACAGGGCGGAGGAGCGGTCGTTCAGAGTCATGACGTGCGTCTAACCGCGCAACCCGCTGGCAACAATCGGCTTCACAAGCGCGTTTTGGTCGCTAGGGTGCCGCCCAACCATAACAGGCACGCCCTGCGCGAGGCGGGCCAGCACATCGAGAGGAACGCCCGACATGGGTTTTAAAGACGTTTCCGCATGGGCCGAGGGCGACTGGATCGCCGCCATCGCCGTTTTCGTTCTCGCAGCCTTCCTGACCGTTGGCGCCAAGGTCGCCATTCAGAAGGAGCCGGAGTTCGCGGGTCACCCCAAGGGCCTGTACATGCTCTTCTTCGCCGAAATGTGGGAGCGTTTCTCCTACTACGGCATGCGGGCACTGCTAATTTTCTATCTGACCCAGCACTGGCTGTTCAACGACAGCAAGTCCAACCTCATCTACGGCGCCTACACCAGCCTGGTGTACATCACGCCCGTGCTCGGCGGTTATCTCGCCGACCGTTATCTCGGTCAGCGCAAGGCGGTGCTGTTCGGTGGCATCCTGCTTGCGGCCGGACACAGCTTGATGGCGGTCGAAGGAGTGGGCGGACAGTCCGATCCCACGATCAACGTGTTCTGGGCTGCGCTGGCCTTCATCATCGTCGGCTCGGGCTTCCTCAAGGCCAATATCTCGGTGATGGTCGGGCAGTTGTACAAGCTGACCGACATCCGCCGCGACGGCGCCTATACCGTCTTCTACATGGGGATTAACCTCGGCGCCGCGATCGGCACCATCCTGGTCGGCTATCTCGGCCAGACGATCGGCTGGGGCTACGGCTTCGGCCTCGCCGGCATCGGCATGCTCGCCGGGCTCGTCGTCTTCGTGCTCGGCAAGCCGGCGCTGCGTGGGGCCGGTGAGGCACCGCAGCTTCTCGCCAGGTCCAAGGAATGGTCGCTTTACGCGGTCGGCCTCGCGGCGGTCGCTGTAATCTGGGCGCTGGTCCAGTATCAGGACGTCATCCAGAACCTGCTGATCGTCTCCGGCGTCGCCCTGCTGGGCTATGTGCTCTATGAGAGCTTCAAGCTGGACAAGGAGCCGCGCGAGCGCATGTTCGCCATCCTGTTCCTGATTGCGCTCAACCCGCTGTTCTGGGGCCTGTTCGAGCAGGCAGGCGGATCGATGAACCTGTTCACCGACCGGTTCGTCGACCGCGGCGGGGTTCCGGCAGCAATCTTCCAGTCGATCAATCCGATCTACATCATCCTGCTGGCGCCGCTGTTCGCTGCTCTTTGGATTGGGCTCGGCAAGCGCGGGATGGAGCCCTCGGCCCCGGCCAAGTTCGGCCTCGCCCTTGCCCAGATGGGACTCGCCAACCTCGTCCTCGTCTGGGGTGCGGAGGCTTTCGGCCTTGCCGCGATGACCCCGGTCATCTTCGTCTTCCTTTACTATCTGCTGGCGACCACCGGCGAGCTTTGCCTGTCGCCGGTCGGATTGTCGGCGATGAACCGCCTGGCGCCGTCGTTCCTCGCGTCGCTGATCATGGGCGCATGGTTCTACATGACCGCGGTCGGCAATTTCGTCGCCGGCAAGATCGGCGAGGCGACCGGCGGCCATGGCGGCGAAATGAGCAAGGAAAAGCTGCTCGAGATTTACGAGCTGTTCGGCTGGATCTCGATTGGCGCCGCAGTGGCAGTGCTTGCACTTTCGCCGATCGTGAAGCGGTGGATGCACCTCGACACGCTGAGCGATACCCGTGACCTCGCCGGGGACCGTGAGTTGGGCGAGCCGCAAGCGGCCGGCGCCAACCTGACCGGAGAGGCCAAGGCCTGATGCGGACCAAGGGGGGACTAGCAAGGCTCGCGGCGGTCATCGCCGTCGCGGGCCTTTCTGCCTGCGTCGCGCCGAAGGAAAAGCCGAAGCCGGGCGCGATCCGCATCAACGAGAACCCATTCCCCTCGACCTACCATCCTTATGGTGGCGTCCCGACCCTGATCCGCAACGCGACCATTCTCGACGGCGAAGGCGGGCGGATCGACAATGGCTCGATCCTGCTGGTGAACGGCAAGATCGAGGCCGTCGGCGGAGCGGATCTGGGCGCTCCCGAGGGAGCGGCGGTGATCGACGCCGGCGGCAAATATGTCACGCCTGGCATCATCGACGTGCACAGCCATCTGGGCGACTATCCCTCGCCGGGAACAGCCTCGCACAGCGACGGCAACGAAGCGACGTCTCCGGCGCGGCCGGAGGTGTGGGCGGAGCATAGCGTCTGGCCGCAGGACCCGGGCTTTTCGCGCGCGCTTGCCAATGGCGGGGTGACCTCGCTGCAGATCCTGCCCGGTTCGGCCAACCTGTTCGGCGGCCGGTCGGTGACGTTGAAGAACGTCCCCGCCCGCACCATGCAGGGAATGAAGTTCCCGGGCGCGCCCTATGGCCTCAAGATGGCCTGCGGCGAAAATCCCAAGCGCGTCTACGGCTCCAAGAACCAGATGCCGCAAACCCGCATGGGCAATATCGCCTATGTCCGCCAGACCTGGGCCAAGGCGGTCGAATATGACCGCAAGTGGGACAAATATGAGAAGGTCGGCGGTGAAATCCCGGTCCGCGACCTGGCCATGGACACGCTAAGGGGTGTGCTCGACGGCAAGATCCTGGTCCACAACCATTGCTACCGCGCCGACGAAATGGCCAACATGATCGATGTCGCCAAGGAGTTCGGCTACAGGATCGCCAGCTTCCAACACGGAGTCGAGGCCTACAAGGTCGCCGATTTGATGCGCGAGAACGGCATTTGCGGCGCGCTTTGGGCCGACTGGTACGGCTTCAAGATGGAAAGCTATGACGCGATCAACGAGAATCTGGCCTTCGTCCACAATGCCGGCGCCTGCGCCATCGTTCATTCGGACGACGCCAATGGCATCCAGCGGCTGAACCAGGAAGCGGCCAAGGCGATCGCCGCGGGCCGCCGCGCCGGGGTCAATATCAGCGAGGAAGTGGCCTGGACCTGGCTTTCGTCGAATTCGGCCCGGTCGCTCGGCATCTTCGACCAGACCGGAAGCCTGAAAGCCGGCAAGATGGCCGACGTGGTGCTGTGGAACGGAAATCCGTTCAGCGCCTACACCAGGCCGGACAAGGTGTGGATCGACGGCGCGCTGCTCTATGACGCGGCCAACCCCAAGCTTCGGCCAGTCAGCGATTTCGAGCTTGGCCAGCCGGGCGAGGGAGATGTGAAATGAGACCGGCCAGGCGCCTTTCGCCGATCGGCATGATCGGCATCGTCTGCGGCCTCGCCGGGGCATTCATCGGCTACAAGGCAAGCGCGCAAACCGTAGCCATCACCAACGGCACCGTCGTGATCGGGGACGGCTCCGAACCGATCCAGGGTGGCACCGTCGTTGTGCGCAATGGCCGGATTGTCGCCGCAGGTCCGGGGGTCGCCATACCCGGCGGCGCGGAAGTGATCGACGCCAATGGCAAATGGGTGACCCCCGGCATTGTCGCCGGCTTCTCACGTCTCGGGCTCGCCGAGGTGGATCTCGGCGCGGACGGGTCGGACGACACCGACACCGGCAACAGCCCGTTCAGCGCGGCGATCGACGTCACGCCGGCGGTCAATCCAAAGGCCTCGACCATCGCCGTCAGCCGCACCGACGGAGTCACTCGTGCGGTGGTCGCGCCAGTCGCGGGCAGGAGCATTTTCGCGGGCCAGGGCGCGGTGATCGACACCGGCGACGACATGGAACCGATCCTGCGCGCCCGCGCCTTCCAGTTCGTCGAGATGGGCGAGGGCGGAGCGGGTCGCGCCGGCGGGTCGCGCTCCTCTACCTTTGTCCTGTTCCGCAATGCCTTGCGCGAAGCTCGCGACCTGGGCGGGCTCCGCTACCAGCCGCTGACCGGCCGGCAGCAGATCGACCCGCAACAGGCAGAAGTCCCCTACGAAGAGCAGCCCAATCCCAATCTCCTTTCGCGTGACGCCCGCCGCAGCGAGGATGTGCTGCTGACTCGCTTTGACGCCGCCGCCCTGGTTCCGGTCGTGCGCGGTAGGCAATTGCTTCTTGTCCATGTCGAGCGCGCCAGTGACATATTGAATGTGCTCGGGCTGAGACGCGAATTCCCGAGCCTGAAGATTGCGCTGGTTGGCGCCAGCGAAGGCTGGACGGTGGCTGACCGGATCGCGGACTCAGGCGTGTGGGTCATTGCTTCCGCGCTGAATGACCTGCCGGCGAGCTTCGAGATGCTTGCCGCGACTCAGTCGAACATCGGCCGCATGCGCGCCGCCGGGGTCAAGGTGGCGATCGGCACGATCGACGACGATGACACGCGCGACGTGCGCAACCAGCGGCAATATGCCGGCAATTTGGTGGCGCTGGCCAAGGTGCCGGGCGCTGCTGGCCTCAGCTGGGGCGAGGCCTTCGCGATGATCAGCTCGCGGCCGGCCGAAGCGGTCGGGCTGGGCCGCGAGATCGGCAGCCTGGCGACCGGCCGGCGCGGCGACGTCGTCATCTGGTCGGGTGACCCATTGGAACTGGACAGCGCGCCGGAGGCCGTGTGGATCGACGGCGTCCGCCAGCCGCTCGACAACCACCAGACCAGGCTGCGCGACCGTTATCGCTCGCTGGAGCGAAAGGCATTGCCGGAGGCTTATCGGAAATGAGCGGATTGGGCATGCTGGCCCTGGCTTCCGCGGCCTTCGTCGGCATCCATTTCCTGCTGTCGCATCCGCTGAGGGCGCCACTGGTCAAGGCGCTGGGCGAGGGGCCCTTCGCCGGCCTCTATTCGCTGGTCGCCCTGGCAACCTTTGGCTGGATGATCTGGGCTTATCCTGGAGCCAGCGCCGAATCCTATCCGCTGTGGGACGCGGGGCGGTGGGGGTTTGTCGCCGCCACCCTGCTGATGTGGCTGGGATCGGTGCTGTTCATGGGCTCGCTGCGGCGCAATCCCGCTTTCCCGCGCCCGGGCAAGCCGATCGAGAGGATCGACGAGCCGAATGGTGTTTACAGCATCACCCGGCACCCGATGATGTGGGGCTTCACGCTGTGGGCGGCGACCCATGCGATCGTGAACCCGACCCAGGCCAGCCTGATCCTGTGCGCGGCGATCGCCTTCCTCGCGCTGGTCGGGGCGGCGCTGCAGGACATCAAGAAGCAGAAGCTGCTGGGCCCGGTGTGGCGGGAGTGGACGGGGAAGACCAGCTTCATCCCCTATGGCCGCGGGCTGA
>DASTCB010000058.1:0-12399 GCA_035711585.1 Sphingomicrobium sp.
CAAGGCCGAGCTTCGCCGCGAGCAGGACCAAATCGAGCTGATCGCGTCGGAGAATATCGTCAGCCGAGCGGTGCTGGAGGCGCAAGGCTCCGTCCTCACCAATAAATATGCCGAAGGCTATCCGGGCCGCCGCTACTACCAAGGCTGTGGGCCGTCGGACTCCGTCGAGACACTGGCGATCGAACGCGCCAAGAAACTGTTCGGCTGCGATTTCGCCAACGTCCAGCCGCATTCGGGCGCGCAGGCCAATGGCGCGGTGATGATGGCGCTGCTCAAGCCGGGCGATACCATCATGGGCATGAGCCTGGCTGCCGGCGGGCACCTGACCCACGGCGCACCGCCGGCCCAGTCGGGCAAATGGTTCAACGCGATCCAATACGGGGTACGCCCCGACGATCACCTGGTCGACTTCGACGAGGTCGAGGCGCTGGCCAAGGAGCATCAGCCGAAGATGATCATCGCCGGGGGCTCGGCCTATCCGCGCCACCTCGATTTCGCGCGGTTCCGGGCGATCGCAGACGAGGTCGGTGCCATCCTGTTCGTCGACATGGCCCATTTCGCAGGGTTGGTCGCGGCAGGCGAGCATCCGACCCCCTTCGGCCACGCCCATGTGGTGACGACCACCACGCACAAGACGCTGCGCGGTCCGCGGGGCGGGATGGTGCTGACCGATGACGAGGCGATCGCCAAGAAGGTCAACTCGGCGGTATTCCCCGGCCTTCAGGGCGGCCCGCTGATGCATGTCATCGCTGCAAAGGCGGTGGCGTTCGGCGAGGCGCTGGAGCCCGGCTTCAAGACTTATGCCAAGGCGGTGATCAAGAACGCCCAGACGCTTGCCAATCGCCTCAAGGAGCGCGGCGCCGACCTGGTCGCCGGAGGCACCGACACCCACCTCGCGCTGGTCGATCTGCGCCCGCTCGGCCTGACCGGCAAGGACGCCGACCAAAGCCTCGATCATGCCGGCATCACCTGCAACAAGAATGGCGTTCCGTTCGACCCGTTGCCGCCGGTGCAGACCAGCGGAATTCGCGTCGGATCGCCGGCCGGGACCACCCGCGGCTTCGGCGAAGCCGAGTTCCGCGACATCGCCGACATGGTCGCCGACGTGCTCGACGGGCTGCAGGAAAATGGCGTCGACAACAACGAGGCGGTTGAGAAGGCCGTGAACGAGCGCGTTCGTGCGTTGTGTGCCCGCTTCCCGATCTACGAGGGCTGACGGTTGAGGTGCCCGTTCTGCGCCCATGAAGACAGCCAGGTGAAGGACAGCCGGCCGTCCGAGGACGGGGCGGCGATCCGGCGACGGCGGCAGTGCGAGGGCTGCGGCGCGCGCTTCACCACCTTCGAGCGGGTCCACATCCGCGATCTCACCGTAGTGAAGAAGGACGGCAAGCGCGAGCCGTTCGACCGGGGCAAGCTGGAGCGCGCGATCGGTCACAGCTGCCGCAAGCGCGACATCGATCCGGCAAAAATCGACCAACTGGTCAGCGGGGTGCAGCGGCAGATGGAGACACTCGGCGACGAAGTTTCTTCGACCAAGATCGGCGAGGCGGTGATGGCGGGCCTGAAGGCGCTCGACCATGTCGCCTACATCCGCTTCGCCAGCATCTATCGCGACTTCAGCGAACCCGGCGATTTCGCCGAGATCGCCGAACGGGTCGAGAAGGAAGCTGTCCCGCCGGGACATAACAAGCTGCTATGAGCAGCACAGCTCCCATCATCGTCCTCGTCCGCCCGCAGCTCGGCCAGAACATCGGCAAGGCGGCGCGGGCGATGCTCAACTTCGGCCTGACCGAGCTTAGGCTGGTGAGCCCACGCGACGGCTGGCCCAATCCCGACGCAGGCCCGGCCGCGAGCGGGGCGGACGTCGTGATCGACAATTGCAAGGTCTTCGAGACGACCGCCGAAGCCACCGCCGACTGCTCCCTGGTCTTTGCTTCGACCGTCCGCCGCCGCGACTTGGTCATCCCGGTGGTCGGGCCCGAGGAAATGGCCCGCGAAATCCACTCGACGACCGGCCGGACCGCCGTCCTGTTCGGGCCGGAGCGCTCGGGCCTCGCAACTGAGGATGTTGCGGTCGCCAGCCGCATCGTGACCGTGCCGATCAACCCGGATTTCGGCAGCCTGAACCTCGCTCAGGCGGTGATCCTGCTCGCCTATGAATGGTCGCGTGGCACAGGCCTTACGAAACCCACCGAGCGCGAGGTCGAGCCTCCCGCGCCGATGGCGGAGCTGGAAGGGCTCATCGGCCAGCTTGAGAACTCGCTTGATCACGCCGGGTATTTCTATCCGCCGGACCGGGTGCAAGCGACCAAGACCACGCTGCGCACCATCCTGACCAAGCCGCGATGGTCGAGCCGCGAAATCCAGGCCCTTCGCGGCGTGATCCGCGCGCTCGGCGAAGGTGGGCGGCCGAACTAGATCCGTGTTCGGTCGAAAACCTGCAGTTCGTAGGCGATCGATGTCTCCACAAGATCCTCGTACATCCGAGCCATCAAGGCGCGATCGACGCCGGCCTGGGCCGCGGCAGCATCGACCTTGGCCAGCACGTCCGACTTGCGCCATTCGTCGCGCACGGCGGATCGGTCAGGCTTGATGCGGGCGGCGGCATCCATATAGCCGAACCGCCGCTTGAGCAGCGCCACCAGACTGCGGTCGACGTCATCGACCCCCGCCCGAACTTCGGCCATCGTCATGCAATCGGAGGGGTCGCGGATCTCGGTCATGGCCTGCCATGCCAAAAGCACCATGACCTTGCAAAGCTTGACCTTCTTCACCTCTGCGGCTAGGCGCGCGGCTCGCAATTGACCCTGCATGTCCGGTGAAGCGGTGGTCGCGACAGGAATTTCCTTGGCCTGTCGGTGCGGTTCCGGACGTTTTTGAAACGCGAATTGGAGTGCAATCATGTCGAAGCGCAGCAGCGCCAAGTATAAACTCGACCGGCGCATGGGCGAGAATGTCTTCGGTCGTCCGAAGAGCCCGGTTAACCGCCGCGAATATGGTCCCGGCCAGCATGGCCAGCGCCGCAAGGGCAAGATGTCCGACTTCGGCCTGCAGCTGCGGGCCAAGCAAAAGCTCAAGGGCTATTACGGCGACGTCACCGAGAAGCAGTTCAAGCAGACCTACCAGCAAGCCAGCCGGATGAAGGGCGACGCCTCGCAGAACCTGATTGGCCTGCTCGAGCGCCGCCTGGACATGATCGTTTATCGCGCCAAGTTCGCGCCGACCATCTGGGCTGCTCGGCAGCTGGTCAGCCACGGCCACATCCGCGTCAATGGCGTCAAGTGCAACATCGCCTCGCGCCGGATCGATGTCGGCGATGTGATCGAGCTCGGCCCCAAGGCCCAGGAAATGGCGCTGGTGATGGAGGCTCAGAGCCTCGCCGAGCGCGACATTCCCGATTACGTCGCGCCTGACGGCACCTCGAAGGTTCAGTTCACCCGGGTGCCGACGTTGGACGAGGTTCCCTATCCGGTGCGGATGGAGCCGAACCTGGTGATCGAATTTTATTCGCGCTGATCCGGAGGGATTGGTCGAAGCAGACAGGGCGGCCCTTCGGGGTCGCCCTTTTGTTTTGGAGGCGTTAGAAACCCGCCATGACCCCGCCCCCCCTCCCTGAATGGGCGCCGCACCAGGCGGTGTGGATCGGATTCCCGAGCGCCGCCGACCTGTGGGAAGGCGATCTCGCGCCCGCCCAGGCCGAAGTCGCGGCCTTTGCCGCCGCGGTCCATGCTGACGGGAATGGCGAGGAGGTTTGGCTGGTCGCCGCCGATGAAATCGCGGCTGCCGAGGCGCGCCGGCTAGCGCCCTTCGCGAAGGTGATCGTCGAGCCGTTCGGCGATATCTGGCTGCGCGACACCGCCGTCATCGCCGTTGGGAGCGGCGGCGAGCGGCGCGGCGTCGATTTCGCCTTCAACGGCTGGGGAGGTAAATATGACCTGCCCGGCGACGACACGATCGGGGCACGACTGGCCGCGGAAGCGGGGCTGTCCTGCGCAAAGGCCGACTGGATCCTGGAAGGCGGCGCGATCGATGGTGACGGATCGGGGACATTCATCACCACCGAGGAGTGCCTGCTCAACCCGAACCGCAATCCGGGCTTCGGCAAGGAAGAGGTCGAAGAGCGTCTAAAACGCGATCTTGGCGCGAACCGCGTCGTCTGGCTCGGCGACGGCCTCTTGAACGACCACACCGACGGCCATGTCGACAATCTCGCCCGGTTCGTCGCGCCCGGCCGCGTTGCCATTCCCGAGGCGACCACCGACGACCCAAATGCCCAGGCCTATGCCGACGCGGCCGAGGCGCTGCTCGATGCCGAGCTGGAAGTGGTCGCCATCCCCTCTCCCGGCCTGGTCGAGCGGGACGGCGAAATCATCCCGGCCAGCTATATGAATTTCTACATCGGCAATGCCGCGATCGTCGTTCCGCTCTACGGCGCGGCCAATGATGGTGCGGCGATCGAGGCAATCCAGGAGTTGTTCCCGGATCGCAAGGCCGTCGGCCTCCGCGCCGACCATATCCTGACCGGAGGCGGAAGCTTCCACTGCATCAGCCAGCAGGTTCCCAGATGACCCAGAAGATCACCGTCGCCGCGCTGCAGCTCGCCTTTGGCGAGGACATTGGCGAGAATATCCGCAACGTCGCCGACCTGGTGCGCGAGGCGGCGGACAAGGGTGCGCAGGTCGTCCTGCCGCCCGAGCTGTTCGAAGGCCCCTATTTCTGCCGGGTCGAGGATGAGGGGCTGTTCGCTACGGCCAAGCCGGCTGCGCAGCATCCCTCGGTCAAGGCGATGCGGAAGCTGGCCGAGGAACTGCGCATCTGGATCCCGACCAGCTTTTTCGAGGTCGACGGACCGCACTATTACAATTCGCTGGCGATGATCGGGCCCGACGGCAAGGTCGAAGGCGTCTATCGCAAGAGCCATATCCCCGACGGGCCCGGCTATGAGGAGAAATTCTACTTCCGGCCCGGCAACACCGGCTTCAAGGTGTGGCAGGGTGCGGGGACGACGCTGGGCGTTGGCGTATGCTGGGATCAATGGTACCCGGAGACAGCGCGCGCGATGATGCTCATGGGCGCTGAGATCCTCTTCTACCCGACCGCGATCGGCAGCGAGCCGCACGATCCCGATCTCGACACATCGCGGCTGTGGCGGCGGGCGATGATCGGCCATGCGGTCAGCAATGTGGTGCCGGTGGTCGCGGCCAACCGCATTGGGAACGAGGGCGGGCAAATCTTCTACGGCCACAGCTTCATTTGCGACGAGCGCGGCGACATCCTCGCCGAGTTCGGCAAGGAGGAGACCGGCGTGCTGGTCGCCGCACTCGACATCGACCAGGCCAAACGCCACCGCGCCGCCTTCGGATTCTTCCGCGACCGCCGGCCGGAGCTCTACGGGCGGCTCACCGAGGACGTATAAGTTCCAGCCTAAGATAAACGCTGTCGCACAGTTCGCCGCCGACATTCCATGTAGCTGAAGCCCGGCCAGTCTCGACAAAGCCGGCCCTTTCGAGAAGCCTGAGCGAGGCATGATTGCGCGGATCGACGTCCGCCATCAGCTCGCTCGAGCCCAGCAGGCGTCGGCGGTCGATGAAGGCCCTCAGGGCCTCGCGCGCATATCCCCTTCCCCAATAGGCCGGCTCAATCAGGAAGCCGACCTCCGGCAGCTTCCACGCCCCTAACTTGCCTACCAGCTGGCCATCCAGAGTGACGATGAAGTCGTCGCTGGATGCCGGATCGACCTCGACCATCGAAGCCATCCACCGCTCAGTGTCGGCAAGCTCGGAATGCGGCGGCGTCGACCAGTAACGCATGGCGACGGGATCGCGCATGATCGCGTGCATCGCCGCGACATCATCCATGATTGCCCGGCGAAGCAGCAGCCGCTCGGTTCGGATTTCATCGCTGGTGAATTGCATGGGCGTAGCCTAGGCGACGCGCGATGCGCCAAGCAATGCACCTCTACGCCATCGCCATCGGCTCCAATCGCCGCCATGTCCGCTATGGCCGACCGGCCGGCGTGGTCGAAGCGGCGATTGCCCGGCTCGACGCCGAGTTCGACTTGTTCGATGCCTCCCCGATCCTGCTCAACAAGGCGGTCGGTGGCGCCGGCCGCGATTTCGCTAACGCCGTCGCCCTGGTCGAAAGCGAGCTTGGGCCCCTGGAGATGCTCGCGGAATTGAAGAATCTTGAGCGGGAATTCGGCAGGCGACCGGGCAAACGCTGGGGCGAACGGATCCTGGACCTCGACCTTGCCGCCTGGGACGGCAGCCGTTTTGTCACGAGGCGCCTCACCATTCCCCATCCGCGGTTGCGCCAGCGCGATTTCGTGCTGGGCCCGCTCGCCGCGATCGCTCCCGGATGGAAGATCGACGGCAGTCTGGCGGTCCGCCACCTCGCTTCTCGCCTTGGCAAGCGGCGGCCGGCAAGCTAGGTGCTGCCCGCTGTGTGGGCCCTTAGCTCAGTCGGTAGAGCAACTGACTTTTAATCAGTAGGTCGCTGGTTCGAATCCAGCAGGGCTCACCAGCATGACGCACAGCCGGTTCGGGGGACTGGCGACACCATGCTGGGAGCGAAGCGACCGCCAATTGGTTCGCCAAGCGAAGTGGAGCGGCCAAACCCCTCCACCATGCTGCGCATGGTCCCCCCAAGAAAACTCGGGGAGGATATTATGACCCTGCGCCCGCCGCCTGGATCGCCGCGGCGGTGGTTACGGGCGAGCGTGCATCCCAGCCGTATACATCGCGCGCGAGCTGCTGCTCGCCGATGTGCGGCTGAGCAGTGAGATAGGTCACATAGACCGGGACGCCCTGCGGCAGCTGGACGTGCTCCTCGGCGCTTCCGGCCGAACCGACCGGCTCGCGCCCGAGCAGCCAGCGGCCGAGCCGCTTGGCGTCCTCCAGGCGGATGCAGCCGTTGCTGAGCGCCCGGTTGCTCTGCGCGAACAGCGCCTTGTTCGGCGTGTCGTGCAGGTAGATGCCTTCGGGGTTGGCGAAGTTGAACTTCATCTTGCCCATGCCGTTGGTCGGCCCCGGCAACTGGCGAATCTTCACTTTGACGGTTCCGGCAGCAACGCCCTTCCAGTCGACGCTGGCCGCGGGGACCACCTGGCTGCCGTTCCAATCGGACACCACCTCATAGCCGCTCTTTTTGAGATAGGACTCGCCCTGCGATAGCACCCGCTTGGCGATGATGTTTTTCGCCATGTGATCGGGCACATGCCAGTAGGGGTTAAGCGTCGCGTACCAGATGACGCTGGCGATCATCGGGGTCGGCAGGCCGAGCTTGGTCTTGTCGCCGACGATCACCTTCATCGAATCGACCGGGCGGCCGTTTTCATACATCCACAGCCGGGCCGTAGCGGCGTCGACCAGCACGAACTTGCCGGTAGCGGGAATCGACCGGGCCCGCTCGAGATTGGCGGCATAGCGCACCGAATTGCCGCCGCCGGGCAGCGCCGCTTCCTTCAGTGCAGCATCGCGCAGCGCCGAATAGATCGGATTGACCGCCGCAACACTGCGCATGTGGTCGACCAGCACCGGAGCGCGCAGTGCCTTCCCGAGCACGGCGAAGGTGGTGGGAACGGTGGGCGTCACCCACTTCTCGCCGTAAAGCATGCCCGGTGTTGGCGCGTGGATCGCCTGGACATAGGCGACCCAGGCTCGGGACAGAATTTTGTCAGCCTCCACCAGAGCCGCGGCATCGCCTCCCTGGGCCCTGGTCAGCGCCGCTTCGACCTCTGCTGCGAGCTGAGGGCCGCGGGCGAACCCGTCGATCGGCGACCGGCGAAGAATATTGACCAGCTCGGGACCCGCCTCGGCCTGGCCGGAGCGAAACCAGATCGGCGCATTCTTGCTGGCGCTGTAGAAGCGCGCATAGTCGTCATAGCTCTGGGCCGGCTTGAACAGAGCCGGCGCAGCCGGCGGGCTCGAAGCCTCTTGCCCCCAGGCCGTGCCGGCCGTCGCCGAGATCAGCGAGGCGAAAGCTGCGATCGTCAATAATGTCCGTTGCACATCCCGCTCCTACAGTGACCTATATTAACCTAAGCTGCGCCTTAAAGTTCAAGCCCTTAGCTGCTCAAATAAAGCCGGGCGGCCCTTCCGATGCGGCCTGTGTCCCATAGGCCACAAATTGGCCGGGAAAGCCCCCAAGCACCCGAAATGCTGCAACCTTTGGCCAAAAAACGGGTTGGGCGCAGAGCATTCCAGTCAGTAGAAGGGGAATAAGCGTGAGATATTATCTGTTAGCTGCGGTCGCAGCCACGGCCATTGCGGCCCCGGCCCAGGCCCGCGACGGCCAGGTCTATTTCGGAATTGAAGGCGGCATTCTGTTCCCGAAGGACCAGGATGCGGACGCCTCGGTCGATTTTACGACCACCCAGACCGTGGTGACCGATCCGCTGGTCGCCGGCCCTGCAGGCTTCGATGCCGACAACGCCTTCGGCATCGACTATAAGAAGGGCATCGATCTCGACGCCATCATTGGCTACGATTTCGGCATGTTCCGGCTCGAAGGCGAGCTGGGATGGAAAAAGGCCAAGCTCAATGACTTCGAAGTCGATGCCGGCTTCATCGATGCACTCAACGAGGGGCTGAACCGGCCGGACGCCGACGTCGACCCGGACGTCGTCGACCCACTGCCGGCGCTAAGTGCGGCCGACTTCGAACTCGACGGCAAGGCTACGGTCCTGTCGGGCATGATCAATGCCCTTTTCGACTTCGGCAACGAGGACGGACTGTCCTTCTACGCCGGCCCTGGCTTCGGGCGGGCCAAAGTCAAATTCGAAGGCGAATCCGACAGCGCCTGGGCATGGCAGCTGATCGCCGGCGTGCGCTATGCGCTTAGCGACAACATCGACCTAGGCCTGAAGTATCGCTACTTCCGCACCGGCAAGCTCGACCTCGCCGACGACGTCGGCCTGGGTCTTGCCGGCAACCCTGAAACCGTCTCGGTCGGCGATCTTGCCCCGGTCGTGACCGACGTGACCACCAATGCCGTAGTGTTCAGCGACTTCGAGCAAAGGTTCCGTTCGCACAGCCTGCTGGCGAGCCTCATCTTCAACTTTGGTGGGGCCGAGGAACCGCCACCCCCGCCGCCTCCTCCGCCGCCGCCGCCACCGCCTCCGCCGCCGGCGACGCAGACCTGTCCGGACGGCTCGGTGATCCTGGCGACGGACAGCTGTCCACCGCCGCCACCGCCGCCCCCGCCGCCACCGCCGCCACCGGAACCGGAACGCGGCTGAGCGGCCTAAGACGGCGAAGCGATGCCCGGGCGGATCCCCTTCGCCCGGGCATTGCTTTTCGCCATTCCCCTGAGAGCGTGTTAGATGCCGCCGGACGCAGCCAGGCGGACGCCTTGGCGCATGCTGGTGCCAGGAAGGACAAATCGGATCTTGCGTGACTGGAAATCGATCGAAATGCGATCGAAGGCGCGCATTGCATTCATTCCGAGCAGAAGCGCAGGCTTGTTCTCCAGGTCAAGCTGCTCGAATATATGAGCGTCGGCAAAGGCGACCGCCATGTCATCCAGTATGACACCCCCCAGTTCCAGCTGGTCGAGCCGAGCAAGCCTGGCATTGAACTTCTCGCCTGTGACGGTCTCGATCGCGACCGGCTCCGGCCCAAACTTAATGTTGCGCTTGGTCAGTCGCTTTTGCAGGGCGAGGTTGCCAATGGTGACCTGGGAACCAGTGTCCACAATCACGGTGACCTTCTGGCCCGCGATCCGCGCCTGAGTGAAGATCAGCCTTCCATTCCGTGACTTGGCCCGAACCACGATCGTGTCGCCATCGAGGTTTTCGACCGGTTTGCTGGACGGGGTGATCGACATGGTTTGCGTCTTGAAGTCGAACAGCACGCGCTGGGACTGCAGACTGTCGGTTCCAAGCATGCCATCGGCGCCGATGTGGGAAGCGTCGAGCGCGGGAGCATCGACGACCGACATTTTGCTGCCGCTCACCCGCAATTCCGGAATGTAGACCGTATTGATTCCGGTTGCCCCGAAGACGCTGTGCACAACGGCCTTGCGGCCATTGTCTAACCGGAGCCGGTCGGCCAGCTGGCGGGAAATCACCGTCCGTTCCGAACCGGTATCGACCAGGAACTGGTATGGCCCTTTGCCGGAAACGGAAACATCCACCGTCATTCGGTCGCCGCGGTCGCGGCCAAGTGCGATCTCGTCCGCCGTGGTTGCCTGGTCGATTGCGGCGGCGGGGATAGCGTCGATCGCGGACCGTTGCGGTTCGGCCGCAACAGGCGCGGCCAGTAGCAGTCCAGCCGAAATCCAGTGCGAAAATGTCATGCGCGGCTCCGGGCCTGACCCCTGACAATATGGTCCTTTGAGCTGGCTACGCCTCGTTCAATCGTGCCGCAAGCGCAACTAGCCGAACCCTCGCTGCCATTTCGACCAATGGATGTTGCCGGATCGGACCATGCATCAACCGATTGGTAAGGCCGACGCTTCTAAGCTGCCGTCCAACCTCGGGGATGTCAGTTCGGCTCCGCTACGCGCTGGACGGGCCTGTCGGTGGAGTATTTGAGTGGATATCCAGCCCGTCGAAACGACACTTTACTCGCTCTCGGACGCGCCACCGGCGCCAGCCGCGGATTGCGACCGGCGTGAAGGCCAGCGTCACATGACGCTCTACCGGGTAGGGTCGATCCTCGTCGAGGACCGGCGCGAGCTTTGCCTGATCAAGAACATCTCCGCCGGCGGGATGATGGTCCGGCTGTATTGCAGCATTGGCGAGGGAACGCCCGTCACGGTGGAGTTGAAGAGCGGCCAACCGGTCAATGGCCGGATCAGCTGGACCCGCGACCATCATGCGGGGATCGAGTTCGATGAGACGATCGACGTGATCGACATTTTGTCGACCTCGATGGATGGGCCGAGGCCGCGGATGCCGCGGATCGAAGCCCGCTGCCATGCTACGCTTCGCGACGGCGCCAACATGCTGCGGGTCCAGGCCTGCGACATTTCGCAGGGCGGCCTGAAGCTCCGCTGCGAAACAGTCGTCGCCCCAGGCTCTGACATCATCGTCTCGCTACCAGGTCTCGAGCCGCAGCCAGGCATCGCCTGCTGGAACGATAACGGATATATCGGCATCACCTTCAACCGCCTGTTACCGCTCGCGGAACTGGTCGCCTGGCTGCAGGATCAGCCGGAAGCGCAGCGCAGCGTCAGCTAGCGCTGGCGAATGCCTTCATTTGCGGTGTGATGAGGCTAGTCGGTCGCGCCGGGAAAGCGCCAATGCCAGGCGTCGCCGAATCCCTTGTCGCTGTCGGTGAACTTCTTGAGTCCCGGCCGGCGGAAGCTTGGGGTCACGCGAGCCCGCGGGGCCGGCACATGGCGCATCAGCTGTTCCGGGTTGAGCTTCTGGGCGAAGTTGATCCCGGCTTGCCGGCCTTTCGTCCAGGCGACGATCCCCGCCATGCTTAGATCGCCCTTGCGGAACAGCACCGAGGCCCCCTCGACCGGCAGCTTTTCGCCTTCGATCAGCGCGCCATCGGCGCTGAGATTGCGCAGCTTGACCGGCAGCGAGGTGCCCGACAGCTCGAGGCTGGCGGACATCAGCACGTTGGACCGGCGCGACTTGCGATTCTGCGTGGGGCTGCTCTCGTCCATTCCGCTGCTCTAGCCCAAAGCGGTAAAACTTCGTTTAACGGCGCTCGAAGCGAAGCATCAGATTATTCGACGGCATCGGCCTTCGTTCCATAAGGCCAAATCCACGCCTTTCGGCTTCGGCGGCAAAATCCTCGACCAGACGGAGACCCCAGCGCGCGTCGCGTTCGCGAAGGCTGGTGTCGAACGCCTGGTTGGATGGCGCAGTTGGAACGTCAGTCTGCAGCCAGGGGCCGTAAAGGATCAGTGGCGCGTCGGTCCGAAGCAGTCGCGCGGCCCCGTCGAGAAGGCCCAGCGAGGCTTCCCATGGCGCGATGTGGACCATGTTGATGCACAGGATCGCATCGGCCGCTCGGATTGGCCATTCGGCCGCGCACACATCCAGCTGCACCGGTGGCCTGAGATTGCCTGGCCCTTCCACCTGCCAGGCGGCAATCGATGCCAGCGCCTGGGGATCGGGGTCGCTCGGCTGCCAATTGAGCTTCGGAAAGCGCTTGGCGAAGGCCAGGGCATGTTCGCCCGTGCCGCTGGCGATCTCCAACACTAGTCCTTGGGCTGGAAGCCATTCGGCCAGCATATCGCCGATCGGTTCGACATTGCGCGCCGCGGCCGGCGCCTGGCGCTTCAAGCCGTGGCCGAGGTCGCCGACATGATATGGCGGAAAACTCGGTTCCGCCATCAGCCGCCGCCGAAATGCGCGCCCAGGCCGGTCGACGACCCATCGGGCGCCGGGGTCTTGTAGGCCAGCACTGGCTTTCGCGCCGCCAGCGTCTCGTCGAGCCG
>DASTCB010000059.1:0-19428 GCA_035711585.1 Sphingomicrobium sp.
GGAGCGGTTCGCGCGAGCCGATCGCTGTGCTCGGCCAGCATCCCTCAAGCGGCAAGGAGGTGAAGGTGATGGAGGGCCGGTTTGGCCCTTACGCCAGCGACGGCGCGACCCATGCCACCTTGCCGAAAAGCGCCGATCCCAAGGCTGTGACGCTCGAGGAAGCGGTAGCGCTGATCGATGCCAAGGCAGCAAAAGGCCCCGCGGCCAGGGGGTCCCGCGGGGCCAAACGCCGCAAAAGCTAGCCGGCTACTCCGCCACGTAGAGCCAGGTGCCGTTTTGCTTCGCGCGGCGCCAAACGGTGAAGAACGGAAATCCCGTTCCGCCGGAAGCGGGCCGGATGAAGCCGAAGGTGATTCCAAGGTCGCCGGTCGACGAGACGACCACTCCTTCGTCGGGACCCCAGACCACGGGCGACGGAATGTCGGGAGGCAGCCCCTCGCTGATCGCGACATTGCCAAAGGTAAAGTCCGAACCGCCGCCGAAGTTCATCGCATCGGCCGATCCGAATTCCAGGAAGGCCCGTTGCAAGCCGACCATTCGGGCTCGATCCGAGAAGGCAATCTCCCGATCGGCGAGGCTTTCCCGATAACGGTCGACGATGACCGAGCTCGGCCGCTCGGGGAGCATCTGGGGCGGCAGCGCGGGCGCCCGAAGAGCGGTCGATACGTCGCCGGGCGGGCTCAAGGCGCGTTTGTAGCCACGCACGCGCCACCCGCTCGATTGCCTGACCCAGTAGGACAAATACTTGACTCGCAGGTCGGGCTGTTCCGGTCGCTGGATCGTCATGAACCCATAGGTGAATCCCTGTAGCCCGTCCGCGGAAACGCCGCCCCGGACAGGGGCCCATTCGGCGGTCGCGTTGGCATTGGTGGGATTGGCTTTCAGTGACGCGATGATCGCGTCCTTGCCCTTGGCGAAATTACCCTGTGGAGTCGGCATCATCGAGTCGGACGTCATCATGGCTCCGATCGCGTCGGCGATGTTGTCGTCCGAACCCTGAGCCGAAAACTGCCGGTCCGCGCTAAGCAACTCATTCACTGCCGCGGTCGGTGAAGCTGGAGCCGCCTGTACTGGCGCGGCGAAGAGAGCAAAGGCGACGCAGGAAGCGGATGCCAGAACTCGAGAGATCATCATCTGCATGGTACGAAGCCCCTTCCGAACCGTTTGAAATCTCGCGGCTAAGGATATGTCAGGACGCCCGGTCCACCCATGGCGATTTGAAGGCGAAATCCATTCTGAAGTGCGAAATTTCAGGCGGTTGGGGCCACCAGCCTTAGAAACCAAGCTGCCGTTAAAGGGGCGTTTATTCCTGATGAAATTCGGTGGTTGCGGGCATGGCATCCGCGAACAGCGGGCGGTCCTCCGCATCGATCACCAGGATCAGCGACGTCTTGGTTTCGCCGTATCGGATGAATTGCGCCAGCACGTCCTGAAGCGCCGCGCTTGAAGGCACCCGCACCAGCATCGTCAAGAAGCAGGAGCCCGTCACCCGATAGCAACTCCGCACCGCGGGGTGCTGGATGATGGTCTTGATCGCGTCGCTGTCAGAGCTCGACCGTGGCTGGAACTCGACGATCGCCGACACGGGGAGGCCGACCTTTGCAGGGTCAATCCTCACGCTGAACCCCTTGATGACGCCGATGTCGCGCATGCGGGCGATCCTTTCGGCGACCGTCGGGGCCGAGAGATGAGTAAGTCTGGCGATGTCGGACGTCGATCTGCGGCCGTCCGCCTCGAGCAGAGCGAGGATCTGACGATCTTTTGAGTCCAGGTCATCCCGCCGCATCGCTGACCTCCAACGTCCGACGCTTAACATCGATAGCCAGGCATTGCTCGCTCGCCGGTCGAAGCGGCTCAGCTTTCGGCAGAATTGCCGCAAGCCTTGCAGGCCGGATCCGCCGCGATCCGGATTTGCCTCCAGCCGAGACTTACCCCGTCGAATAGGTGCAGCGTTCCAGCTGGGTCCGGAGCGATGCCGACGATCGCCCGGATTGCAAGCAATGCGGCGAAACCGCCGACCGTGCCGGTCAGCGCGCCCAGCACCCCAAATTCGGCGCAAGTGTCGCAATCGTCGGCATCGAAGGCGTCCCCCACGAAGCAGCGGTAGCATGGCCAGCCGCGGAACAGCGCGATTTGGCCCTGGAACTGCTGCGCAGCGGCGGAGAGCAGGGGAGTGCCGAGCCGTACCGCGGCATCGCTAACGGTCAGACGGGTTGCGAAATTATCGGTCCCATCGAGGATCAGGTCGTGTCCGGACAGGATGGCTTCGGCATTGTCGCCTTCGATCCGGTCGGCAATGGTCCGACATTCGATGTGCGGGTTGCGCTTGCCGATGAACCGCGCGGCCAGATCCACTTTGCGCTCGCCGATTTGATCGCTCGTGTAGAGCGGCTGACGCTGCAGGTTCGACAGCTCGACCCGATCGTCGTCGATGACGGTGAGGTGACCGACGCCCGCTCCGACCAGCGCGGGAATCGCGCCTGCACCGATTCCGCCGGCCCCGACCACCGCGACCTTGGCAGCTTTGAGTCTCTGCTGCCCCGCACCGCCGATCTGGGGAAGGACGATATGCCGCGCGTAGCGGTCCAGTTCCTCGTCAGAGAGCGCCATGACCGCCGGTCGAGCCGAATCCGCCGGAGCCGCGCGCGGTTTCGCACAGCTCTTCGACCTCGTCCCATTCGGCGTGGGTCACCGCCGCTGGCACCAGCTGGGCGATCCGCTCGCCGCGGCGGATTGGAAAAGGATCGTTGCCATGGTTGATCATGATGATCTTCAACTCGCCGCGATAGTCGCTGTCGATCGTGCCCGGCGTGTTGGGGACGGTAATGCCATGCTTCAATGCCAGCCCCGCGCGCGGCCGCACCTGGATCTCATCGCCCTCGGGAATGGCGACCTTGAAGCCGGTCGCCACGGCATGACGCTGACCCGGCATCAAATCCAGGTCCTCGGCCGCAACCACGTCCATCCCGGCGGCGCCAAGGGTAGCATAACTCGGCAGCGGCAGGCCCTCGCCGTGGGGCAGTCGTGACAATCGGATGCGGATCATTCGTCCCTCGCCCAAACCAGATGAGCGAAGTCAGTGCACTGGCGGCTTGGCCGGCCCGAAATTGCGCTCCGGCCCTTCGTTACCAGCGGTCGTCCTTGCGTCAACGCGATACGAAGCGGAACTCGCCGCGGTACCAATGCTCGAGGTTTTCGCCGGTTGGCCGATATTCGCCCTTTTCCGCCAGCGTCAGGATCGCGCCGCCAACGGCCTGCTCGACCCCCGGACAATTGAGCCGATGGACCACGACCTGCTCGACTTCGCCCGATGGCGAGAATTGGATAAGGAAGGGGATGCTCAGCTTGACGTAGCTTTTCGATTGTCCCGGCAACTTGCATTCGTCGACCGCGGCAGCCTCGATCTGCGCGATCACGTCGGACGAGACCCGATGGAGGCCGGCAGCCCTTGCGGCCGGAATGTTGGACCAGTCGCCGCCAGCCACCGATACCGGGGAGCTGTAGCCGGGAGCTGCGAGCAGTGCGGATAGGCCGAATGCAATGAGGATCTTCATGACAACCTCCTTCATTCCGGGATGACCCATATCACCGTTGCTGGGAGCGGGCTATTCCTTCGAGGCAAGCTCTTCGGATATGCGGTGGATGAGGTGCCGGGCGACATCTTCCTTCGCCGCTTCGGGCCAGTCCTCGACGCCACTCGAGGTGACCAAGTGGATGCGGTTGTGAGAGCCGCCCATGACATTACCCGATACGTCGTTGGCGACGATCCAGTCGGCCCTCTTTGACGCAAGCTTTCCCTGGGCATTGGCAACGACGTCATGCGTTTCGGCCGCAAATCCGATCAGCAGTTCGGGCCGACCGGGATGCTGTCCTAGCAAGGCGAGAATGTCTGGGTTGGGCGCGAACTTGAGCTCTGGCGGCCCGGAGGACTTCTTGAGCTTTGACGCCGAGGGTTCCACCCGCCAGTCGGCGACGGCCGCAACCAGGATGGCAACATCGGCGGGAAGTGCGGCTTCGACCGCATCGGACATTTGCTGGGCGGTCTCGACATCGATCCGCGCCACGCCCCCGGGCGTGGGCAACGAGACAGGTCCGGCGATCAGGGTCACACGGGCGCCGGCCTGAGCCGCCGCCGCGGCAATGGCGAAGCCTTGCTTTCCTGAGGAGCGGTTGGCGATCACCCGGACCGGGTCGATCGGCTCGTGGGTTGGACCAGCGGTGATCAGGACATGCTTGCCGGACAAAGACCCGTTCGTGTCGAGCGAAGTCGACACACCCGGTCCCTCGGCTCCGCTCGGGGCGAACGGGAAGTGGGATTTTAGCCTGTCGATAATGTCCGCGGGTTCGGGCAGCCTGCCCGACCCATATTCGCCGCAGGCCATCGGACCCTCGTCCGGCTCCAGCACCGTAATTCCGTCGGCCTTCAATTGCAGGATGTTCCGCCTGGTCGCGTCATGCTGCCACATGCGCACGTTCATCGCCGGGGCAATCACCACCGGCTTGTCGGTCGCCAGCAGCAGGGTGGTTGCTAGGTCGTCGGCCTGCCCGCCCGCCATTCGCGCGATGAGGTCGGCCGTCGCTGGGGCGACCAGCACCAGGTCGGCGGCGCGGCTGAGCTGGATATGTCCCATCTCGGCCTCGTCCTTCAGATCCCACAGCGAGGTATAGACCGGGCTTTCGGCCAGCGCGGCAAGGCTCATCGGCGTGACGAAATGCGATCCGCCCTCGGTCAACACCGGCGTGACCGAATGGCCTTCCTTCCTGAACAAGCGAATGAGCTCGGCCGCCTTATAGGCGGCGATTCCTCCGCCGACGATCAGGAGCACCCTGCTCATGCGGACCGATATGGAGTGCGCCGCATCGCTTCCGCAAGGTCGGCGAGCGCCTTGGGCAGGAAGGCCAGGCCGGCAAAGGACAAGGGAGCGGCGATCAGCGCCCAATAAAAAGTGTCGGTTCGGGAAAATAGGGCAAGCATCGCGCCGTAGCCGGCAATCAGGATTGCCGCTCTCAGGGCCCATCCCGCCTTGACCGACGCCCAGCCGAATAGCGACAGCATCAGCAGTCCGGCTGCGATCGCGTCGGGCAAACGGATTCCCATCGTCACCTTGGCCAGGCTTTTCAGGGAGAATTGCAACCCAAGCATCCGCGACCAGCCTGGTGATGGCGGATCGCTGGGGAGCACCACTTCCGACACCCATTGGGCATGCAGCGTCATGTAGATGCCGAACAGGGTGACGACGAGCCCCCAGGCGGCCGCCTCGCGCCAGCGCTTCCCGAGCAGGGCCAGGCCGCCCATGGCAAGGATCATCGGCAGCGCCAGCTCGCGGATCATCAGCGCCGCCCCCCCCGCGATCACCGCCGGCCAGAATCGATCGGGCCGGTAGATGGCGACCATCAGCGCCAGCAGCAATGCCGCCCAGCTCTCGTGGAACAGGCCCGTCACCGGCTGCAGCAGCCCGCCAAGGCCGCCACCGAGCAGGATCATGAACGCCGCAAGATAGGGTAACGGAAGCAGGGGCCGCAGCTTCACCCACCAGGCCAGCATCAGCAACGCGCTGAGCACCCAGACGATGGCGATCATCACCGTCTCGCCGGCGGCTGCATAGGCAACCGCATGAGTCGGCAAGCGGAAGGTGAAAAAGGGCTTCAGCGGATAGTTGCCCTTGCGCAACTCTTCGGCCGCCACCGCATAATATCCGCCACCAGCCTTCACCCCCGCGATGATGTCGCGGTAGAGCTGCAGGTCGCTTGGCTGGGCAGCAGATGCACGCAATCTGGGCGCCGGAGCACCGGCCGGTTGCCAGCAGGCGACCGCCAACAGCGCGACCAGCGCTCCGATCAGCGCCAGCGCCGAACCCCTCGACCAGCCTTCAAAGCGCGTCGGGATTCCGCCGCTCATGCGACCGTTTGCCGAGTGCGGATTTCGGCCGCCAGATCGGACAGGGCTCGCGGGAGGAATGCAAAGCCGATCAGGAACGCAGGCGTAACCATCAACCCCCAATAGAAATTGTTGGCGCGGCCGAACAGCATGAATGCCAGGCCATAGCCAAGGTAGAGCAGGGTGGCGGCAAGGCCGGTCCGCGACCTCCATGACGCCCAGCCGAACAGCGCAAGCACGATTGCCGCCGCACCCGCCTCCATCGGCAGCCAGCGCAAGGGGCCGGCAAGATGGAAGGTGCGTAGCACCCCTTCCCAGCCGCCAAGCGCGGCCCAGCCGGGTGATGCAGGATCCGACGGCAGGACGACCCTGGCAACCTCGCCGGCGTGCCACGCCATTGCCGCAGCAAACAGCAGAACCAGCGCGAACCAAGCCCCAAGCTCCCGCCAGCTGCGGCGGTACAGGGCGAAGGCCGCCATCAGCAGGACATAGGGCAGGGCGAGCTCGCGGATCGCCAGCGCCAAGGCCGCCGCCGCGACGCTCCAGCCCCAATGGTTCGGCCGGTGCAGCGCCAGCGAAATCGCGATCAGCGTTCCCGCCCAGACCTCGTGCAGCAGCAGATACTTGCCCGAAAAGGCGACGGCGAGCCCGGCCGCGGCCAACATGGTCGCGCTTATCCTCCGACCACTGTCGGCAAATTGCTGGTCGAGCCGTACCCACCAGGCCGCGACCATCGCTGCGAACAGCACATATTGCAGGGCGAGCAATGCCGGCCTGCCAAGCCACGCAGCAACGGCGGTCAACGTCGGCGGCCGGAATGCGACGAAGGGCTTCAGCGGGTAATTGCCGGAGCGCAGTTCGTCGGCGGCGGTCCGGTAGTAATTTTCACCTTGAGCGACCCGGGTGACAATGCGGTCGTAAAGGACCAGGTCTTCATTGGCTTGCCGGTCGGCGCTGGCGATCGGGGGAACCGAATCGGCCGGCGCGCCTCTAGCCTGAGTCGCGCCCCAGACCGCGGCGATCAGAGCCAACAAGAGCAACACTGCCATGGTGACAGCGCGCACGCGGCCGATTGCCGCCAATCGCGACGCGGCGCCCCCCGGCTCAGCCAAGCAGCCACACCGCCGCAGCTCCCGCCGCCGCCGATGCCAGGCCGATCGCCAGCGGGGCCATCCAGCTCTTCCGCTCGATCACCGCTACATCGGCGAGCGGCGGGGGCGGCGGCGCTCCGCCGGGGGAGGGATAGCTGGCATCGATCTTGCGGAGGATGTCGGGGATGAGCTTCAGCGCCCGGACCGTCTCGACGATGCGGTCGGCATAATAGGCCTCTGGGCCAAGCTCGCTCCGGATCCAGTCCTTGAGGAATGGCTCTGCGGTCTCCCACATGTTGATGTCGGGATCGAGCGTGGTCGCCACGCCTTCCTCCATCACCATCGTCTTCTGCAGCAGCAGCAGGTGCGGCTGGGTCGGCATGTCGAAGTCGCGGGTGATCGAAAACAAGCCCTCCAGCATCCGGCCGACGCTGATATCCTTGACCGGCAGCCCGCGGATCGGTTCGCCCACGGCGCGTAGCGCGGTGGCGAACTCTGCCACGTCATGATGGGCCGGCACATATTGCGCCTCGAAATGGATTTCGGCGACGCGGTCATAGTTGCCGGTGATCAGGCCATAGAGAATCTCGGCCAGCCACAGCCGCGCACGGCGGTCGATCCGGCCCATGATCCCGAAATCCACCGCCGCGACCCGCCCGTCCTTCAATGCGAACAGGTTTCCCTGGTGCAAGTCGGCGTGGAAATAGCCGTCAACCACCGCCTGGCGAAGGAAGGCGCGGACCAGGATCGCCGCCAGCGCCTTGGGATCATGGCCGGCGGCGATCAGCTCGTCGCGCTTGCTGAGCTTGATCCCGTCGAGCCATTCGAGCGTCAGCACGCGCCGAGCGGTTCGACGCCAGTCGATTTCGGGGACATGGAAGCCGGGCTCGGCAACCATATTGTCCTTGAGTTCGGAGGCCGAGGCCGCCTCGCGCTGCAGGTCGAGCTCGCGCCGCACCCATTGCTTGAAATAGGCGATGACCATGCGCGGGCGCAGCCGCTCCGCCTCGCCGCCGAGCAGCTCGACGTGGGCTGCCGCCCACTCATAGGTCTCGATCGCCCTGGCGAACTCGTCCTCGATTCCCGGGCGAAGCACCTTGACCGCCACCTCCCGGCCCTCGGTGGTGATGGCATGGTGGACCTGCGCGATGGAGGCCGCGCCGATCGGCTCTTCGTCGAACGAGCTGAATAGCGATTCCAGCGGCGCCTCCAGCGCTCGCTCGATTTCCGCCCTGATCGCCGAGAAGGGCTCTGGAGGAAGCGAGTCCTGCAGCTGCATGAGGTTTTCGGCCGCCTCGATCCCGACCAGGTCCGGCCTGGTTGCCAGCGCCTGGCCGAACTTGATCGCCGCCGGACCGATCTCCTGCAGCGCCGCGGCATAATCGACGGTCGCCGGGACTCTCGCGCCCAGCCGCGCCACGCGGCACAGGCGGCGGACATTGGGGGGAGTCAGCGGATCGCGCTCGATCCCCTGCAAGGCCCCGTGCCGGGCAAGCGTCCTGCCCCATTTGAGGAGGCGCCAGAGATGGACGGGGGCGGCGGTCAAATCTTCCAGCCGCCCCAGATGGCGACCAGGCCGCCGAGGATCGGCTCGACGCTGGTCGACCTGAAACCGGCTTCCCCGATCATCGCTCGAAACTGCTCCATCCGGGGGAAGCGGCGGATCGATTCGACCAGATAGCGATAGCTGTCCTCGTCGCTGGCCACCGCCTTGCCGATCCGCGGGATGACCTGTTCGGAATAGCGTTCGTAGAGCCCGCCGAAACCGGGCCATTCGCTGGTCGAGAATTCGAGCACGTAAAGCCGCCCGCCTCGTTTCAGCACCCGGTGCGCTTCCCTGAGCGCCGCGGGAATGTCGGTCACGTTCCGGATGCCGAAGGCGATGGTATAGGCGTCGAAGCTGTTGTCTGCGTAGGTCAGTTCTTCGGCATTTTCGACCTGCCAGATGAGGCCGTCGAGGCCACGCTTTTCGGCGCGCTCCATCCCGATTTTGAGCATGTCGGGGTTGATGTCGCTGACCGTGACCAGCGCGCCGCGCTCCGCCATTCGGAACGCGATGTCGCCGGTGCCGCCAGCCATGTCGAGAATTTGCTCGCCCCTGCGCGGCTTTACCTTGGCGACGAACCGGTTCTTCCACAGCCGGTGCATGCCGCCCGACATCAGGTCGTTCATGAGGTCATAGTTGCGGGCGACCGAGGTGAAGACCCCGCCGACACGCCGAGTCTTTTCCTCGCGCGTCACCAGCTGGTCGCCGAAGTTGACCTTATCCATGGATGCGGCCTCTAGCCGGGATGCGCCAGCTTCGCCATACGCCAGCCATGCCCGAGCTGCCCGAAGTCGAAACCACCGTCCGAGGGCTGAGCCATGTGCTGAAGGGCCGTCGAATCGCCCGGGTCGAGGCGCGCCGTCCCGATCTGCGTCGGGCCTTCCCGGTTGATCTTGGCCAGCGGCTCATCGGCGCCAAGGTCACGTCACTTGGGCGCCGGGCGAAATATGGATTGGTCAATACCGATCGCGGCGACACGATGGTGTTCCACCTCGGGATGTCGGGCGCCTGGCGGGTCGATCCCGCCGATCTTGGCAAGCACGATCATCTGCTGCTGGAAACGGAGGAGGGGAGGCGGCTTCATCTCCGCGATCCCAGGCGCTTTGGCTCGGTCGACCTGGTCCCGACCGTTCAGCTCGAACAATGGCCGGCGTTCCAGGCGCTTGGGCCCGAGCCGCTCGGCGGCGCGATTGACGGCAAATGGCTGAAGGCAAAATTCGAAGGACGGACCGCCGCGGTGAAGCTGCTGCTGCTCGATCAGCGGGTGGTCGCCGGTCTTGGTAATATTTATGTCTGCGAGGCGCTGTTCCGCGCCCGGATCGACCCACGTAAACCGGCGGGGAAAGTCAGCCGCGCCAAGCTCGATGCACTGGCCGTATCGATCCCCGCGGTGCTTGAGGAAGCGATCCGGGCCGGCGGGTCGACGCTCAAGGACTTCGCCGCTCCTGACGGCGAGCTCGGTTATTTCTCCACCCAGTTCGACGTTTATGACCGGGAAGGCGAGCCGTGCCGGGGCTGCGCGGGTGAGGTGAAGCGGCTCGTCCAGGGCGGCCGCTCGACCTTCTTCTGCCCGTCCTGCCAGCGATAGCCGGGGCCTCGCTCCAGTTGACGCGACTCGCCTCCTTCGCTAGGGGAGCCGCCACGCCGGTGCGACCCACGGGTTTCGCGCCGCTTTTTCGTTGAAAACACAAGAGTTTCGGAAGGTCATCGATGGCGAACACGCCGCAAGCCAAGAAGCGCATCCGCCGCAACGCCACTCGTGCGGAGATCAACGGCGCCCGAGTCAGCCGCATCCGCACCTTCGTCAAGGCGGTCGAAAGCGCCATTGACGCCGGCAAGAAGGATGCCGCAGTGGAAGCTCTCAAGCAGGCCCAGCCGGAGATGGCTCGCGGAGTTGCCCGGGGCGTTCTGCACAAGAATACCGCATCGCGGAAGTTCTCGCGCCTGACCAAGCGGGTCGCCGCGCTCGGTTAAATTTTGATTTACGTTACGTTTCGGGACGGGCCGTCGGATGTACCGGCGGCCCGTTTCATTTTGGTGACTGAAAAAAGTCTAGGGATTCCGGCGATTCGCGCACGCCGCGCTCGTTGCAGATCCGAGAAAAGCTCCCGAATGCGCCATTTTCTGCCATTTTTGGCAGCTTCCCTGTGTCAAGCCGATTTATTTCGCATTGATGAAATTTGGCGCTTGAATCGCGGCCCGTAGGCTCTCAAAAAACTCTTTCCGGCGGCGATTCCGCTCCGGGGGGCTAGAGACTGGAGGGAGCATTGGTGTCGCGACTCGGATCGCGCGCGATGACCCCGCTTGTCTTGGTAAAGTTGAAGAGTTTCGGAGGCGCGCGCCAGTGCAAGGCAGTCGGGAAAATCTGTGTCTCTCCGATGCCGCTGCTGTCCCGGCGCCCCTTGAGGCCGCATGGGAGACCATTCGTGCTGGGCTTCGCCGCGATTGCGGGGCCCGAACCTTTGACGGTTGGCTGAAGCCCGCGGAGCTCGGGGCGTTCGACGGCGAATCCGGCGAACTCGAAATCCTCATGCCCAGCCAGTTCATGGCCGACTGGGTGCAGAGCCATTTCGGCGCTCGGCTCGCGCTGGCCTGGCGGTCGGTCCTGCCAATCGTCACCGACGTCAAGATCATTGCTTGTCCCGACGGTCCAAAGCCGGCGCCGCTGCTGGTGCTGGAGGACATCCCGGCCGCGCCGGCGACCGTCGTGGAACGCGATCCGTCCGCTCCCAATTTCGACCAGCGATACCGGTTCGAGACCTTCGTCGTCGGCAAGGCCAATGAAGTCGCGGCCACCGCCGCCAGGACCTTGGCCACGGCCGACACCGTGTCGTTCAACCCGCTGTTTCTCCATGGCGGCACCGGCCGCGGCAAGACTCACCTGCTCCACGCCATCGGCCAGGCCTTCCTTGAGCGCCGGCCATCGGCCCGAGTGGTCTCGATGTCGGCCGAGAAATTCATGGTCGAGTTCATCCGGGCGCTGAAGGAAAATGACACGATCGGCTTCAAGAGCCGGTTGCGCAGCGCCGACCTGCTCCTGATCGACGACGTCCAGTTCATCGCTGGCAAGGATTCGACGCAGGAGGAGTTCTTCCACACGATGAACGAGATCATCAGCGCCAACCGGCGTCTGGTGATCACCTCCGACCGGGCACCGCAGGACCTGGACGGCATCGCACCCCGCATTCTGTCGCGGCTCAGCTGGGGCTTGGTCGCTGACATCAATCCTGCCGACTATGAGCTTCGGCTCAACATCATCGACGCCAAGCTGGCGGCCTTGCCCGGCGTCGAGATGCCGCGGCAGGTGGTCGAGTTCCTTGCTCGCCGGATCACCAGCTCGATCCGTGAGCTGGAGGGCGCGCTCAACCGGATCGCCGCCTATGCGATGATGACGGGGCGGGCGATCGACGTCGCCTTCGTCGAGGAAGTGCTGGCCAATGTGCTGCGCGCCAACCAGCGTCGCATTTCGATCGATGAGATCCAGACGCAGGTCGCCGAGCATTATCGCATCCGCAAGGCGGAGATGACCTCGGCCCGCCGCGCTCGCGAAGTGGCCCGTCCGCGCCAAGTGGCGATGTATCTGTCGAAGCAGCTGACCCCCAAGTCGCTGCCCGACATCGGCCGCCGCTTCGGCGGGCGCGACCACACCACCGTCATTCACGCGGTCAAGCAGATCGAGCGGCTCCGCGCCGCTGATAGCGAGCTCGATGCCGACATCCGGCTGCTGACGCGCCAGCTGGAGGGCTGAGCCTGGGGGGTAGGGGTTTCGGCGAGGCCCGGCCTTGCCGAAATCAGAAGGTAGAGAGGTCCAGTCCCCAACTGGTCAGGGGCCTGCCCGGGAAACCGGGCGGGCCCCGCTTTTTCAGCAATGGCAAACGAAAGGCTCGCCCGGCAAACCGCCAGGCGAGCCTTGGCTTTGCCCCGTCCCTTAGTAGCCGGCGCGTGCCTGCTGCTTGCCCTCGGGGGGAATGGTGATCCTGACGGTTTCGCCCGAATTGCCGGGAAAGCCGGTGAACATCGCCTCGACCAGGCTCGGTACCGTCTTGGCGAGATTGTCGCTCCGCGAGCGCGCCTTTGCCTTGCCTTCGAACAGCGAAACATTGTCGGCCTTGCGGCGGATGTCGACATCCAGCTCGGTCACATAATAAGTGTAGCTGCGAATGTCGCTGCCATAACCAGGGCCCCACCAGAAGGGGTCGTTCCACCCCCAATAATAGGCGCGACGCCCGTAGAAGGGATAGCCCCAGCCGTGGCCATAGCCGAAATGCGAGGGATAGCTGACGATCTCGGTCTGGGCATCGCCAACGCCGTAGCCGACCTGGACCACCATGGTTGCCTGGTTGATCGACGACGCAGGCGCGTAACCCTGCGCCTGCATGTGCTGCGCGACGAGGGCTGCGTAGCGCGAGAATTCAAGCCCGCCCATGTCGGACGGATTGTACGGCACGACGACGAAGCTCTGACCCTGCGGGGCCGGCATCGCCTGATATCGTGAAACCTGGGTTCGAAGGCCGGTCGCGCAGGCTGAAAGACCTAGCGCCGAAATGCCAAGCAGCATGGCTGCGGCGAGTTTGTTGATACGCATGATTCACATCCCGAGTCGGAAAGTCTCGATACGGGAGCTGTATAGCACGAACCGTGCTGAATAGGCGATGAAGCGACGGTGTCGAGGAAACGACTCAGGAAATCAATCTCTTAGGCCTACCGCTCGATAGGCCTCTGCCAGCGTCGGCGCGGCCAGTTCCGCCGCCTTCTCCGCGCCCGCGGCGAGGATCGAGTCAAGCGCGGCCTCGTCGCCTCGCAACTCGACCAATCGCTCGCGCAGCGGCTCGAGTAGCGTGATCGCCGCCTCGGCCAATGCCGGCTTGAATGCGCCGAAGCCCTGGCCCGCGAAGCGCTGAAGCACTTGCTCCGCACTCTCGCCCACCATCGCCGCATAGATTCCGACCAGGTTCTTGGCTTCCGGCCGCTGCTCGAGCAGCTTCGGGTCGTCGGGGAGTGGATCGGGATCGGTCTTGGCCTTGCGGATCTTGAGCGCGACGGTGTCATTGTCGTCGGTCAGGTGGATCCGGCTCTGCTCCGACGGGTCGGACTTGGACATCTTCACCGACCCGTCGCGGAGGCTCATCACCCGCGCCGCGGTTCCGCCGCCGATGAACGGCTCGGGCGCGACGAACAGCTCGACATCGAAATCATTGTTGAACTTGATGGCGATGTCGCGGGCGAGTTCAATATGCTGCTTCTGGTCCTCGCCGACCGGGACATGGGTCGCCTGGTAAAGCAGCACGTCGGCCGCCTGGAGCACCGGATAGGTGAACAGGCCGACGCTCGAGCCTTCCTTGTTCTTGCCTGACTTCTCCTTGAACTGGGTCATGCGGTTGAGCCAGCCCATCCGCGCCGTGCAGTTGAGGATCCAGGCCAGCTCGGCGTGGGCGGGAACGGCGCTTTGGGCGAACAGGATGGATTTTGCGGGATCGATGCCACTGGCGATCAGCGCCGCGGCCATTTCACGGACGTTGGTGCGCAACTGGGCGGGATCAACGTCGATGGTCAGGGCATGGAGGTCGGCCAGGAAAAACAGGCAGTCGGCCTCATCCTGCATCCGCACCCAGCGCAGGATCGCGCCGAGCAGGTTGCCGAGGTGAAGGTCCCCGGTCGGCTGGATTCCCGACACGACGCGCATGTTCTTGGTGTTGCTCATTCCGCTACTTCTTCAGTCCTGGCGCGCCGCCTAAGCGTCGCGATTGCTTCCTTGTCCATGCCCCCGATCATCCAGGCGATGGCGAAATAGACGAGGGCGCCAATTCCGACGAGAGCTCCCAGCCCGATAACCCGCTCCAGCACTCCACCGAAGAACAAGTCGCCGGCTGCCATCTTGACCGCATAGATCGAGGCACCCATCGCCAGCGCTGCAACCAGCTGCTTGCTCACGCGGCCGATCAGCCAGCCAGGCATGCGGAACTGGTTTCGGGCGTAGAGGATGGCGAACAGCAGGCCGAAGTTGATCCAGGCTCCAGCCGATGTGACAGTCGCCAGGCTGTAAATCCCGATCACCGGGATCAGCGCGAGGTTGGCGACGATCCCGCCGAGCAGCACGCCCATGGCGATCCACACCGGTGTCTTGACGTCCTTGCGCGCATAGAAAGCCGGGGTCAGCACCTTGACCAGCACATAGGCGGGTAGTCCGGTGACTAGGATGGCGAGGATGTTGCCCGTAATGCGTGCGGATTCGACATTGAATTCGCCGCCCTGATAGAGGGCGCCGATGATCGGGCCGGCGGCAACGGCGAGGGCCAGGGTGGCCGGAAGCGTCAGCAGCATCGACAGGTCGAAGGCGCGGGCCTGGACGTCCGATGCCTCGGCATCCTCGCCCCGCGCGATGGCCTGGCTGATCGACGGCAGGATGGCGACGCCAAGTGCGGTCCCGATGATCGACAGCGGCAGCTGATTGAGTCGGTCGGCATAGCTGAGCATGGTCAGCGCGCCTTCGCCGAGACCAGCCGAGAAATAGGCATAGAAGAGCTGGCTGATCTGGTACACGCCCGCCGCCGCGGTCGCCGGAAGGATCAGCAGGATCAGTTCCTTTACCGCGGGCGTCAATCGCGGCCGCCCAAAATGAAGCCTCACCCCGGCTTGGCGAACAGCCACCCAGCACAGCGCGAACTGGAGGATGCCGCCGGCCAGCACGGCTATCGCCATGTAGCGGACCACCTCGACCTTGTTGTTGCTCGGCGCGATGAGCAAGGCGATGATCAGCGTGACGTTGAGCAACGCGGGCGCGAAGGCCGCGACGGCGAAGCGCATCAGCGAGTTCAGCACGCCCGACAGCAGCGCGACCAGGCTGATGAACATCAGGTAGGGAAAGGTGATACGCGACAGCAATGTCGCGAGCTCCATCTTGCCAGGCACAGCCTGATAGTCCGGCACGACCAGCAATAAGACAGCCGGCATGAAGATCACGAAGACAATGGTGACCAGCAGCAGCGCCGGCATGAACACCGACAAGATCTCGTTCGAGAAGGCCTGGGCGTCTTCATGCCCGCCGGCGGCAAGGCGCCGGCTGAATAGCGGCACGAACCCCGACGAGAAGGCGCCTTCCGCGAACAGCCGCCGGAAGATGTTGGGTAGCAGGAAGGCCAGGTTGAACGCGTCGTTCTGATG
Source organism: Sphingomicrobium sp. (assembly GCA_035711585.1). GTDB lineage: Bacteria > Pseudomonadota > Alphaproteobacteria > Sphingomonadales > Sphingomonadaceae > Sphingomicrobium. Next base: position 15,677 of record DASTCB010000059.1, read on the forward strand.
GCTCGCGCCAAGGACGCGGGAGCCGATCATGTCACGCGCGAAGCCGAGCACGCGGCTGACCATGGTCAGCCCGCCGATCGAGCCAATCGCCCGATAAAGGTTCACCTGGCTCCCTTCAGCTTAGGCGTTGCCGACCGGCGGCTCGCCAGCGCCGCCGGGCTGGTCACCAACCTGCGCCTGCTGTTCCTGCTGCGCCATATAGGCCGCTGCGAAATCGATCGGATCGAGCAGGACCGGCGGGAAGCCGAGGTTCTGGACCGACTCCGCGATGATCTGGCGAGCGAACGGGAACAGCAGCCGGGGCGCCTCGATCAGCAGGAAGGGCGGAAGCGCATCCTCCGGGATGTTGCGGAAGCCGAACAGCCCGGCGTAGCTCAGGTCGACGATGAAGTGGGTGCCGCTGTCCGACTTGGCGGTCACTTCGACCTTCAGGATGATCTCGTGGACATCGTCACCAACCTTATTGCCGTTGATCCCGAACTGGACGTCGAGCGATGGCTGGGTCTGCCACTGGAATACCTGCGGCGCGGACGGGCTCTCGACCGACAGATCCTTGATATATTGGGCGATGGTCGCCGCCTGGGGGGCGGCTTCTCCCTCGCCATTGGCTTCCGGCGTCGGGTTGATCGGATCCTGGTCGGCCATGAAACTTCCTTAGGAAAACAGGGTGATTGACGATGAAGGAGGAAGGCCGGATCCGGCCTATTCCGCTTGGTCGGAGCGACTAGCAGCCGCGTTCTTGCGGCGCAATGGCGAGGCGGTTGATGGAGCGCCCTTTGAATATGAGCGTTGTCGGGATTATGTTGGGCATAAATTCGTCCAACTCGAAACGGAATCATCGTTGACCGCCATCGTCATTCTTGCGCTCGTCGCCCTCTTCATCGGCCTCCGACTCTACAGCGTGCTGGGGGAGCGCACGGGGCATGAGCAGCCCATCCTGAAACCGGCCGATCCCGAGGCCGATGCCCGGGTCGAACCCCGCGCCGCCGCTCGCGCCACCGCGACCGTGACCCAGAGCGAACCGGACGACTTGGCTTACCTGCCGACCGCGGGGCCGGGCGTCCGCGCACTGCTGGCTGCCGATAGCAGCTTCGATGTCGCCCGCTTCCTGGAGGGCAGCAAGGCAGCCTATCGGATGATCCTCGAATCGTTCTGGAAGGGCGAGCTGGAAGCGATGCGCCCGCTGGTCGATGGCCATGTCTTTGAAACCTTCGCTGGTGCGGTCGAGCAGCGCACCAAGGACGGGCTGGTGCTCGACAATCGCCTGGTCGCGATCGATCAGGCGTTGATCGCCGGGGCCGAGCTCGATCGTAATGTGGCGCTGGTCACGGTCCGGTTCGAGGCGGACATCGCCGCCATTACCCGCAACGCCGCGGGAGAGGTGGTTGCCGGATCGCTGTCCGACGCAGTCCAGACCCGCGACCGCTGGACCTTCCGCCGCGATATCAGTTCGCGCGATCCAAACTGGCTCCTGGTTGAGACCGACGAGGAAGAGTGAGGGACGCTCTTAGAGCGCTCGCGCTCTCCGCAGCGCTGATGGTCGCCGCCTGCACGACCCGCAGGCCCGAACCGCCAGCCCCTCCGCCGCCCGCTCCCGCGCCGACCCCGACCCCGACCCCGACCCCGCCGCCGCCGCCACCGCCAGCAACCGCACGCGAGCTGGGCGTCAGCCTGGCTAGTCCGGCCACGCTGCGAGCCGAAGAGGCGGTGCGGGCATTGGAGGCCTTCAGGCTAAGCTGCCCGGTGCTGGTCCGCCGCCAGGACCAGAGCGGCCTGGCCAACGCAGCCGAATGGCTACCGCTGTGTACCGAGGCGACGAGTCTGACGGCGTCCAACGCCCAGTCCTTCTTCCGCGACAGGTTCGACTGGGTGCGCGTGGGGACCGGCGAGGCATTCGCGACGGGCTATTATGAGCCGGAGATCCGCGGGTCGCGCATCCGGCAACCCGGCTATGATGTGCCGATTTACGCCAAGCCCGATGACTTGGCCCGCTGCTACGGCCCGGGCCAGCGGGGCAGGGGCCGGGTCGACCATGAGGGCTATTGCGTCCTCTACTACACCCGGGCCGAGATCGAGGATGGCGCGCTAACGGGCCGCAATCTCGAAATAGGCTGGGCCGCTGATCCGATCGAGCTGTTCTTCCTTCACATCCAGGGGTCGGGCCGCTTGCTGCTGCCAGACGGCCAGGTGATGCGGATCGGCTATGCCGACCAGAATGGGCGCGAATATGTCGCGATCGGCCGGCTGCTGCGGGAGCGGGGCGTCCTTCCGCCGGGCGGCGCGAGCATGGACGCGATCATTGCGTGGATGAGAAGCCAGCCGGATGGCGGAAAGGCGCTGATGCGCGAGAACCCGAGCTATATCTTCTTCAAGGAGCTGACCGGTCCGGGACCGCTTGGCGCGCTCAATGTACCGGTGACCACCCGAGCGTCGGTCGCCGCCGATCCCAAGTTCGCGCCCCTGGGAGCGCCGGTCTTTCTCTCGCTGGATCGGCCGGAAGCCTCGGGACTGTGGGTGGCCCAGGATACCGGTGGAGCGATCAAGGGCGCGAACCGGTTCGACACATTCTGGGGCGCTGGGCAATCGGCGCGGCTCACGGCAGGCGGAATGGCGGCCAAGGGGCAGGCGTTGATCCTGCTGCCCAAGGGGGCGGTCCAGCGTGCGCAAGCTGTCCGCTGAGGAGGCCGAACTCTGGGCTAAGGTCACCGCGACGATTCGACCGCTTTCGCGGGAGCCCGTCGATACCCCGCTAATTGTGATTGCGGGTGCAGCACCGATAGCTGCCCAGCCGCAAGGAATCCCGCCACCTCGGCGGACGGAAAAAGATCCGGAACGGACCAAAAATCTTCACGGGGCGACGCTGGACGGGAGCTGGGACCGGAGGCTCGCTTCCGGTCGCATTGCGCCGGACCGAGTGCTGGATCTCCATGGTCACAGCCTGACACGCGCCTGGGAAGCGATCGATCGCGCGCTGGAACGCGCAATCGCCTCTGGCGACAGGGTTTTGCTTCTGATTACCGGCCACGAGCGCAGGGGCGATCCGCCCCTTGAACGGGGCCGAATCCGGGCAGCTATTCACGACTGGCTGGCGGTTTCCCGTCACGCTCGGCGCATCGCCGCGGTCCGGGGTGCGCATCGCCGCCACGGCGGGGGCGGCAGCCTCTACATTATCCTTCGCAAAACCTAGCAGCTTTCCACCCTTTCTTAACCTCAACTGTTTAGGCCTGTTTCCGTGGATTTTCCGCCGCTGAGTACGGCGAAGGGGTGAGGCCGATTTCACAGTTGAAGGACGGGACTGCGCAGAAGATCAGCAACGCTCTATTGTCGGGCGCGGCTGGCCTTGCCTCATTCCTCTTCTCCCTGACTGCCTTCCTTTACCTCACCAGCTTTAACGAACAGGTGCTGGCCTCGCTTGCCGCCGGCGCCTTCTGCCTGCTCATCAGCTACATCGCGTCGGAACGGCCCAACAGCGAAAGCGCGCGCGCACTGTCGGCTCTTGGGGACCGATTGCTCGCCGTCGAGCAGGGCGACCTCACCAGCCCGACACCGCGCATCGTCCGCGACTGCATGCCCAAGCTCGCCACGGCGGTGGACAGCCTGTTCGCCGAAGTCCGCGCATCGATCGAGAACGCCCATGCGCTCGGCATGTACGATCCGGTCACGTCGCTGCCAAACCGGCTGCATTTCAGGGCCGAAGCCGACAAGATGCTCGCTGCGCGCGCTTCCGAAACCCGTTCGGCGATGCTGTTCGT
>DASTCB010000060.1:0-9230 GCA_035711585.1 Sphingomicrobium sp.
TCCGTCAGGAGTCTTCAAATCAGCGTCGGATAGAGATCATCCCAGTTGGGATTCATCGCCTCGATTATGCTGATCTTCCACAGGCGCTTCCATTTCTTCATTTGAAGTTCCCGGAGACGCGCGTCCTGGATGTCGTCGTAGGCCTCGTACCAAACCAGCAGCTTGCAGCCATATTTTTTGGTGAAGCCGGCAACCTGACCCGTGCGATGCTGCCAGACCCGCTGCATAAGTTCGCTCGTCACGCCAATGTAGATCGTGCCGTTGCGTTTGCTCGCCATGATGTAGACGTAGCCCTGCTTCATCGGCAGTCAGCGCCGCTTCGCGGCGGTTCTGGGCCCCTGCCTTCGCAGGGGCACAGCTATTCCGCCGCCCAGAGCTTGCTCTTCTCGACGATCGTCAGCTCGCGCAGCAGCCCGTCGACGCTGCCGGTCAGATCATCCAAAAACGTGATCTGGTGCCGCGCTCCGCGGTAGCTTTCGACCAGCAGGATCGCGTCGAGCAGGATCGGCACGACCAGGCTTTCGGGGTCGTCAATCTCGGCGATGCCCCTGAGCTTCTCCAGCGCCTTCTGCCTTGCCCCTTCCGGATCGGCCATCGCCGCCGCCCTCCCAATCAGCCAACCCATTCCCGACTCTCCGCTACTGACCTTGGAGAGTAGCGAACAGAAGGGCGGCGGCTAAGTTCCGGCGGACGTGGGAAAGATGCGGCTTGGCGATAACTAGTCGCCGCTCTCCCGCTCAAACCATTCCGCCGCCTCGCGGACGCGCTGCGCCTCCTCGGGCTTCATCACCAGCACCGCGTCCGGGGTGGCGACGATCACCAGCCCCTCGACTCCGATCGCCACGACCTTGGGCCCATTGGACCTGATCAGAGTGTCGTTGCAGTCGAGCGCCAGCACGTCGGCGGCCAGCGCGTTGCCCGCCTCGTCCTTGTCCGATGCCTCGACCAGCGCCTGCCAGCTGCCGATGTCGGACCAGCCCATGCTGACCGGCACCACCGAGACGCGGTCGCTATGCTCCATCACCGCATAGTCGATCGACCTGGCGGGCGAAGAGGCGAAGGCTTGCTCGTCGACACGGATGACAAGCCCGTCCCGAACGGCCTTGTCCAGCGCTTCACGCGCTGCGGCCAGGATCGCCGGCGCATGCCGTTCCAGCTCCTCGCGCCAGGTTTTCGCCGAGGCGAGGAAGATGCCCGCGTTCCAATAATGGCCGCCCGCCTCCAGCATCGCTTCGGCGCGGTCGCGCGGCGGCTTCTCGACGAAGCGCGCGACCGGGCGGACGGCGTCGCTTCCTTGCTCGGCCGCGATGTAGCCGAAGCCCGTCGCGGGATGGTCGGGCTCGATCCCGAAGGTGACGATCCGGCCCGCTTCCGCCGCCGGCCTGGCGAGGCCGATCGCGGCATGGAACGCGGCGGCGTCGGAAATATGATGGTCGCTCGGGCTGACCAGCAGCAGCTCATCGTCTTCGGCGAGCACGGCTGCCAGCGCGATGGCCGGCGCACTGTCGCGCTTGACCGGCTCCAGGACCAATGTGGCGTTGTTACCGGCCAGCTCCAGAAGATCCGCCTCCTGGGCCTGGTTGGCGACAATGATCGGCTGCGCGAAATGCTCGCCGAACCGGGAACCAAAACGATCAAGGGTCTGCTCGAACAGGCTCCGCTTTCCCAGCAGCGGCAGCAGGTGCTTGGGCCGTTGGGATGTCGACAGCGGCCACAGGCGGGTGCCCGATCCGCCTGCCAGGATCACCGGCCGGATCGCCCGGCCTTCGCCTAAATCGCTCATTGGCCCACCATGGCATGATGGCGGGCAAACGCCAGCCTAAGGGGCGATTCACCATTCCTTTGTAAAATTTTGCGACACCTCCGCCTATGTCGGCGAATTTGACAATGATGCGCTTGTGCAGGGGCTGATCGCCTTCTGGACCTACGCGCTCGCCGCGGCGCTGTTCGTCTCGCTTACCCTGTGGGAGCTCCGGCGCGGCCTCGGCGAGAGCGAGCAGCGCATGCTGCTCGCCGCCTTCGCGCTGACCGCCCTGTGGGCGTGGACCACCGCTGTTGCGCCTACCACCATGCTCGCCGCCTATGCCGAGACGGCACGAAATCTGGTGTGGGTCGGCGTGCTCTATCGCCTGGCCGGGATCGACAGCAGCGCTGAGCAGCGCGGGGTCAAGCCCGTCTATGCGGCGGTCGGCGGCGTGCTCGGCCTCCAGCTGGTGATCGATGCACTGCCGCTGGTGATCGACACCGACACGATCAGCCCCGGTCACGCGCTGGTCGTCACCGCCATCATCCTGCGCCTGACCGCCGCCGCCGGCGCGCTAGTGCTGGTCCACAATTTCTACGGCCAGGCCGCTCCGTCGAGCCGCGGCAACATCCGCCTCGCCATGATCGCGCTGGCAGGCATGTGGGCCTACGACCTCAACCTCTACACCATCGCCTATTTCGATCCCGGCTCCGCGCAGGGGTTGTTCGACTGGCGCGGCCTGGTCATCGCCCTGGTCGCTCCGATGTTCGCCATCGGCGGAGCAAGCGACGACCGCTGGCGGATCCGCCTGTCGCGCGCCGCCACCTTCCAGAGCCTCTCGCTCATCGCCATCTCCGCCTATCTCGCGGTGATGGCGGTGCTGGTCACGGCGCTCCGGGATTCGGGCGTCGACTGGACCCGGGCCCTGCTGATCGCGCTGCTTGCGGCGATGACCATCGCGGCGATGGTCCTGCTGCCTTCCAGTCGGGCGCGCGGTTGGGCCAAGGTCAAGATCGCCAAGCATTTCTTCGAGCATCGCTACGACTATCGCGCCGAATGGCTGCGCTTCACCGACACCATCGGCGCTTCAGGGCCCAAGGCGCCGCCGCTCGGCCAGCGGGTGATCAAGGCCTTCGCCGACATCCTCGAGGCGCCGGGCGGGCTGCTGCTCGTCGTCGACGAACATGGCGCGATCGAGCCGGCCGCTTCCTGGAACTGGTCGGGCAGCGCCAACCCGGGGGCGACCATCCCCAGCGCCGAGGCGCTCGGCTTCTGGCTGTCGGTCGGCGCCGAAGGACGCATCATCGACTTCGACGCCTATTGCGGCGGCTGGGCCGACCCCCGCGACCAGGAAATCGACATCCCGGCGTCCCTCTTGGGCGAGGAACAGGCCTGGACCGGCGTCCCGCTGATCCACGACGAGCGGCTGGTCGGGCTGGTGCTGCTCGCCGCGCCCGATTACCGCCGGCCGCTGGACTGGGAGGATTTCGACCTGCTGCGAGCCGCCGGTCGACAGGCGGCTTCCAGCCTGGCCGAGGCGCACGGCCAGCAGGCGCTGATGAACGCCCAGCGGTTCGAGGACTTCAACCGCCGCTTCGCCTTCATCCTGCACGACGTGAAGAATCTCGTCAGCCAGCTGTCGCTGCTCGCCCGCAACGCGGAACGGCACGCCGACAATGCCGAGTTCCGGTCGGACATGGTGGCGACCCTGAAGGGCTCGGTCGGCAAGATGAATGACCTGCTCGCCCGCCTCGCGCCGGCCCCGGACCATCGCCCGGCCAAGCCGGAGCCGACGCCGCTTCGAGCGCTGGTCGCTTCGGCGATCGCGGCCAAGCGCGGCGACCATGACGTGCTTCTGAAGGGCGACGGCAATCTCTGGGTCATGGCCGACCCGTTGCTGCTCGAACAGGCGGTCGGCCACCTCGTCCAGAATGCGGTCGACGCCAGCACGCCCGCCGATCCGGTTACGGTCCGCATGGGCGGCAGCGGCAGGCAGGTGACCATCGCGGTCGCCGACTGCGGGCAGGGCATGGACGCGGAATTCGTCCGCACCCGCCTGTTCCAACCCTTCGCTTCGACCAAGAAGGGCGGCTTTGGAGTCGGCGCTTTCGAGGCCAAGAGCCTGGTCTCGGCGATGGGCGGCCGGCTGACGGTCGAAAGCAAGCCGGGCGAGGGCAGTCTGTTCACCATCACCCTTCCCGCCGCCGAGGCGGTCGATGAACCCAGGCGGAAAACGGCATGAGCGACGTCGCTTCCAACTCCGGCGAACTCCCGGTCCTGCTGATTGTCGAGGACGACGAAGGCCTGCAGCGCCAGCTGAAATGGGCCTATGAAGGCTATCGCGTCGTCGGCGCGACCGACCGCGCCCAGGCCATCGAGCTGGTTCGGCTGCACGAGCCGGCGGTGGTCACGCTCGACCTCGGCCTGCCGCCCGATCCCGACGGCACGACCGAGGGTTTTGCTACCTTGAGCGAGATCGTCGCGCTCAAGCCGGATACCAAGATCATCGTCGCCTCGGGCCATGGCGCCCGGGAGAGCGCGTTGAAGGCGATCGCGCTCGGCGCCTATGACTTTTACCGCAAGCCGGTCGACATCGATGAGCTCGGGCTGATCGTCGGCCGGGCCTTCCACCTGCACGGGATCGAGGCGGAGAACCGCCGGCTCGAGGCCGCGAGCGAAAGCGCCACCGCCATGGGGGCCCTGCTCACCGGCAGTCCCGAGATGGTCAAGGTGGTCCGCACCATCGAGCGGGTTGCGTCGGCTGACGTGTCGGTGATGCTCCTCGGCGCCAGCGGCACCGGCAAGGAGCTGCTGGCCCGCGCGGTCCATGAGAAATCGCCGCGCGCCAAGGGCGAATTCGTCGCCATCAACTGCGCCGCCATCCCCGAGAATCTGCTCGAGGCGGAGCTGTTCGGTTATGAGCGCGGCGCCTTCACCGGCGCGGTCAAGACCACGCCGGGCAAGATCGAGCTGGCGCAGGGCGGCACCCTGTTCCTCGACGAGGTCGGCGACATCCCGCTGCCGCTCCAGGTCAAGCTGCTGCGCTTCCTTCAGGAGCGGGTGATCGAGCGGATCGGCGGACGGGCGCCGATCGCCGTCGACACGCGGATTGTTTGCGCGACCCACCAGGACCTTGACGCGATGATCGCGGAAGGCCGCTTCCGCGACGACCTCTACTATCGCCTTGCCGAGATTGTGGTGAAGATCCCGAGCCTCGCCGAGCGATCGGGAGACTCGGTGCTGCTGGCCCGCAATTTCGTCGCCCGCTTCGCTCGCGAACTGAACACCAGGGTCCAGTCGCTTTCGCCCGACGCGGCCGACGCCATCGACGCCTATGCCTGGCCCGGCAACGTCCGCGAGCTGGAGAACCGCATCAAGCGGGCGGTGATCATGGCTGACGGCAAGCAGGTGACCGCAGCCGACCTCGACCTGCCGGGCGCCAGGGGGGGCGAGGCCGAACCGCTTCCGATCAACCTCCGCGCCGCCCGCGAGCAGATCGACCGCCGCGTCATCCGCCAGGCGCTGACCCGCACCGAGAACAATATTTCGGGCGCGGCCAAGCTGCTCGGAATCAGCCGGCCGACGCTCTACGACCTGATGAAGCAGTATCAGCTGCCCAGCTGAGACGACGAATGCCGGCCGACGGGTCGGCGGAGCCGAACCCGATCGACGTCACGAGCTTCAAAAACCAGGCCATGCTGGGGGCATGGCCGTTCTGAAGCTTTACTCCCGTGACGGCACTCATCAGCTGATTCTATTCCGCCTCGTGCAGCTCCCTGCTCTTGGCTTCGCTCGCTTCGGCCTTGGCCAGCGGGTTGATCGCCGGTCCGTTCAGCACCGTCCCGTCGGGCAGGAACATCGACCCGTGGCACGGGCAGTCCCAGCATTCCTCGAACTTGTTCCAATGGATGATGCAGCCGACATGGGTGCAGGTCGCGCTGCGTTCGATGAACTTGCCGTCCTTGCCGTGATAGACCGCATGCTTGGCCAGGCCGCGTCGAACGATGGCGCCTTCCCCCGGCGGGATCTGGTCGATGTCGTCGACCTCGCCCGTGCCCAGATATTCGCCGAGGTTGGCGACCACCGGTCCCTGGCCCTTCACATATTCGCTTAAGCTGAGGCTGCTCTTGGGCTTGCGCGCCGGGTCGAATAGCTCGGCGAAGCGCGCCTTCTCGCCCAGATAGAGGGCGATGAAGTTGAGCGATCCGGCGACGCCGTTGGTGATGCCCTGGCCGCTGTCGCCGCTGTGGACATAGATGCGGTCGGATCCGTCGCGGCCGGAGTAGGGCAGGAAGTCGACCGGCTCCATCACCTGGCCTGACCAGCGCAGCTCGGCCCCGTCGAAGCTGCTGAACCGCTCGCGCGCCCATTCCTCGAGCCTGGCGAACCGCTCGTCCATGTCGTTGGCGGTTCCGGTGCGGTGGTCTTCGCCGCCGACGATCAGCCAGTCCTGCCCATCGCCTGCGGGCTGCAGCCGGGCATAATGATAGGGCGACAGCGTGTCCCAGATCAGCGCATCCTCGACGCTTCCCGACGGCACCTTGCCGGCGATGACATAGGTGCGCATCGGCACCTGCTTGGTGTGGATCGCGACCCGGTCGTTGACCGGCGAATTGGTCGCGAACAGCGCGGCTCCGGCCCGGATGCTTGGTCCGGCTTCGGCCCGGATCGTCACCCGGTCGTCTTCCTCGTCATGGCCGACATAGGCGGTCCGGCTGAACAGTTGGCCGCCGCGCTTCTGGATGGCGAGCGCCAGGCCCGCGCAATATTTGAGCGGGTGGAAGCGCCCCTGCCTGGCGAATTTCAACCCACGCGTGCCGCTTGGAAGCTCGAACGGCGCGCTGTCGGTCCATTCGACATCGACCTCCAGCTTGCGGCAGGCGTCGAATTCCTGCTCCAGCTCGCCCATGTCGGACGCGTCCGCGGGCACCAGGTAGCCGCTCAGCCGGGTGAAATCGGCGTCGATCCCTTCGTCCTTGCAGACCTGCTCGATCCGGTTGATCGCGGCGACCTGGCTGTCATGATAAAGCCGCGCCTTCTCCTCGCCGGCGACCTTGATCAGGTCGAAATAGCGGTCGTCGATTTCAGAGACGAGGTGGGCGGTGGTCCGCGCGGTCATTCCACTGGTGATGTCGCCGCGATCGATGACGATGACCTTGGCGCCGAAGCGAGCCGCTTCATAGGCCGAAGACAGGCCGGCGATGCCGCTGCCGACGACGACCAGGTCGCATTCCGCATCCTGCTTAAGGGGCGGATAGGTCGGCGGCTCGAATATGGCTTTCCACAGGGATGGCATGACTCACCTCCGCAGCCGTAACGACTGGAAGGCGGAAAAGGCTGCGATGGAGCGCTTTAGTAAGCCCGCGCCACCGCGAATTCGACGGCTTCGGCCAGCGCCGCTTTCGCACGGCTGGCCGGGAAGGGCGCGAGCGCGTCGATCGCCCGGCGGCCGTAGAGGCGCGCGCGCTCGACCGTGTCCGACAGCCCGCCGGTCGAATGGATCAGCCGCGTCGCATGGGCCAAATCCTCGTCGCTCACCCGCTCGCCCTGCATCGCCGCCTTCCAGAAGGCGCGGTCCTCGGCCGATCCCCGGGCATGGGCGAGGATCACCGGCAGGGTGACCTTGCCGTCGCGGAAGTCATCCCCTCGGCCCTTGCCCATCGTCGCCTCGTCCGACGAATAGTCGATCGCGTCATCGACCAGCTGGAAGGCGATGCCGAGGTTGCGGCCGTAGGCCTCAAGCGCTTCCTCCGCCTCCTCGCCGGCCTCCGCTACCACGGGCGAGATCCGGCAGGCGGCGGCGAACAGCGCCGCGGTCTTGGCGTTGATGATATGGAGGTAATGCTCTTCGCTCGTCTCGACCTGGCGCTGGGCGGTCAGCTGGTCGACCTCTCCCTCGGCGATCACCGCGGAGGCGTGGCTGAGGATGCGCAGCACCTTCAAGCTGCCGTCCTCGACCATCAGCTCGAAGGCACGGCTGAACAGGAAGTCCCCGACCAGCACGCTGGCCGGATTGCCCCAGATGAGGTTGGCGGTGCGCTTGCCGCGCCGCATGCCGCTATTGTCGACCACGTCGTCATGGAGCAGCGTCGCGGTGTGGATGAACTCGACCGCTGCAGCCAGCTTGTGGTGGCGGGCGCCGCTGTAATCGAGCAGCGCCGCGCTGGCCAAGGTCAGCATCGGCCGCATCCGCTTGCCGCCGCCGGCGATCAAATGACCGGCCAGCTCGGGGATCAGCGCGACCTTGGACTGCATCCGCTCGAGGATGACGGCATTGACCGCGTTCATGTCGCCCGCGGTCAGCGCGATCATCGGATCGAGCGAGGGCGCTCGCGTATCGCCCAGTTGATGAACGGTGGCGGTCACGGCCGCCGCCCTAGCGGGTGAGCGGCCGATTTCCTAGTCCGTCGCATTTGGGGACAGTTTAGAGCGTCCCCAAAGTTGGGATTACGGTGACAGTTTACTAAATACACTCAATTCATCTTCCAAACTGCTTTTACTGGCTGCCGGTTTTGGTCCCGGCTTTCGACGGGCCAGTTGCTTACCGCTTCGCCGCTCCAGCTCCTCGATCCAATCCGATCCGCCCACCGGCCGCCCGGTCGTTTCCGCCATCCGCAGCGCGCGTGTCGCCTGCTGGTCCTCTTCGCTGCCGAGGAAAGTAGCGAAATCGCCGAGGCGCTCAAGCAGCGGTCCAACCGTCACCAGCCCGTCGTCCTTGCCACTCAGAAGCGCTCGCGTGCTCGACCACTGCCACTCCTCGGCCCGATCGCACAGCCGGGCGCGGACCGGGTTCAAGGCGACATAGCGGGCGGCGTGGACGAGATGCTGCCCGTCCATCGCTACCGCGCCGTATCGGCCCTGCCAGAGATGTCCGGTCCACCGATGGCGCGCGTTGACGAAGCCCGTGTAGCGGCGGTGGGCGTCTGCGAAGGTCATGCGCAGCCCATCTTCATGCGACGGCACGACAATCAGGTGAACATGGTTCGGCATCAGGCAATAGGACCAGACTTCTGTCCCCGCCCTCCTTGCCGCCTCAGCCAGTAGGTCGCGGTAGAGGGCATAATCCTCATCGCAGAAGAAGGTCTGCTGGCGGCGGTTGCCGCGCTGGGTCACGTGATAGGGGACGCCGGGCAGGACGAGGCGGGCAAGGCGGGCCATGCTTTCGCTTTCTCCAGTCCGAGCGGACCGGAGATTAACGGCGGATTTTCGCGGCGCAATGGGCAGGGCAATTGGGGGAAATTCAAACTGTCCCCAATTACCAGACCCGGACCCGCTCCTCGGGCGGGAGGTACATCTTGTCGCCGGGCTGGACGTTGAACGCCTTGTACCAGGCGTCCATGTTCCTCACCACGCCGTTGACCCGGTACATGGCCGGCGAATGCTCGTCGGTCAGGAGCCGCTCGCGCAGCGCGCCCTCGCGCTGCTTGCTCTGCCAGCTGTAGCCATAGGCGATGAAGAAGCGCTGGTCGCCGGTCAGCCCGCCGAT
>DASTCB010000061.1:0-13290 GCA_035711585.1 Sphingomicrobium sp.
CCGGATCATCGAGAAGCTGGCGGATGAAGGCTGCGATGCGGTGGCGCTGGTCTGCACCGAAATTCCGCTGCTGATCACCCTGGATGTCTCGCCCCTGCCGATTCTCGATTCCACGCGGCTGCTGGCTGCCGCGGCCGTCAAGGTGGCCCTCGGCGAGCGGCCGATGCCCGAGTGGCGCGGAGGACCGGTCTAGGCGGCAGCCGAAGCGCGCTGAGCTTCCAGCACCTTGATGTGCCGCGCCAGACGCTCGTAAAGGAAGTCGATTGCCGTGCGGACGCGCGGCGTGTGGCGAACCCGCTCATGGGTCACCAGCCATAATTCCCGGCCATGGCCATCCTTCGGCGGGACGCATTGGACCAGGTCTGGCTCCGCATCGGCGATGATCGACGGCAGCACCGCGATTCCCAGCCCCGACCGGATCGCGGACAGCATGCCCATCGCCGAGGCGTGATGCATGATGATCCGGTCGTCGAGGCCGAGATCGTGCAACCAGGCCGAATAGGCGCGCCACAATTTCGGTCCGCCGCCGCCGATGAAGGCATGTTTCTTCAGCTGGGCGCGCGTGGCGGGAACGCCATGCTCCGCCGCATAGTCGCGGCTGCAATAAAGCGTCCAATCATCCTTGCAGAGTCGGCGGCCTACCACGCCGGCGCCGAGATCACTCATGGCGCTGCGTAAGGCGATGTCCGCTTCCCCTTCGCCCAGGTCGCGAAAATTCTGACTGTCGTCGAGCTGGATGAGGATCTCGGGATGACGCTCGTGAAGTTCGCGCAGCATCGGCGCGAGCAGGGTGACGGCGAAGATTTCCTGGGTGGTGATCCTGACGATGCCGCTCGTGTCGCGGGCGATAGCGGCGGACGCCTCCGCAAAGCCCGAAGCGGCCTGCCCGACCTGGCGGGCGCGTCCGAGCAATTCCTCTCCCGCCGGGGTCAGCGCGTAGCCCGCCTGGCGCTTGTCGAACAGCTGGAGCCCAAGCGCCTCCTCCAGCGCCGCGATGCGCCGGGATACGGTCGTCTGGCTGACGCGCAGCGCGCGGCCCGAAGCCAGCGTGCTGCCTTCCTCGGCGACGCTGAGGAAATATTTGAGGTCGTTCCAATCCAGCATCGGCGCCATCTTAGCTCGGTCCGCGCGTTTCGGGCTCTGCAAATTTGCAGAATGATAGCGCAATATCGTTGCTTATGAAAACTGATTTATCGGTATAGATGAAAGGTCGCGCCGGAAACCCGGCCCTCTCGAATTTAGGGAATGCGACATGACGAAGATCTTCATTGCCTCGCTGCTGGCCTTCACCGCCGCTCCAGCCCTGGCCGAACCGCCTGCGCCCGCGACGGCCAAGGTGCAGCTTGCCGACCTCGACCTTTCGACCGCTTCCGGCCAGCGTGCTCTCGACCGCCGCCTTTCGGTTGCCGCCAGGCAAGTATGCGGAACGGCATCACCGGCCGACCTCTCCGGCCAGAACGAAGCCCGCCGATGCTTCAACGACACGCTGGCCAGCATCGCCAGCGAGCGGGATCAGCGGATCGCCGCCGCTTCGTTGCAACCGATCGAGGTGGCCGCCCGCTAGGGGCTGTTGCGGGGACCGCTTCATACCCATAGGCAGGCGAGCCCGACCCCAGAGGACTCGCCTGCCGATGACTTCCCAGATCAGCTTCGACGACTTCATGAAGGTCGACATCCGGGTGGGGACGATCGTTGAGGCGGTCTCGTTTCCGGAGGCCCGCAAACCCGCCTACAAGCTGAAAATCGACTTCGGCGAGGAACTCGGGGTCAAACGGTCGTCGGCACAGATTACCGTCCATTACCGGCTCGAGGATCTGGTTGGCATGCAGGTCGCCGGCGTCGTCAACTTCCCTCCGCGACAGATCGGGCCCTTCATGTCGGAAGTGCTCACCTTAGGCTTCGCCGACGGCAACGACGACATCGTCCTGCTGCACCCGGAGCGCGCCGTGCCCAACGGCTCGCGCATGTTTTGATGCGGTGCTCGACTGCCTTGGAAGCAGTGGCTAGGGCAGGGCGCGTGATCCACCACGCGCTTCGCCTTCGTCTCGATTCCCGGGCCTTGCAGGGCAATTGGCGCTGGTTGCAGCGGACCGCCGGCGTTACCGCTGGCGCCGCGGTCAAGGCCGATGGCTACGGGCTCGGCGCGCGCGACGTTACGCGTTTGCTGGCCGAGGCAGGCTGTCGCGACTTTTTCGTTTCCACCTGGGCCGAGGCCCAGGCGCTTGGATCGCTGCCAAACGGGGTGGAGTTGTGCGTCCTGCATGGCGTCGGGCCGGACGACCTGGACGCGGTGCATGCCAGCAAGGCCCGGCCGGTGCTCAACACGGTGGCCCAGGTTGCCCGATGGAAGGAAGCAGCTCCCGGCCGAAAGTGCGACGTGATGGTCGACACAGGCATGAACCGGCTCGGCCTCCGAACCGACGAGATCGCCCATCTCGACGGTCTCGAGATCCACACGCTGCACAGCCATCTTGCCTGTGCCGATGAGGACGGCCCCATGAACGCCGTGCAGCGCGACCGCTTCGCGGCGGTGGCCGCGGCGGTCGAGGCGCGGCGCTACGCCCTCGCCAATAGCGCGGGCATCTGCCTGGGCAGCGAGTACAGCTTCGACCTCGTCCGTCCCGGCCTGGCGCTCTACGGCGGCGTTCCGCGCCAGGAGGCGGCGGGCCATATCGCCCAGGTCGCCTACCCCGAGGCGGAGGTCGTGCAGCGGCGCATCGTCCGCACGGGAGAAACGATCGGCTATGGCGCCACCTGGGCCGCCAAGGCCGACACCGAGGCCGCGATCCTCAACATGGGTTATGCCGACGGCTATCTCCGCTGCTTCGCCGGCAAAGGCTCCGCCAGCGTCGATGGGAAGCCATTGCCGCTGATCGGCCGCGTGTCGATGGATCTCGTCGCACTCGACGTGACCGCCGCCCCGGAGCTTCGCGAAGGCGATTGGGTGACGCTCGACTATGACCTGCCTTCGGCTTCCGAAGCGTCGGGCCTGTCGCAATATGAGCTGCTGACCGGGCTCAGCCAGCGGTTGGAGCGGCGCTGGACTTAATCTTCGGAGGCGGGGTCTTAGGCTCGTAAGCGCATAGGTCGGCGACCGGACAGCGCCAGCACTCCGGCGTTCGCGCCTTGCATATGTAACGCCCGTGCAGGATCAGCCAATGGTGCGCGCCGTGGATGAAGGATTCCGGAACGGCCTTCTCCAGCTTCTGCTCGACGGCCAATGGGGTCTTGCCCCGCGCCAGGCCGGTCCGATTGGATACTCGGAAGATATGGGTGTCGACGGCGATGGTCGGCTTGCCGAAGGCGACATTGAGCACCACATTGGCGGTCTTGCGGCCGACGCCGGGAAGCCTTTCCAGCTTCTCCCGCTCCCGCGGAATCTCCCCGTCGAACTCGTCCACCAGAATGCGCGCAGCGGCGATCACATTCTTAGCCTTGGTGTTGTAGAGGCCGATCGTCCTGATGTGCTGCTTGAGGCCCTCCTCGCCCAGGTCGAGCATCTGCTGCGGCGTCCTGACTTCGGCGAACAGCTTGCGAGTCGCCTTGTTGACCCCGACATCGGTCGCCTGCGCCGAGAGCGCTACCGCCACCAGCAGCGTGTAGGGGTTCACATATTCAAGCTCGGTTTCCGGCGCCGGATTGGACTCGGCCAAACGGTGGAAGAACTCGAAAACGTCGGCATTCTTCATGCAGCGTCGATGACGTCGCGCATGGAATAGAGTCCCGCCGGCTTTCCCTTTAGGAAGCGCGCGCCTGCCAGGGCGCCACGGGCGAAGATGGCCCGGTTCTCGGCTCGGTGGGATAGGATCAGCCGTTCGTCCGGTCCGAGGAACATTACGTCATGGTCGCCGGCGGCCGTGCCGCCCCGGATCGCAGCATAGCCGATCACGCCTGGCTCGCGCCTGAGGCCGGTGCCATCGCGGCCGCGCTCGGCGCTGGAAGAACCGCCGCGGCCCTTGTCCGCTGCTGCGCCCAGGTGGAGCGCAGTTCCCGACGGTGCGTCGGCCTTGTTACGGTGATGCGCCTCGACGATTTCGATGTCCCAACGATCCGGTCCCAGCACCCGCGCGGCCCGCTCGGTGAGATCGGCGAGCAGGGCGACGCCCAGGGACGTGTTGGGTGCGCGAAGAATCGGGATGATCTTCGCGGCGTCGGCGATCAGCGCGTCATGCTCCTCGATCAGGCCGGTAGTGCCGATCAGCAGCGGGATGCCGGCCGATACGGCGCGGTCGAGGCTCGCCCGAAGCGCGTCGGGCGCGGAGAAGTCGACCAGAACGTCGCCATGGTCGTTGTCGAACTCGAACACCGGGTCTTCGACAATCGCCGCCTGGATCGCCCGGCCCATGCGGCCGTCGGGAGCGAACAGGGCGATGCGAACAGGCAGCTGGTCGGTGCGCATCGCCGGGTGATGGCCGAAGGCTCAAGCAGGCGCAATGCCCAGACGGTCTTGGAGCGCCATTGCCGCGGCGGGGGCGCGAACCTTGGCGCCATTGATCATGAAAATGTAACTGTGCTTGTGCCAGCCCTTGATCGTTCCAGCCAAGCGGTCGAGCGACTCTCCATCATAACCGGTCGGTACGTCCTCGTTCATGCGCTGCAGGCGGGCGTAGCGGAAGTCGGCGGTGTCCGCGTCGATGAGGGGAAACTCATCGTCGTCGCCATAGACGATCGCGACGTTATGGTCGCGGCACAGATCGATGAATGCGTCGTCGCGGAAGCTTTCGTGGCGCGGCTCGATGGCATGGCGGAGCGAGACGCCGTCCTGTTTCTCGGGAAGCAGCGTCAGGAAGGCAGCGAAGTCCTCGCGATCGAACTTCTTGCGAGCCATGAACATCCACAGGATCGGACCGAGCTTCGGCCCGAGCGCGGTCAGTCCCTGGGCCAGGAAATTGCCGACGCCTTCCCCCGCTTCGGCCAGCTTCGACTTCATCACGATGAAGCGCGAGCCCTTGACCGCGAACTGGAAGCCGTCGGGCACGGTTCCGGCCCAGCCTTCCCAGCTCTTCGGGCTCTGCCGGCTGTAATAAGTCGCGTTGATCTCGGTCGCAGTCAGCTTCTGCCCGACATATTCCAGCTCGCGCTTCTGGGGCAGCTTGTCGGGATAAAAGGTCCCGCGCCACGGCTCATAGGTCCAGCCGCCGATGCCGATACGGATCTTGGGATCAGCCATGCCGGCGATTTGGCCCAGCCGGACCGCCGGCGCAACGCTCAATCGGACAGAAAGCGCTGGGCGATATCTCGGGCCAGTCGAGCGGGCCGGCGCGAAACGGCGTCGAGGCAGCACCAGGTGCTCTTGACCTCCGCCAGCACTTCCTCTCCGCGCTTGATGACGGTGGTGAAGAAGGCCCTCGCGCCCTCAACCTTCTCCGCGATCACATCGGCGACGACGAGGTCGTCCCGGAAAGTTGGACGACGATACTGGATCTCGTGGCTGAGCGCGATCCACAGGTGTTTGGCGACAGCCTCGGGCGGAGCGACCTTCTCCCAGAAGTCGACCACCGCCTCCTGCACCCACTTGAGGTACACGCTGTTGTTGACATGGCCCATATGGTCGATGTCCTCGGCGTGGATGCCGATCGGGTGATGAAATGCTTCGCTCACCATGATCGAAGAGTGGGTGTAGCTGACATTGGTGTCAATAGCTTCATCGCAGCTGGCTGTCCTTGCTGCCCCGGCGATTGATTATGCTGCGCGCAACGTTCTTGTCGCGTTCGGATTGGCAGGCAACGCAGGTCCGGACTCCCGGCAGGGCCTGGCGGCGGCGAGCGGGGATCGGTTCCCCGCAGTCGTCGCACTCCAGCGCACTCTCGCCGGCCGGCATCCGCGCGCGGGCCGCGGCAACCGCATCCTTCAGCGTATCGTCGATCTGATCCTGCACCGCTCCGTCGCGGGTCCAGCCACCGGCCATGCTGCTTCTCCTGCAAGTCAAATGGGGATGGGCTGATTTCGGTTCCAGATGCGCTACGGTGCGGCGATGCGCGAGGTCCGCAATATCGTCATCCTGACCGGCGCCGGAATCAGCGCGGAGAGCGGGCTGGCGACGTTTCGCGGACCTGATGGGCTGTGGGAAGGGCATCGGGTCGAGGATGTTGCGACACCCGAGGCTTTCCGGCGCGATCCGGCCCTGGTGCACCAATTCTATGATGCCCGCCGCGCGCGGCTCGGCGAGGTCGAGCCCAACGCGGCGCACGGGGCGCTGGCCAGGCTCGACTCCGAATGGCCGGGCGAGCTGCTGATCGTCACCCAGAATGTCGACGACCTGCACGAGCGGGCGGGAGCCAAGCGATTGCTGCACATGCATGGCGAGCTGACCAGCGGCTGGTGCCTGGCCTGCGACCAGCGCTTTCCCTGGGAAGGTCCGATGGGCGAGGGGGCGAGCTGCCCGTCATGCCAGGTCGCCGGCAATGTCAGGCCCGACATCGTCTGGTTCGGGGAGATGCCGTACGAGATAGAGCGGATCGACCGGGCGCTGATGGATTGCGACCTGTTCGTGTCGATTGGAACGTCGGGCGCGGTCTATCCGGCCGCGGGTTTCGTCCAGACGGCGCGCTACTGCGGGGCGAGGACCTTGGAGATCAACCTCGAGCCGAGCCAGGGCAGCATTTTCTTTGACGAACGGCGCTACGGGCCCGCCGGGGTCGAGGTGCCGAAATGGGTCGGGGAACTGCTTGCCTAATCGGCCCAGTCCAGCCCGATATCCTCGTAAAGCCCCCGGTCCTCGCCCCATTTGGGGTTGACCTTGACGTGCAGGAACAGGTGGACCTTGCGGCCGAGATGCTCGGCGATGGCCTCGCGGGCTGCGGCGCCGATTTGCTTGAGGCGGGAGCCGCCTTTGCCGACGACGATTGCCTTCTGGCTGTCGCGCTCGACCAGGATCTGCTGGTGGATCACCGCCGAGCCGTCCTTGCGATCCTCCCATTTCTCGGTCGCGACCGCGCTGGCATATGGCAGTTCGGCGTGGAGTTGATGATACAGCTGCTCCCGCGTCAGCTCGGCGGCGACCATTCGGTCGGTGACGTCGGTCAGCTGGTCCTCGGGGAAGTGCCACGGGCCTTCGGGCATCGCCGCGGCGATGTGAGCCTTGAGTTCGGGGATGCCATCCCCGGTCGTCGCGGAGACCATGAACACCGCTTCCGGCTGAAGCCGCTCCGACAATCTGGAGGCAAGGACCAGCAGGTCGTCCTTCTTCGCGATATCGACCTTGTTGAGCACCAGGATACGCGGCTCGGGCCGGGCCTCGACCCCCTCGATCATCTGCTCGACCTTGCCCCCAGTCCTGGCTGCGGCGTCGATCACCAGCACCACCCGGTCGGCATCCTCGGCGCCTTCCCAGGCGGCCTTGACCATCGCCCGGTCGAGCCGGCGATTCGGCACGAAGATGCCGGGCGTATCGACCAGCAGGATTTGGCTGTCGCCCTCGATCGCAATGCCCATCAGCCGGGCTCGGGTGGTCTGCGCCTTGGGGCTGACGATCGCCACCTTCTGGCCGACCAGCGCGTTAACCAGCGTCGACTTGCCCGCGTTGGGCGCGCCGAGCACCGCGACCAGGCCGAAGCGGGTCATCGGAACTTCTCTAGCAGCGCCGCGGCGGCGGCGGTCTCTGCTTCCTGCTTTGAAGCTCCTTCGGCCTCCGCTTCGCCGTGGCGGCCAAGGCTTACCTTGACGCGGAAGCGCGGTGCATGGTGCGGGCCAATGCGGGCCAGAACTTCATAGGCGGGAACGCCAAGCTTCTTGTCCGCGGCGACTTCCTGGAGCGCCGACTTGGGATGCTCGGGCGCCTTCCGCTGGCCTTCCAGGAACGGCTCCCATTGCATCCGGACGAACGCCTCGGCTCGATCCAGGCCGCCATCGAGATAGATCGCGCCGATCATCGCCTCGACAACGTCACCGATGACATTGTCGCTGGCACTGGCGTGGTCCTCGCGCGCCTGTTTGCCGAGGCGGATGAAGCGCGGGAGGTCGAGCGCTCGGCCGATCTCGGCGCAGGTCTCGCGCGCCACCAGCGCATTGTAGCGACGGCTCATCTTGCCCTCGGGCTCGTTGGGGAAGCGCTGGTAAAGCCAGCCGGCGACGACCAGGCCCAGCACCCGGTCGCCCAGGAATTCGAGCCGCTCATAGGTATCGCGGCCATGGCTGCCGTGGGTGAGCGCCCGCTCAAACAGCTTGAGGTCGCTGGGCTCGCCGCCGAGGGCCTCGCCGACGAAAGGGGGGATTTCGATCATGGATGGTAGTCGGTGCCAAGCCGGTCGGTGCGCAGCGCGCTAAACCAGCTCAACGGATTGATCCATGACGCGCTGCCGTCGGTCGACCAGAAGGCATGCTCGGCGCGGCCGACGATGCGATCGAGCGGCACGAAACCCATCCCGCCCTCAATCACCGCATAACGGCTGTCCTGGCTGTCGTCGCGATTGTCGCCCATGACGAAGACGTGGCCCACGGGAACGGTCACCGGCCCATAATTGTCAGCGAAGCTGCTGTCGGTCTGGTCGAGCACCTCGTAGCTTGGACCGCCGGGCAGCGTTTCGCGATACCGGGGGTATACGCATGCCGGCCTGCCGTCGGGCGCGGGCCTGGTCATCGCGATCGCCGGTGGCACCACCCGACAAGGGCTGTTGGGCGAGACCGTCATCAGATAGTCAGGCAATTGCTCGCGCGGGACTTCGCGGCCGTTGAGGATGACCCGGCCGGATCGTACGGCGATCACGTCCCCCGGGACGCCCATCACCCGCTTGACCACATCGGCACCGCCCGGGCCTTCGAACACCACCACATCGCCACGTTTGGGGGTCGAACCGAACAGGCGGCCCTTGAAGGGCGGGAATTCGAACGGGAAGCTGGCGCTGGAGTAGCCGTAGGGCCATTTCGATACGAACAGATAGTCGCCGATCATCATCGTCGGCAGCATCGATCCAGACGGAATGTAGAAGGGCGCGACGATCAGGCTCCTGAGCACCCAGGCCGCGAAGGCGATGATCAGCAGCGATCTGACCAGGCTGCCCGGGCTTTCCTTCCGCTCTTGCTTCGGCGGATCGGCATAGTGGGGGCGACGGAAGGAAAAAAATGCCATGCCGGGCCGCTTTTCAGGGTCGGGCGGGGAAGGTCAAGCGGGGATGGCAAATGACGCCTTCCTCACTATGACGCATGGCCATGGCGATTCTGGATTGCAAGGCCGCATGGAAGGCGGTCGGGGATTATAAGCCCAAGCGTCTAACGGAGCTGTTTGAAGCCGATTCCGAGCGGGTGAAGACCTTTTCACGCGAGGTGGCCGGAATCCATTTCGACTGGTCCAAGACGCACCTGGACGAGGAAGTGCTCGGCGAGTTTTCCGTGCTGGCCTTCGAGGTGGGCTATTCGGATGCCAGGGATGCGCTGTTCGCGGGAGATGTCGTCAACGACACGGAGAACCGCCCAGCGACCCATGTCGCCGAGCGGGGTCAGGGAAAGCCGGAGGACAATCGGCTCGCTGCCGAGCGTCACCAGCGCATGCGCAGCCTGATCGACGCCATCGAGGGCGGGGCCTTCGGAGAGATCGAGTCCATCCTTCACATCGGCATCGGCGGATCGGCGCTGGGTCCGGACCTGGTGATCGATGCACTGGGGCGGGATTCAGACCGGTTCGAGGTCCGCGTCCTGTCGAACATCGATGGCGAGGCGTTCGACGAGGCGACCTGGGGGCTTGACCCGGCATCGACGCTGGTCGTCGCCGTCAGCAAGACCTTCACCACTATCGAGACGCTGACCAATCTCGAGGCTGCGATCGAATGGCTGCGCGAGGCCGGGGTGTCCGACCCGTACGGGCAGGTCATCGCCGTCACCGCCGCGCCAGACAAGGCGGTCCAATACGGAATCGACGAGACGCGCGTCCTGCCGTTCGGCGAGGGCGTCGGCGGCCGCTATTCGCTGTGGTCGTCGGTAGGGCTGTCGATCGCCCTGGCGCTTGGCTGGGGCACATTCGAGGAGCTGCTCGAGGGGGCGGCCGAGATGGACCGGCACGTCAAGCTGACCGACGGCGTCACCAATCTGGCGTTGCTCGCCGCATTCGCCGACCTGTTCTACACGCAGAACCGCGGCGTTCAGAGTCGGGCTGTGTTCGCCTATGACGAGCGATTGAGGCTGCTCCCTGATTACCTCCAGCAGTTGGAGATGGAATCAAATGGCAAGGCGGTCACGGCGGAAGGTGAGCCGCTGGGTCGTCATTCCGCGCCGGTTACCTGGGGCGGGGTGGGCACCGATGCCCAGCACGCGGTTTTCCAGCTTCTCCACCAGGGCACGGCCGCGATCCCGGTCGAGTTCGTGGCGGTGGTCGAGCATCAGGACGGAGTCGACCCGCGCCATCACCAGCTGCTGCTCGGCAATTGTTTCGCGCAAGGAGCTGCCCTGATGGCGGGGCGCCAGCATGACGACAGGGCGCGGGCCTATTCGGGCGACCGGCCGTCGATGACGGTGCTTCTGCAGCGCCTCGACGCGCGTTCGCTTGGAGCGCTGATCGCTTTCTACGAGCACCGTACATTCGCCAATGCCACGCTGCTTGGCATCAACCCGTTCGACCAGTTCGGGGTCGAGCTGGGAAAGGAAATGGCGCGCGCCCTCGACGATCCGGAAGGACGTGAGAAGCTCGACCCGTCGACCCGCGACCTGATCGATAAGGCGGGTCTTTGATGATCTCCATGCCCAAATTCGATTGGTCCGTCGCGTGCAGAAGAGCGAACCCGGCCTTTTTCGGAGGACCAAATGGCTGATTTCGACCTGTTCGTGATCGGCGCCGGATCGGGCGGAGTCCGCGCTGCGCGGATCGCCGCCGCCCATGGCGCCAGGGTGGCGATTGCCGAAGAGCATAAGGTTGGCGGGACCTGCGTCATCCGCGGCTGCGTGCCGAAGAAGCTGCTCGTATACGGCGCCCACTTCGCCGAGGATCTGAACGATGCGGCGATGTTCGGCTGGGATGTTCCCAAATGCGCTTTCAACTGGCCGGTGCTGCGCGACAATGTTCTCAGCGAAGTGTCGCGGCTGGAGGGGCTCTACACCCAGACTCTGACCAACCATCAGGTCGAGATTTTCCACGAGCGGGCGACGTTGACCGGTCCCAACCAGGTGAAGCTGGCGAGCGGCAGGACGCTGACCGCAGGCAAGATCCTGGTTTCGACCGGCGCCCGGCCCAACATGCCCAACATCGAGGGCATCGAGCACGCGATCAGCTCCAACGAGGTTTTCCACCTCGAAGCTCTGCCGAAACGGATCGTCATCGCTGGCGGCGGCTACATCGCCAATGAGTTCGCCGGCATTTTCCACCAGTTCGGAAGTCATGTGATCGTCGTCAATCGCTCCGACGTTATCCTGCGCGGCTATGACGAGCAGATGCGTGACCGGCTGCTGCAGATCTCAATGACCAAGGGGATCGAATATCGCTTCAACTCCAGCTTCAACCGCATCGAGAAGCAGGATGACGGTGGGCTGTTCATCGACATGGAGGGCTGCGACGATATTGAGGCCGACGCTGTCCTGTTCGCGATCGGGCGGACGCCCAATACCGAGGGATTGGGCTTGGCAGAGGCAGGCGTCGCGGTCGGTGACAAAGGCGAGATCAAGGTCGACGAGCACAGCCAAACCAGCGTGCCGTCGATCTTCGCGGTTGGCGACGTCACCGACCGTATCCAGCTGACCCCCGTCGCGATCCGGGAAGGCCACGCCTTCGCCGACACGCAGTTCGGAAATGGGCCCTGGACGGTTGATTATGACTGCGTGCCCCACGCCGTCTTCTCGCACCCGCCGATCGCGGGCGTTGGCCTCACCGAGGGTCAGGCGCGCAACAAGCTGGGCCAGGTCCGAACCTACACCAGCGACTTCCGTCCGATGAAGAATGTGCTGGCCGGCCGCAACGAGCGATCGCTCTACAAGCTGGTGGTCGACGCGGCCACCGACCGGGTGGTCGGGATCCACATGATCGGGCCCGATGCGCCCGAAATTCTCCAGGCGGCGGCGGTGGCGGTGAAGGCCGGCCTCAAGAAGGCCGACTTCGATGCCACCGTCGCACTACACCCCACCATGTCCGAAGAATTGGTATTGATGCGCTGATGCACGATGTTCTGATTATCGGGGCCGGTCATAACGGCCTGACCTGCGCCCATTATCTGGCGAAAAAGGGCCTCAAAGTCGCGATCCTCGAGGCCGCCGACAAGGTCGGCGGGGCGGCCGTGACCGACGAGTTCCATCCGGGATTCAGGAACAGCGCGGCCAGCTACACCGTGTCACTGCTTCAGCCCAAGGTGATCAAGGACATGGAGCTGGAGCGCCACGGTCTCCAGGTCGTGCTGCGCAAGATCGATAACTTCCTGCCCGGCCCGAACGGCAGTTATTTGTTGGCCGGCCGCGACGGCTTGACCCGTTCCGAGATCGCCCGCCATGTGCCAGCCGATGGCGCCGCCTATGACCGCTACCATGAAGAGCTGGACACGGTCGTCCCGCTGATCCGAAAATGGCTGTTGAAGGCGCCACCGGAAGCTGGGGCGGGGCTCCGCGGGCTGCCGCAACTCGCCAGCCTCGGCCGCGACCTGATCGGACTTAAGACCGACGAGGTCCGCATCGTCCATGAATTCGCCACCAAGAGCGCGGGCGACATCCTCGATCGTTTCTTCGAAGGCGAACTGACCAAGGCGCTGTTCGCCTTTGACGGGATCGTCGGCAATTTCGCGTCGCCCTACACACCGGGCACGGCCTATGTGCTGCTCCATCATCTGTTCGGCGAGGCGGCGGGAGTCCCGGGCGCCTGGGGCCATGCCATCGGCGGCATGGGAGCGATTACGCAGGCGATGGCCAAGGCTTGCCACGAAGCGGGCGTCGACATCATTCTCAACGCACCGGTCGGCGAGATCATGGTCGAGAAGGGCCGGGCGTCGGGGGTCGTTTCAGGCGGCAAGAGTTGGCGAGCGCCAACCATTGTTGCGGGCGTGAACCCCAAGCTGCTGTTCGACCGGCTGGTGCCCAAGGGCGCGGTTAGCCGGCAGGTCGAGGAGCATTTCGCCCACTGGGGATGCGAGAGCGCGACCTTCCGAATGAACGTGGCGCTGGACAAGCTGCCCAATTTCACCTCGCTGCCGGGCCGCGGCGACCATCTGACCGCCGGAATCATCATGGCGCCGAGCATGGACTATATGCACCGCGCCTTCGCAGATGCCGCGCTCAACGGTTGGTCGTCAAAGCCGGTAATCGAGATGCTGATCCCATCGACGCTCGATCCCAGCCTGGCGCCGAAGGGCAAACATGTCGCCTCGCTGTTCTGCCAGCACTTCCGCT
>DASTCB010000062.1:0-4130 GCA_035711585.1 Sphingomicrobium sp.
CCCGGCCTTCAGCCGGTGGTTGCCGGCATCATAGTTGGCAAGCGCGCGATACTGATCGACGGTCGTGCGCAGGTCGTTGGCCGAACGTGAGAAGCCGGGGCCGACCTGCACGGTGCCGTCGATGCCCGGATTGTCGACGCCGACGATGATGCGGATGATCGGATCCGGGTCCTGCGCCTCGCCGCCGCCGACCGGATCCTGGATGTCCTGGATCTTCGACCGCGAATAGCGCAGCTCGGTCGACAGATTGTCGGTCCAGTTCGAATAGAGGCGGCCCGAATAATATTTCGACTTGGTACCGCTGAGGTAAAAGGTGTTGGAGCCGACTGCATTTTGCGGGAAGGTGCTGGTGGCGTTGTCGTCCGACTGCATCGTGCTCTCGTTGAGGCGCTGGTAGGTCGCCTCCAGTCGGTGATCGTCAGTGATTTGCCAGTCGAGACGCCCGAACCAGCGCTTGTTCGTGAAGGGCCGGCTGGTGATCAGCGGGCCGCTGTCGATTCCGTAAAGCTCGCGGATGGTATCCGTGATCTCGTTGAACGCCTCGATCGGCACGCCGACGATCTCGTTGGGATAGCCGGCGCCGGCTGGGCCCACGTCCTGGGCGAACCCGCCCTTTTGCCACTCATAGGCGCCGAAGAAGAACAGCTTGTCCTTGATGATCGGACCGCCGACCGAGACGCCCCAGCGCTTGTCCGGGTCGACCGCGCCGACGTCCAGGTCCTTGACATGGTTTCCGCGAAGGCCGTCGTCGGAATATTCGAAGAAGGCGCCGCCGTGGAACCGGTTGGTGCCGCCCTTGGTGACGACGTTGATCGTGCAGCCCGTGAACTGGCCATATTCGACGTCGAACGGGGCGAACTGCACCTGCGTCTCGCGCACCGCGTCGAACGGAATCGGGGTCGAACTGCGCGAAGAAAAGCCGGTGTCGTTGAGGCCATAGACGTCGTTCTGGAGGATGCCGTCGACGGTGAAGCTGTTGCCGCGGTCATTGCCGCCAAGGCAGGAGATGCGGTCCACTCCTGAGCCGCCGCTGGAAGCGTCTTCGCG
This sequence comes from Sphingomicrobium sp., assembly GCA_035711585.1. GTDB lineage: Bacteria > Pseudomonadota > Alphaproteobacteria > Sphingomonadales > Sphingomonadaceae > Sphingomicrobium. Next base: position 1,048 of record DASTCB010000062.1, read on the forward strand.
GTCCAGGCTGACGCGCGGATCGAGCCGAATGATGTCGCGCACGTCGCGGTTGAAGGACGGCGCATTCTGCAGCACCTCCGTGCCGAAAGACGAGCCTGGGCCGACCTCAAGCTGGGTAACGCGCGCCCGGGTACCGGTCACGACAATCGTGTCCGCAGCAACCTCGGCGGTGACCGGGCTCAGCGAGAAGGTGAGCTCGGTTGCGCCCTGGAGGCTGGTGAACACCTGCTCGACCGTCTGGCCCTGATGGCCTTCGGCGGTTGCGGTGATCGTGTAGGGGCCGCCCGTCGTCAGGTTCTGGGCGGAAAACAGGCCTTCCGAGTTGGCGGTGATCTGCTGAGAAGCGCCCGTGCGGGTGTCCGTCACCGTCACCACCGCATTGCCGATCGGCGCACCGGATTCGCTGGTGACCTGCCCCTGGATGGAAGTGGTGATTTGCTGCGCCATTGCGGGAACAGGCGCCATGACGGCGATGGTCGGCACAACGAGTGCGCTCGAGGCAAGCAGGAATAGTTTTTTCACGGATGAGACCCCATCTAAATGAACCCGGTGAATCAGGCACGGCGGGCGGCTAGGGGCCTCGTGAGACAAAAGGGTGACGGCCCGTCCCGGGCATCACGCTTTTCCTCGACGCGTTGCGGAATCACCCCACCCCATCGCGCCACCCCGCGCGACTCCAGCCCTCGCTAGAGCAAGCTTCCCGCGACTTATCAAGCCGGTAAGTGGGACTCGGCGACATCGGCTTTAGACCGATGCCTGCGAGCCACAGGCTAGGCGTCGAGCCGGCGTCCGAGACCCACGAACACGTAGATCAGCCAGGGCACCAGGACCGCCGACAGCACCACCTTGGCCAGCATCTGGCCGACCAGCAGGTTGGCGATCGGGAAGACGCCGTAGAAGCTGATCGTGATGAAGATCAGCGTGTCGACGATCTGGCTGAGAATGCTGGCGATTCCGGCGCGCAGCCACATCAACCGGGCGCCCTCGCGCGCCTTGAGCCGGGCGAAGATATAGACGTTGAGGAGCGTCGAGATGCCGTAGGCGATGATCCCGCCGATCCAGATTCGCGGGGTCGAGCCCATGATGGTGGCAAAGGCGCTCTGGCGGTCGGCCGGCATGTCGTGAGCCGCTGGCAGCTGAAGCACCAGCACCGCGAGCAGCGTCGAAAAGATCAACGGAACGAAGCCCAGCATCACCAGCCGCTGGGCGGTTTCGCGACCGTGCAGCTCGGCCACCGCGCTGGAGGTGGTGACCAGCATCAGGAAGGCGAAGATGCCGGCCTCGACCGCCAGCGGACCCAGGGCGACCTGCTTGTTGGCCAGCACGCCCGCGATGCACACCATGCCGCCGTAGAAGACGGCTAGGGCGAATAACGATCGGGAAATGGGGCCAGGGGCGGAAGCGGAGGAAGCGGCTTGGTCGGTCATGCGCGTTGGGTAACGGGTTTGAAATGCACTGCAAGTCCCCGTTCGTCCTGAGCGTAGGCCGCAGGCCGAAGTCGAAGGGCGCCGGCAGTACCGCTGTCCATTCGCCCTTCGACTGCGCGCTACCCGCTCCGCTCAGGACGAACGGGCATTGAGTTGACCGCTCGCCAATCCAACGGCTACCGGCGCTTCGCCGTGACCCAGCCTTCCCTCGATATCGTTGCCATGGGTGATGCCATCGTCGACGTCATCGCCGACTGCGACGACGAGTTCATCCGGGCGCACAAGCTGCCCAAGGGGTCGATGCAACTGCTGACCCCAGACGAGGCGGACGATCTCTACGCCGCGATGGGCGTGGCCCGGGAAATGTCGGGCGGGTCGGCGGCCAACAGCATGGCGGGCGTGGCAGCGATGGGCGGCAGCGCCGCCTTCATCGGCCAGATCGCCGAAGACCAGCTTGGCATGATCTTCGAGCATGACATGCATGCGCTTGGAGTCCGCTTCGACACGCCGCCGCTGCCTAGGGGAGACGGCTCGGGGCCGCCCACCGGGCGCTGCCTGATCCTGGTGACGCCCGACGGGCAGCGGACGATGAACACCTGCCCCGGCGCAAGCCATGAGCTGAACGGCGCGAGCCTCGACCGGGACCTGATCGCCTCCGCATCGATCCTGTTCCTCGAAGGCTATCTGTTCGGGCCGGAAAAGCCCCGCGCGGCGATGATGGAAGCAATCAAGGTCGCGCATTCCGCCAATCGGCGTGTCGCCTTCACCCTGAGCGAGAGCGTGTGCATTGCGGGCCGCAAGGAAAGCTTCGGCCGGATGATCGACAGCGGCGGGGTCGACCTGTTGTTTTGCAACGAGGATGAGGCGCTTCAGCTGACCGGCCGCACCGACCTCAAGCATGCGCTGACCGAGCTCAGCATCAAGGTGCCGACGCTAGTGGTGACCAAGGGGCCGGAGGGCGCGACCGCCATCGAGAATGGCGAGCGCATCTCCATACCGGCCGCGCCTGTCGGCGAGGTCGTCGATACCACCGGCGCAGGCGACCTGTTCGCCGCTGGCTTCCTGACGGCGCGCTGCAAGGGCGCGTCCCTCGAGCGCTGCCTGTGGACCGGGGCCATCGCCGCCGCGGAAATCATCCAGCATTATGGCGCCCGCCCCATCGCAGATCTCAAGGCTCTCGTGAAATTATGATCCAGCGGATTGCAGTCTATTGCGGATCGGCGCCCGGCAGCGACTACGCGTTCGCAGACATGGCGCGGGCGCTGGTCCGCGAAATGGCCGCGCGAGGAATCGACATGGTCTATGGCGGCGGGCGGCTCGGGCTGATGGGGATCATCGCCGACGAGATGCTGGCGGCGGGCGGCAGGGTCTATGGGGTGATCCCGCAGGCGCTGGTCGATCACGAAGTCGCTCACACCGGCCTCACCGAACTCACCACCGTCGCCAACATGCATGAGCGCAAGGCGAAGATGACCGAGCTGTGCGACGGCTTCGTGGCGTTGCCGGGCGGCATTGGCACATTGGACGAGCTGTTCGAGGCCTGGACCTGGAACGCGCTCGGCTATCACGCCAAGCCCTTCTGCCTGCTCAATGTCCACGGCTTCTGGGATGGGCTGGCCGATTTCATGGATCATGTTCGCGACAGCGGCTTCCTCA
>DASTCB010000063.1:0-4420 GCA_035711585.1 Sphingomicrobium sp.
CGCCCGCGGGTCATAATTCTTGTAGACCCGGTGGCCGAAGCCCATCAGCCGGAACGGGTCGTTCTTGTCCTTGGCGCGGGCGATATACTCCTTGATCCGCTTCACGTCGCCGATCTCGCGCAGCATGTTCAACGCCGCTTCGTTGGCGCCGCCATGGGCCGGGCCCCACAGGCAGGCGATCCCGGCGGCAATGCAGGCGAAGGGGTTCGCGCCCGACGAACCGGCCAGACGGACAGTCGACGTCGAGGCGTTTTGCTCATGGTCGGCGTGGAGGATGAAGATTCGGTCCATCGCCTTTTCGACGATCGGGTTGACCTCATAGGTCTCGGCAGGGACACCAAAGGTCATCCTGAGGAAGTTGCCGGTGTAGCTGAGGTCGTTCTGCGGGTACAGGAAGGGCTGGCCGATTGAATATTTGAACGCCATCGCGGCGATGGTCGGCATCTTGGCGATCAGCCGGTGGGAGGCGATCAGCCGCTGCTGCGGATCGGTGATGTCGGTGCTGTCGTGGTAGAAGGCGCTGAGCGCGCCGACCACGCCGCACATGATCGCCATCGGGTGAGCGTCGCGACGGAAGCCGCGATAGAAGGTCGCCAGCTGCTCGTGGAGCATGGTGTGGCGGCTGATCGTGTAGCTGAACGCGTCGAGCTCCTTCTTCTTCGGCAAGTCACCGTGAAGGAGCAGATAGGCCACTTCCATGAAGCTCGACTTTTCCGCCAGCTGGTCGATCGGATAGCCGCGGTGGAGCAGGACGCCCTTGTCGCCGTCGATATAGGTGATCGCGCTCTGGCAGCTGGCGGTGGAGGTGAAGCCGGGGTCGTAGGTGAACAGGTCAGCCTGGGCATAGAGCTTGCGGATGTCGACCACGTCAGGCCCGAGCGAACCATCCAGCAGCGGATAGCTGTAGTCGCCACCTTTGGTGGCGAGTGTGACGGTCTTGCTGGTCATTCGTTCGGCTCCACTATCTGATCGGCGATGCGGGCGAGGCTCTCGTCCTGTCCAAGGAGGACAAGCACGTCGAAGATGCCCGGCGAGGTCGTCTTGCCCGTGAGCGCCGCGCGGAGCGGCTGGGCAAGCTTGCCTAGCTTAAGTGAGTTGCGTTCCGCAACCTCCCGCACTGCAGCATCGAGGTCGCCTTGCTCCCATTTCGGCGCTGCAGCAAGGCCGGCATGTGCAAGTGCGAGATGGCCGCGCGCCTCGTTGGTGAGCAGCGCTGAGGCCTTTTCGTCCAGCTTCAAAGGCCGCTGCGCGAACAGGAATTCGGCGCCCTCGGCGAGCTCGTTGAGATTGTGCGCCCGGGCCTTCAGCTCGGGCATGGCGCGGATCAGCAGCGGAAGCTCCTCATAGCTGAGACCGAATTTGGGGGACACCAGTGTGGCGAGCCGAGCGTCGTCGGCCTCGCGCATGTAATGGCCGTTGAGATTCTCGAGCTTTTTCAGGTCGAACCGCGACGGGCTCTTGCCGACATGGTTGATGTCGAACCATTCGATCGCCTGCTCGCGGCCGATGATCTCGTCGTCGCCATGGCCCCATCCGAGCCGCAACAGATAGTTGAACAGCGCCTCGGGCAGGATGCCCAGCTCGTCGCGATAGGCATCGACGCCAAGCGCGCCGTGCCGCTTCGATAGCTTGGCCCCGTCATAACCGTGGATCAGCGGGACATGGGCATAGGCCGGCTCCGGCCAGCCCATCGCGCGGATGATGGCCAGCTGGCGGAAGGCGTTGTTCAAATGGTCGTCGCCGCGGATGACGTGGGTGACGCCCATGTCATGGTCATCGACCACCACCGCCAGCATGTAGGTTGGACTCCCGTCGGAGCGGAGCAGGATGAAGTCGTCGATCTCGGCATTGGCGACGGTGACTCGGCCTTGGACCAGGTCGTCGATCGCCGTTTCGCCTTCCTGCGGAGCCTTGATCCGAACCACATAGGGCTCGCCCACGGGCCAGTCGGTCCGATCGCGCCACTCGCTGTTGATCCGGAAGGGCCTGCGCTCGGCCTGGGCCTTTTCGCGCCGCGTCTGAAGCTCCTCGGGGCGCAGGTAGCAGCGATAGGCCGCGCCCTTGTCGATCAGCTCGTGCGCAACCGCGGCGTGGCGCTTTTCGAACTGGGACTGGAAATATGGTTCGCCGTCGCCGCTGATCCCAAGCCAGTCGAGTCCGTCGAGGATCGCATCGATCGCCTCCTTGGTCGAACGGACTTTATCCGTGTCTTCGATGCGCAGCAGATATTTGCCGCCGTGGTGGCGAGCGAATAGCCAGTTGAACAGGGCGGTGCGGGCGCCGCCGATGTGGAGATAGCCGGTCGGGGAGGGAGCGAACCGCGTAACCACGCCCTCTAATTTGCCGCTTGCGCTCAAGCACGCTTTCCTTTTGTCTGACGGGGCCGAATGGACTGGACGAGCGCCCCTATCATAGAGGACGCGCCGCTGGAACCGGCGCATCCCCGCTTTTTGCCCGCATTTCTGGCAATGCTGCCGGTGCGGATCGAGGCCTTCCTGGAGCGCGAGCGGGCCCAGTTGCCATTATGGTTTGCGGTTTCGTTCGGCGGGGGAATCGCGGGCTGGATGTGGCTTCCCGGCCCAGCCCAATGGGCAGCGTTCGTCATCATGGCCCTGGGGCTGGCGCTGACGGGCCTCGCGATGGGGCAGGGGCGGCTTGGCCGTGCTCTCTTGCTGGGCGGCCTCGCCATCGCTCTGGGCTGCGCGCTCATCTGGTGGCGCAGCGAGTTGGTCGCCGCGCCCCGGCTCGACCGGCCGCTTGTCCTCAGCTTCGAAGCAGCGGTCGAACGGGTCGAGACCCGCGCCGCAAAGGGGGATTTGCGCCTGACGCTTGCGCCCCAGGAAGGCGGCTTGCCACCCCGGGTCCGCGTGTCGCTGCCGGCGGAAGGCGCGCCCGAGATCAGCGAAGGCGCCCTCGTACGGATGAAGGCACGGCTGCAGCCGCCACCACCGATGGCTCTGCCCGGCAGCCATGATTTCGCGCGAGACGCCTGGTTCTTGGGGCTAGGTGGCGTGGGGCGAGCAATCGGACCCGTGGAACTCCTGTCGCCATCATCTGCTGGCGGGCTCGACGCGCTGCGCGACCGGCTGGGGCGCCACATCCGCGAGCGGCTGCCCGGGCGGAGCGGCGGAATCGCCACCGCCCTCGCCACCGGCGACCAGGCGGCGGTCAGCGAGGAGGATGCCGAGGCGATGCGCCGATCCGGGCTTGCCCATCTCCTGTCGGTCAGCGGCCTCCACATCGCCGCGGTGGTCGGAGCGGCGATGCTGTTGGCCCTGAAGCTGCTTGCGCTGTCCGAACGGCTGGCGCTGCGGTTCAACCTGGTCCTGGTTGCGGCGGGCGTCGGGGCGCTGGCGGGGATCGGCTACACGCTGCTCACCGGGATGCAGGTGCCGACCGTTCGCTCCTGCATCGCCGCACTTCTGGTGCTGGGCGGGATCGCGCTCGGCCGCGATGCGATCAGCCTGCGCCTCGTTGCAGTCGGAGCCCTGGTGGTGCTGCTGTTCCGTCCAGAGGCGCTGGCCGGGGCCAGCTTCCAGATGAGCTTCGCCGCGGTGACGGCGATCATCGCGCTCCACCACTGGCAGCCGGTACGACAATGGTTCGCACCCAGCGAGCAGAGCTGGCCGATGCGCTTCCTTCGCGGCATCGGCGCACTGCTCATCACCGGACTGGCGGTCGAAATCGCGCTGATTCCCTTCGCGCTCTATCATTTCCACAAGGCTGGACTTTACGGCGTCGCCGCCAACCTCATCGCCATTCCACTGACCACCTTCGTCATCATGCCGCTGGAGGCGCTGGCGCTGATCCTCGACGCGGCAGGCCTCGGCGCTCCGTTTTGGACCCTGACCGGCTGGGCGATCGAGGCGATGCTCGACCTCGCGCACCGCGTGGGCCACGCCGAAGGTGCGGTGGCAATGCTTCCGACCATGCCCCGATGGGCGTTCGCGCTGATGGTGCTGGGCGGACTCTGGCTATGTCTTTGGACATCGAGGGCACGGCGGTGGGGCATCGCGGCCTTTGTCGCCGGAGCGATCGGGGCGGCGGCTGCTCCGGTGCCGGACCTGCTGGCCACCGGAGACGGCCAGCACCTAGCCCTGGTCCGCGACGACGGTGTGCCGGTCTTGCTGCGCAGCCGAAGCGGCGATTTCGTCCGCTCGCTTGTGAGCGAGGCCTCCGCCTATGACGGCGATCCCCTCAACCTGGAGGAGCAGCACTTCGCCCGCTGCAGCCGTGATGCCTGCTTTGCCGACATCCGCGAGGGGAAAGCCGCCTGGCGCTTGCTGGCCATCCGCAGCCGCAACCGGATCGACTGGACCGAGCTGACCCGTGCCTGCGCCGATGCCGATATCGTCGTCGCCGACCGGTGGCTGCCGAGAGGCTGCAATCCGCGCTGGTTGAAGCTGGACCGCAAGGCTCT
>DASTCB010000064.1:0-4427 GCA_035711585.1 Sphingomicrobium sp.
CGACGCGGATGCCGCCGGGATCGTGCTTGGCGCCAAGGTGCCGATAATCCTGACCAGCCGCGCGGATGAGGAGACGGCGCGGCTCGCGTCCTGCGCGGTGGCGCAGCTGCTGGTTGCCGCGCGCCAGGCAAGCGCCGCGGCCGCCATTCAGTAGGTGATCGCCGCGCGAAGCTTGCCGGCCGGAAACGGAAGGATTGGCCATGTCACGTCAAATCGCCGTCATCAACGCGGGCTCTTCGAGCATCAAATTCGCGATCTTCAATGACGATGCCGATCAGTCGCTTCTGTTCCGGGGACAGATGGAGAAGATTGGAGTTGGGCCGACCCTGACGGTCGCGGACTCCTCCGGGGAAAAGGTGGTAGAGAATGAATGGGGGGCCAAGGAAGTCGACCACAACTCAGCAACCAGGATCATCTTGCAAACTTCGATCGCGCTGCTGGGCGGCGAGGCGATCGAGGGGATCGGTCACCGGGTGGTGCATGGCGGCAGCGAATTCGCGGCTCCTACCGTTGCCACCAGGCAGGTACTGACCGCGTTGAAATCGCTGTGCCCGCTGGCGCCGCTGCACCAGCCGCATAATTTGACCCCGATCGACGCGATCATGGAGGCGGCTCCGCACATCCCCCAGGTCGTCTGCTTCGATACCGCCTTCCACCAGGCTCAACCGCACCTCGCTCAGAGCTTTGCGCTGCCGCGCGAGCTGACCGATGCGGGCGTCAAGAGATATGGCTTTCACGGCCTCTCATATGAATATGTGAGCGGCAAGCTGCGCGAGGTCGCGCCCGGTCAGGCGGACGGGAAGATTGTCGTGGCGCATTTGGGCAACGGGGCAAGCCTGTGCGCGATCCATCACGGTCGAAGTGTGGCCACGACGATGGGATTTACGGCGGTCGACGGCCTGATGATGGGCACGCGCTGCGGCTACCTCGATCCGGGCGTGCTCATCTACCTGATGGACGAGCGCAAGATGGATGCGCGCGCGCTGGAAGAGCTGATCTACAAGAAGAGCGGGCTCCTGGGCGTTTCCGGCATTTCCTCCGACATGCGGACGTTGCGAGCATCCGACGATCCTCGAGCCCGTGAAGCGACTGACCTGTTTGCGTACCGGATCGTGCGGGAGATCGGCTCGCTTGCGGCTGCGCTTGGCGGCCTGGACGGGCTGGTGTTCACCGGAGGCATAGGACAGCGAGACTCGAAGACGAGGCAGGCGGTTGTTGCCGGCTGCGCCTGGCTTGGCGCGGCGATCGACGAACAAGCCAATGCCGCAGGCAGAGAACGGATCGATGACGAGTCTTCACGCATTCCGATCTGGGTCCTGCCGACCGACGAGGAGCGGGTTATCGCCCGGCACACTGCTGCGTTGCTCGATCGCGGCTCGACTAGTGCATCCGCAGTTCCGGCAATGGAAGCTTCCGTGCCGAACGTTCAAAGCTGAGTGAGCGTCGCTCAATATAGCGGTCCGCCAGCTCCACATGTTGTTTCAGGGATTCGAGCTGGTTCTCCAGTTCGATCCGCAGGCTCGGCGAAGTCCTGGCTGAAGCGATCGCGTCCGATGTTTCCCGGATCGCGACTAGCAGCGTCTGGCGAAAGGCCGTGATGTTCTCGTCCCAGAACGAATTCACGTCGACCAGCCCATCGTTCAATATGCGCAGGCCGACGTCGAGTTGCTCGGCGTTGAGATCGGACATGACGGAAACCTCGCCTTGGGACATGTCTGGCCGGGCTACGCCGCATCGAGCGCATGGAATATCGGGATTCACCCGACTGGAAGGTCGAGGCAAACCACAAGTCTTCGAAGTCAGGACTCGGGATCCTCGTCATCGATCACCGTTGCGGTGCTGCCGGTGCTTCCCGCGCGAAGCGACTGCGGGGTGACAATCACAACGCTTCCGGGCCTCAGGACGGTGGCTACGTCATAGCGGAACTTTGCCGGGGCCTCGAACCGCTTGCCTTCGCTCGGCGCGACTTCCATCCCTTTGCCGGCCCCTGCGAATTGCAGCTTCATCCAGTGCTGGCCACTCGCGTCCCAGGCGCGCAGCACATAGGCCATCGGCCTGGTTTCGCCGGTCACGCGCACGGGCGCGGAACCGATTTCGACACCGTTGCGGAGCACGACCGCCTTGCTGTCGGCGGCGCTGATGACGACCGAGACCATGCTGTCCTCCGTCGCTGGCGACCGCTCCGGATGCCAATCGTAGGAAGCATTGGTGATTGGAACGCGTTGCGCGAGGTCCGGAAGGGTCGCGACGTCCGGTGCTGCGGAACTGCCCGGCACGGCGGGAATGCTGGTGATCACCACCGTCATCCCAAGCTGGGTGACGCCGAACAGCAGGGCCGAAAATTCGGCCGGCAGCCGGATGCATCCGTGCGAGGCGGGATAACCCGGGAGATTCCCGGCGTGCAGCGCAATTCCGCGCCAGGTGAGCCGCTGCATATTGGGCATGGGCGCATTGTTGTACGTCTTCGAATAATGCTCCTTGCGCTTCTCGAGGATCGTGAAGACGCCGGTTGGGGTTTCGTGTCCCTTCTTGCCCGACGAGACCGTCGATGCGGCGATCGGCACCCCATTTCGAAAGAGCAGGGCTCGCTGGGTTTCCAGATTCACGATCAGGAGGGCGGGGCCACCTGGGCTTAGCTCTGGAGCCCAGACGAATTCTCCCGTTTTGAGCTGGCTGGCGATCTGCAGGATGGTGCGGCCGCCCCTCTCAACCTGCGCGGCGAACAGCGGAGCCGGCAAGCCAATGAAACCGACGGCGAGCAATGCGAGAGCGATGGTCTTCATCATGCGATGATCGAAGCCCCGAGGGCGCTCGACCATTCGGAAAAATCCCTACCCGATCTCTCTCAGCAGCTCCTCCAAGCGGATCGGCTTCCGGACGATCGGCACTTTATCGCGTGCGTCGGCCACCGACCCCTCGTTGGCGTATCCGGTGATCAGCACGGCCCGAAGTTCTGGCCGCTCCCGCATTGCCGATCGGATCGTGTCCATGCCGTTCATCCCCGGCATTGCGAAGTCGGTAAGCAGCACGTCGTAGGAGCCGTTGCTCTTCAACCGTTCGATCGCGCTTTTTCCGTCGGCGGCTTCGTCCACCGTGAAGCCGAGCTCGCGAAGCTGTTCTCCAAGCACCGTGCGGACACTTTCGTCGTCATCGACCAGCAGGATCGCCTTTCCCGCGGAAGGCGGCATCGCCTCCCGCACAGCATCTCGGCTGCGGCGTTCGGCCAGTTCCTCGGTTGCGGGAAGGATCAGCTCGATCCTCGTGCCGCGCCCCGATTTGCTGTCGATCCTCATGCGGCCACCGGACTGCTGGATGAACCCGGCAACCATCGACAGGCCCAGGCCGGTGCCCTTCCCGGCTTCCTTGGTGGTGAAGAAGGGCTCGGTGACCCGGCCAATCAGCTCATCGGGAATGCCCTGGCCCTGGTCTTCAACCTGGATGAGCACATAGCTACCGGCGACAAGCTCGGGGTCGGGACCGTCGCTGCCTGGCTCATAGTCCTGCATGGCGACCTGGATTTGCCCGCCATCGGGCATGGCATCGCGTGCATTGATGATCAGGTTGACCAGCGCCAGCTCCAGCTGCGATTTGTCCGCAAAGATGTTCCGGCATTGCCCGGGACAGTTCCAATCGAACTGGACCGTGCCGCCCAGCGTATGCTCGACCAGGCCGGAAACGGCCTCGCACAGAGAGGTTGGCGATACGCTCGTCGGGCTGAGGTCCTGCTTGCGGGCGAACGCCATCATCCTGCGGATCAGCTCGGCGCCCTGTTCGGCCGCATGACGCATCTGGTCGACCAGGTTGCGGTCGCGTTCTCCCAATTCGAGCCGCCGCTCCAGCAAATGGAGTCCGCCGAGCACGGCCGACAACAGATTGTTGAAGTCATGGGCAATGCCGCCTGTCAGCTGCCCGATCGCATCCATCTTCTGGGCATGGACCAGCCGGCTTTCCAGCACGCGCTGCTCGCTCACGTCGGTCAGCGTGCCGGCATATTGCGGAACGCCGTCAGCCGTCTCGCCCACCAGCACGGCCTGGTCGAGGAAATGCTTGTAGCTGCCATCTGCGCCGAGCCACCGATATTCGATTGAAAGGCGGCCCGTCTGGCTACGCTTTTCAAGGGCCGCCATGACCCGCTGACGGTCCTCCGGATGGAGGCGCTGCTCCCACAGACCGGGATCCCGCTCTACATCGTCGAAGCTGAACCCGGTCATGGCGGCGAAATCGCCACTGACGAAATCCGGCTGGCGGGACGTGACTTGCGCTGCCTCGGTGTAGAGCAAGATGGGAAGCGACTGGAGGATCGCGGCCTCTCGCTCACGAGTCACCTCCAGCTCGCGCTCAATCTGCAACCGAGCCAGCTCGGCCCGGTAGTTGGCGTCGCGCAGCTGCTGCTCGGCGAGGCTCTTTTCCTCGACCCGCGCCCGCAT
>DASTCB010000065.1:0-3711 GCA_035711585.1 Sphingomicrobium sp.
CTAGGATAAGCGCCAATCGAGGGGAGATGAGGAATCGATGAGCGACGCGCAGGCCTATGACAGCGAGTCATTGCCCTGGCTGGAGGCAGTCGAGAATGAGGACGGCCCCCGCGCCATCTCGGCGCGCAAGATGCTGGTGGGGCTGTTGCTGGTGCTGCTCGCCGCCGCGGTGGTCGCCGGCACCATGTTCTGGCTGGGCCGACAGGACCCGGCTCCGGGCGGCGCGCCGGAGCTGATCCGGGCCGAGCCGGGACCGTACAAGGTCCGGCCCAGCGATCCGGGCGGGCTCGACGTGGCGGGCGACAGCGAGACCGCTTATTCGACCAGCGCCGGCGAGGACCCGGACTCGGCGCTCGACGTCAACAAGCTGCCCAAGGAAATGATACCGCTGCCGGTAGAGACGCCTGAGCAGGCGGCGCCGCCCAAGCCGAAGGAGGCGCCCAAGCCGGCGGCCGTGGAACCGGCCGCGCCTGCGGCTCCATCGGGTCCGACGATCCAGCTCGGCGCCTATGCGTCGACGGTGAAGGCGGAAACGGCGTGGAAGCTGCTGTCGGGCCGCTTCCCGGAGGTCGCGGCGCTGAGCAAGCAGGTGGTGACGGCGAATGTCGGCGGCAAGCCGATCCACCGGCTGCGCGCCACGGGCACGTCGGACCAGACCCGCGCGGCCTGCGCGGCGCTGCGGGCCGGCGGCGAAAGCTGCCTCCCGGTCAACTGATGCAGGCGGCGATTTACGGACTGGCGGGGCTGGAGCTGACCGCCGAAGAGCGGCAATTCTTCCGCGATGCGCGCCCCGCAGGCTATATTTTGTTCAAGCGAAATATTGAGTCTCGGCAACAGTTGCGGGCGCTGACGGACAGTCTTCGCGACCTTGAGGGCCATGACGAGGTGCCCATACTGATCGACCAGGAAGGTGGCCGGGTGGCGCGGATGCGGCCGCCCGAATGGCCGGCCTTCCCGAGCGGCGAGGCATTCGACCAGCTTTACCGGCTGGCCCCGTCGAGCGCGATCGAAGCGGCGCGGGTCAATGCCCGGGCGCTGGGACTGATGCTCCACGAAGTAGGGGTCAACGTCGACTGCCTGCCGATGCTCGACGTCCGGCAGCCCGGCGCGTCGGACATTGTCGGCGACCGTGCGCTGGGAGCGGAGCCGATGCAGGTCGCGGCCCTCGGGCGCGCCATTCTCGACGGCTTGCGAAGCGCCGGCACGCTGGGGGTGATCAAGCATATCCCGGGGCATGGCCGGGCGCTGGTCGACAGCCATCACGAGCTGCCGGTGGTCGAGGCGAGCGAGGAGCAGCTCATCACCGACCTCGAGCCGTTCGAGCGGCTGCGCGAGGCGCCGATGGGGATGACCAGCCACATCCTCTACACGGCCTGGGACGCCGAGCGGCCGGCGTCGCAATCGCCGTTCGTCATCCAGGAGATCATCCGCCAGCGGATCGGCTTCGACGGCTTCCTGATGAGCGACGACATCGGCATGGAGGCGCTGGCCGGCGACCATGGCCAGCGGGCCGCCGCCTGCGTCGCCGCAGGGTGCGACGTCGCTCTCCACTGCGACGGCAAGATGGAGAATATGCTGCTGGTCGCCAATGCGGTCGGCGAGCTGTCGCCCGAAGGCTCGGCCCGGCTCGCTCGGGCCATGGCGATGCGCTTTACGCCCGACGAGGAAATGGACTTCGCCGAGGCGGTGGCGAAGCGGGATGCGCTGCTGGCGTTGGTTTGAGCTCCCTCCCTTGCAGGGAGGGGAGAAGTAGCTACCCTCCCGAATCATGGGGGATGAAGAGCTGTTCGTTGCGCCGGTGCGCGAGGATGAGGCGCTGAACCTCAGCCTCGACGGCTGGGAGGGGCCGCTCGACCTGCTGCTCAACCTCGCGCGGGCGCAGAAGGTCGACCTCCACCAGATCTCGATCCTGGCGCTGGTCGAGCAATATCTGACCTATATCGAGGGTGCGCGGAGCCTGCGGCTGGAAATCGCCGCCGATTATCTCGTGATGGCGGCGTGGCTGGCCTATCTCAAAAGCTGCCTGCTACTGCCCAAGGACCCGTCGGTCGACCCGTCGCCCGAGGAGCTGGCGATGCGGCTGCAGCTTAGGCTGCAGCGACTCGATGCAATGCGCGAAGCGGGGGCGAGGCTGGTCGGCCGCGACCGGCTCGGCCGCGACGTGTTCGCCCGGGGGGCTCCGGAAGGACTGAAGCTGGTTCGCAAGTCGGCGTGGCAGGTCACCCCCTTCGAGCTGTTCGCCGCCTATGGCCGGGTCAAGGCGCGCACGCAGCCGGCGATGCATGTCGTCGCCCACCGCGCGGTGATGACGCTGGAGGACGCGATCCAACGCGTTGCGGCCCTGATCGGCCAGGCGCTCGACTGGACCACGCTGGAGGCGTTCCTGCCGGCGACTGGCGACCCGCAGTACCGCAAGTCGGCGCTGGCCAGCAGCTTCGTCGCCGCGCTGGAGCTGGCTCGGCAGGGCAGGCTGCAGATCGAGCAGGAAGCGCCGTTCGCCGACCTGCTGGTCAAGAAGGCGGCGGCATAAATGGACGAGTTCCAGCGGGCGGTCGAAGCGGCAATATTTGCTTCGGATAGTCCGCTCAGCGTCGAGGAGATCGCCGGCTATGCGGGCGAGGGCGATGTCGAGGCGGCGCTGGCGGCGCTCGCCGAGCGCTATGCCGGCCATGGCATCGAACTGGTCGAGCGCGGCGGGCGCTGGCATTTCCAGACCGCGCCCGACCTCGCCCATATCCTCCGCCGGACCCGGGAGGATTCGCGCCGCCTGTCACGCGCGGCGACCGAGACGCTGGCGATCATCGCCTATCATGAGCCGGTCAGCCGGGCCGAGATCGAGGCGATCCGCGGCGTCCAGATTTCCAAGGGGACGCTCGACGTGCTGATGGAGGCGGGCTGGGTGCGCACCGCGGGACGGCGGGAGGCGCCAGGGCGGCCGCTGCTCTATGCGACCACGCCCGACTTCCTGACCCATTTCGGATTGGCGTCGCGGCGCGACCTGCCGGGGATCGATGATTTGAAGGCAGCAGGGCTGCTCGACCCCCTCGAAGAAAGCTTGTTCCAGCTGCAACTGGAAAATGATGCCGAGGAAGACTAACAAGGGCACAAGTCCCCTTAGCGGAGTACCCAAATGGGCGGTTTCAGCCTCTGGCATATCCTGATTTTCGCGGTCATCGTCCTGCTGCTGTTCGGCGGCAACCGCTTCTCCAACATGATGGGCGACGTCGCGAAGGGGCTGAAGAGCTTCAAGCAGGGCCTCGCGGACGAGGAGAAGCAGCCGGAGCAGAAGCAGAAGCAGATCCCCCCGCAGCAACAGCAGCAGCCGATCGACATCACGCCCAATCGCCAGGCCGAGCCGACCCAGGCGCCGCCGGCCTCTGGCGACGATCAGTCGCGCCCGTAAGTTTCTGCTAGAGTCCGCCGATGTTCGGCGTCGATACCTCTGAACTGCTCGTCGTGGCGGTGGTGGCCCTGTTGTTCATCGGGCCCAAGGAATTGCCGCGCGTGATGATGGTGGTCGGCCGGTGGATCGGCAAGATCCGCGGCTATGCGCGCCATTTCACCTCAGGAATCGAGAATGTGATCCGCGAGGCCGAGCTGGAGGAGATGGAAAAGACCTGGCGCGAGCAGAATGAGCAGATCATGAAGACCTTCCCGCCCGACGCGACCTATGTGGAACCGGCGCCGGTGATGACCTCGCTTCCGCCCGAC
>DASTCB010000066.1:0-7211 GCA_035711585.1 Sphingomicrobium sp.
GGGCTGCTGCCGAGCTATGCGTCGATCGGCGTCGCGGCGCCGATCCTGCTGGTCGTCCTGAGGCTGCTTCAAGGATTGGCGCTGGGCGGCGAATATGGCGGGGCGGCGACCTATGTCGCCGAACATGCGCCGGACGGGAAGCGCGGGCTCTACACCAGCTTCATCCAGACCACCGCGACGCTCGGCCTGTTCGCGGCGCTGCTGGTGGTCATCGGCATCCGCAGCTGGATGGGCGAGGCGGCGTTCGCCGACTGGGGCTGGCGGGTCCCGTTCCTCATCTCGATCCTGCTGCTTGCGCTGTCGCTGTGGATCCGCCTGCAGCTGGAGGAAAGCCCGGTGTTTCGCGAAATGAAGGAGGCGGGCGAGGGGTCGAGCAAGCCGCTGACCGAGGCGTTTGCCCGCTGGTCGAACCTCAAGCTGGTGCTGATCGCGCTGTTTGGGGCGGTCGCGGGCCAGGCGGTGATCTGGTACGCCGGGCAGTTCTACGCGCTGTTCTTCCTTGAAAAGACGCTGAAGGTCGACGGGGCGACGGCCAACATATTGATCGCGATCGCGCTGGCGCTGGCCACGCCCTTCTTCATCGTGTTCGGCTGGCTGTCGGACAAGGTCGGGCGGAAGAAGATCATCATGGCCGGCTGCGCGCTCGCCGCTTTGACCTATTTCCCGCTGTTCGGCGCGCTGACCGAGGCGGCCAACCCGGCTCTGGCCCGGGCGCAGGCCGCCGCGCCGGTTACAGTCCATGCCGATCCCGCCAGTTGTTCGCTGCAGTTCGATCCGATCGGCCGAACCAAATTCGACAGGACCGGTTGCGACATCGCCAAATCGACACTGGCCAAGGCCGGCGTCCCCTATGCCAGCGAGCCATATGGGCCGGGAGCCGTGACCATCGGAGGCCGAACGATCGAGGTCGGCGAACTCGATACCTACGGCGAGAAGCTAACCGCTGCGATTGCCGAAGCCGGCTACCCAGCCAAGGCCAACCCGGCGGCGATCGACAAGCCGCTGGTCATCGCGATCCTGTTCATTCTCGCCCTCTATGTGACGATGGTCTACGGGCCGATCGCGGCGCTGCTGGTCGAGCTGTTTCCAACCCGCATCCGCTACACGTCCATGTCGCTGCCCTATCATATCGGCAATGGCTGGTTCGGCGGCTTCCTGCCGACCGTCGCCTTCGCCATGGTCGCGGCGACCGGCGACATCTATTTCGGCCTCTGGTACCCTATCGCGATCGCGCTCCTCACCCTGACGATCGGGATGCTGTTCCTGCCGGAAACCTTTCGACGGCCGCTGGCCAGCTAGGAGCTAACGGCACGTCGTCAGCCGTCGTCGCGCTCCACGTCGAACGACGAGCGCAGGGCGCTTTCCACCGCCTCGGCCAAGTCGGTGAAATGCTCGCCCACCCTGATCCCCAGCCCTGAAATGGCCCCGACCAAGGCGACCGCTACCAGGGCCGCCAGGAAGGCATATTCGATCGCGGCGACGCCGCGAGAGTCCGCCAGCAGGCGCTGGCCTGCCGTCCCTTGGACCTCACCGCGACTGAGGAACCGCACACCGGCCCGACACTGACTGACCCATTGAATCTGGGCCCGGAACTTCCCGATCGTCCGGATGCCGATTTCGACGAATTCCTTCGGCTGGAAATAGCCCAGCACACAGCAGCCCTCCAGGGACAGATCGGTCACGATGGTTTTCAGGACAAACCCGCCGCTCCGGGTGACCGAAGCGTCAAGTCGGACAGCGTGCCGTTGCCGCCTTGGCGGCTTTGCCTTCAAGCTCATGGTCCACCTCGCCAACTTCCGGTTAAATTGACGGCGATTAAGAGCAGTTTACCAAACGTAGTTAAGATTTAATGCTTCGGCCTTCCGTCGAAAATGGAGTGACGAAGCGCCAGCGCCGGCTAGGCTCGGTCGAAAGGAGACCGTCATGCATCGCCTTGCCGCTGCCGCCCTGGCCTTCAGCCTGTCGACCGTCGCATGCGCAGAAGAGCCGCCGGCCATGCCGACCGGGCCGGTGCTGCTGATCGGCAACAAAGGCGAGGACACGGTCAGCTTCGTCGACCTCGCCAGCGGAAAGGAGCTGGGTCGCAGCCCGACCGGCAGGATGCCGCACGAAATCGCCATCTCCCCAGACGGCAAGCAAGCGGCGGTCGTCGCCTATGGCGGCACGACGATCGACCTGTTCGACGTCGCCAGCCGGACCAGGCTCAAGGCCATCGATCTCGCGCCCAATGAAGGGCCGCACGGCATCGCCTGGCTGAAAGACGGGCGGATCATCGTCACCACGGAGCGCAGCCAGTCGATCGCGGTGGTCGACCCGTCAGCCGGAAAGGTCAGCAGCAGCATCAAGACCGACCAGCAGGGGACGCACATGGTCGCGGTGACCGCCGACGGAACCACCGCCTATACCGCGAACATCCCGGCCGGGACCGTCTCCGTGATCGACCTCACGCAGGCCAAAAAGCTGCGCGACATTGCGGTCGGCGGGCGGCCCGAGGGCATCGCGCTGAGCAAGGACGAGCTGGTGCTGTGGGTCGGGGATCTGGAGGGAAGCCGGGTGCAGGCATTCGACACCGACACGTTCGACCGGCTGGCGGAGGTCAAGACCGGCGGAGTTCCGATCCGGGTCGCCGCGAGCCCCGACGGCAAATGGATCGTCACCTCCAACCTGGCGGCGGGAGGGCTGACGATCATCGACGCGGCCACCCGCACGCATGTTCGCGATGTCGCCCTGTCCGGAGAGCAGGAGGCGGGCCAGGTGACGATCCTCTTCTCCGCCGACGGGTCGCGACTCTACGCCGCGGAGACCGGCCGCGACACGATCGCGGAAGTCGACCTCGCCAGCGGCCAGGTGCTTCGGCGGCTGCCGGCGGGAAAGAACGGCGACGGCCTGGCCATCGCCGATTCCAGGTAAGTCAGGCCGCCAGCGGGCAGAGAATTCGGTGTCGGGTGCCTCCGTCGCCGGTCTCGACCTCGTGGCGGGCGCGGAGCTGCTTGACGAAGGTGTCGACCAGCCGCGTTCCCAGGCCCGTGCCGCGGGTCCTGGCGCCACGGGTCATGCCGACGCCGTCGTCGGCGATCTCCAGCAGCAGCCCACCGGCCGACTTGCCGAGCAAGACGCGGATTTCGCCCTGGCGGTCATCGGGAAAGGCGTGTTTCAGCGCGTTGGTCACCAGTTCGTTGACCAGGATCGACATGGCGATCGCCTGCTCCGGGCCAAGCCGGACATCGTCCAGGCGGCATTCCACCTTGATCCCCGGGCGCGACAGCCCCTGCCTGATCTGAGCGCAAAGCTCGCCAAGGTGATGGGTGACCCGCACCTCCTCCAGGCTGTCGCTGCTCAGCGCCAGCTGCTTCGAGGCGAGCGCGATCGCCTTGATGCGGTCGGCGACCTGCTGCAGCGCCTCCTTCACCGACGGATCCTTCGCCCGGCGCGCCTGGGCGAGGATGAGCGCCAGCACCGTCTGGTAGTTGTTGGCAGTGCGGTGGTCGATCTCGACCAGCGCCTCATGGATCAGATCGACCTGCGCCTCGCGCCGCGACCAGGCGCGATCGACCTCGCGCTGATACAGCCAGACGATGCCCACCGCGACCAGCTGCGCTACCGAAGCGACCGCGATCGCATTGATATGTTCGGTCTTCTGCACTGCGTAGCTGCCCGGATCGATGATCAGAAACCAGGCAAGCAGCTGGCCCGTGACCACGGACAGGATGCCGCTTCTCCATCCGGCCAGCACGGTCGACCCCACGGCGGCGATGAAGACGAAGGCGAAGGGAGCGCGGTCGCCAGCCCAGGGGATAAGCGCCATTCGCGCCAGCGTCAGGACCGCCGGTATCCCCACGCCGATGGCGACCTCCGTCAGCACCGGCGGAACACGACCGGAAAACCGCTCCGGCAGCCTGGAACGCAGGATCCTCTTCACAGCCGAACCCCCTAACGCCTCCACACCAAATGGACGGCGACGCTGTGGATAAGATTCCACGGTCGGCGGCGAGTCGCAATAATTTGATTTAGCCGGCGTGCGTCCCTTCGCGCACTTGATTGTTGTGCCTTGGCCCCTACAAGCCTTCACGGGTGGGCGCGTAGCGGCTGTTTGGCCACTGCCGAGTTAGGATGGCCCTATTGTCCGATCTGGTTGGTATCTCCGAGGAACAGCGTTTCCGCCTGCTCGTCAGCGCCGTCACCGACTATGCCATCTACATGCTCGACCCCGACGGGCGGGTAGCGACCTGGAACCCGGGCGCCGAGCGATTCAAGGGCTATTCGGCCGACGAGATCATCGGCCAGCATTATTCGCGTTTTTTCACCCCCGAGGATGTTGCCGCCGACCTGCCGGGTCGGGCGCTGCGCATCGCCGACCGCGATGGACGGGACGAGGCAGAAGGCTGGCGGCTGCGCAAGGACGGGACGCGTTTCTGGGTAAGCGCGGTGATCGATCCCATTCGCGATGACGACGGCAAGTTGATCGGCTTCGCCAAGGTCACCCGCGACATCACCGAAAAAAAGCAGGCGCAGGACGAATTGGAAGCGGCCCGCGAGGCCCTGGCGCAATCGCAGAAACTGCAGGCGCTGGGCGAGCTGACCGGCGGTATCGCCCATGATTTCAACAATCTGATGACGGTCATCGCCGGAGCGAGCGACTTCCTTCGGAAAAATCGCGACCTGCCCGAGGCGAAGAAAATCCGTTACCTCGAATCGATCATCGAAACCGCGGGACGAGCGACCGACCTCACCAATCACCTTCTCGCCTTCGGCCGCCGCCAGGCGATCAAGCCGAGGGTCGTCGATTTGAGCGCCAGGCTGGACGCCTTCGTCGAAATGATCGGCCGAACGCTCGGATCACGGATCCGGCTCGAGCTTGAGCTGAATTCCAGGGATGCGCGCGTCGAGGTCGATCCCACCCAGCTGGAAACCGCGCTTCTCAACGCCGCGGTCAACGCCCGCGACGCCATGCCGGAGGGGGGCACGTTGACCCTGTCGACATGCGACTGCGACATCGACGGCAGCGCCGCGGTTTGCATCGGCATCAAGGACACCGGCACCGGAATCGCCGACGCAGCGATGAAAAGGGTGTTCGAGCCCTTCTTTACCACCAAGGAGGTCGGCAAGGGCACCGGCCTTGGCTTATCGCAGATCCATGGCTTCGCCGCGCAGGCGGGCGGCCGCGCCGAACTGGAATCGAACGAGGGCAACGGCACCACGCTCCGCATCCTGCTGCCCCGGACCGGCAAGCGCCTGTCGGAGGAACGGCGCAAGGAAGGCGCTCCCCAACTGCCCAACGGGCTGAGGGTGCTGCTGGTCGAAGATAATCTTCAAGTGCGCGATTTCGCGGCCGACCTACTGGAAGATTTGCATTGCGAGGTGGTGACGGCGAACAACGCCGCCGAAGCGCTGGTCGCGCTCGCCGGCGAGTTCGACCTGGTGTTCACCGACGTCGTCATGCCCGGAATGAGCGGGCTCGAGCTGGCGGAGCGCCTCGCCGAACTGCGTCCCGAACTGCCGATTCTCCTGGCCACGGGGTTCAGCGAAAATCTGGCGGGCGGGGGCGGGGAAGACCTCACCGTCGTGTCCAAGCCCTATGACGCCTCCTCGCTGGCGCGGGGCATCGCCACTGCCACCGCGGCAAAGCGGGCGGACGCCGAAGGCTGAACCGGGCGCCGGTGCGCGCCGCTCTTGCGCCGGGACGGCGGGCAGCGCAGGTTGCGCCGCGAATAAACGGGGGGCGAGCATGACCGACGACCATTCTTCGGAGACCATATCCGTCCCGGCCTGGTACTGGATCGTGGCCGTCGGAGCCCTGCTGTTCGAGCTTGCGGGGGCTTATCTCTACGCCAACAGCCTGACGCTCGACCCGGCAAGCCTGCCGCTCGACCAGCGGGCCATCTATGAGGCGACCCCGCAGTGGATGACCATCGCCTGGGGGATCGCGATCGCGTCGGGAGTGGCCGGAGCCGTTGGCCTGCTTCTACGGATGCGCTTCGCCCAGCCGCTGCTGCTGGTCTCGCTGATCGCCGTCGCCGTGCAGTTTTCGGGCATTTTCCTGGTGCGCCAGCTGCGCGAGCTGACCCCCGAAAATCACCTGATCGTGCCGGTGGTCATCCTGCTGCTGGCCTATGGCGTCTGGCAGACGTCGAAGCTGGCGCAGAAGCGGGGCTGGCTGCGCTAGAGCCAAAAACGAAAGCGGGCGCGCCCGGTCGGCGCGCCCGCTTCCCGGGGGTCAGAAGGTTTAGCGGGGCTTGTCGCCCTTCTTCTTGGCTTTCTTGGTGTCTTCCCTGGCCTTCGCTTCGTCGGTGGTAGCGGTCGCGTCCGGCGCCAGCTCATCCTCCTTGGCGGCCGGGGTCGCCGCGGTGGCCGGGGTCGCCGGGTCGGCAGGAGTCGCGGCCGCGCCCGTGGCGGGGTCGGCCGGAGCGGCAGGTGTCGCGGGATCGGCCGGCGCCGCAGGGGCAGCGGCGTTGTCGGAGGCCGGCGTGTCGGTCGGCTGGGCGACCAGCACCGCGCTTCCGGTCAGGGCGAGCGAGGCCGCGGCAAAGGACGTGAATAGGGTCGACTTGCGCATGTCATTCTCCGGAGGGTGGGGGACGCACAGGCGGGGCCAGCCCGCTCCCACCCGCTACGCGGCAGCAGGCATAAGGCTCCATCGCTGTCGGCGGGCCGTTGCTTCGGCGGGGCTGGTTGTCGGAAGAGTGAGCCGTCACGCGAGTGAACCGCGTGACGTCAGACGGGTCCGCCCGACGGCGACCTGCTGGCGGCTGGGCACGCGTCTCTCGGCCAAGTCCAGGTGGCGCTTTGCGCCTGTGGCCTTAGCCTCGGCGCTAAGCTACGCTTGCCAAATGTCCACTTTCACGATCGACACGGCGACCAGCCGGGCAACGCCAACGCCGGTTCCGGGCAAGCGCATGACCGTTCCGGCGATCCGCGCGCGCAAGAAGGACGGCAAGACCGAGCAGCCGATCGTCATGCTGACCGCCTATACGATGCGGATGGCGCAGCTGCTCGACCCGCATTGCGAGATGCTGCTGATCGGCGACAGCCTTGGCCAGGTGATCTACGGCCTGCCGTCGACCGTGCCGGTGACGATGGAGATGATGTGCGCGCATGGAGCGGCGGTGGTGCGCGGCAGCTGGCACGCGCTAGTCGCGGTCGACATGCCGTTTGGAAGCTACGAAGGCTCGCCCGAGCAGGCGTTCCAAAGCGCGGCGCGGATCATGAAGGAA
>DASTCB010000067.1:0-15405 GCA_035711585.1 Sphingomicrobium sp.
GGCCGGGGCCTTCGAGATTCCGATGACCTGGTTCCAGTCGCTGAACCCGCTGTTCGTGATGCTGCTCACTCCGCCGCTGCTCGCCTATTGGCGCCGCCACGCCCACCGCGAAACGCACGCGTCGCTTGTCCGGCGCATGGCGCTTGGCGCGTTGATCGTCGGCTCCTCCTATCTGTTGCTGGCCGGCGTCGCGGCGCTGAGCGGCGCTGCGCTGACGAACTGGGCCTGGCTGGCGCTGTTCTTCCTGGTCCTGACCTTCGGCGAGCTGTTCATCTTGCCGACGGGCCTCGGCCTGTTCGCCCGGCTCGCCCCGCCACATCTCGGCGCGACGACGGTCGCCTCCTGGTTCCTGGTGATCTTCTCCGGCAGCCTGAGCGCCGGCCTGGTCGGCACGCTCTGGAGCCGGTTCGAGCCCGCCGGCTACTTCCTGCTGCTGGCGGGAATCGCCATGCTGGCGGCCATCCTGCTGCATGCGATGAGCAGGGTCCCGAGCCCGGCAGAATCTGCCGCGAGAACTCCGGCCGAATCCGATTGACAATTTTCTAATCAGGACAATAGTGTCCGCTACAGGATAATAGTGAGAATTGTGGTGCACCACGGTTCTCGGGCGCGAAACGGACGACGATCCGGCCACGCGCCATTGAGGGGAGAAGTGAAGATGTTCAGCCGCAAATCATTGTTGGTGTCCTCCGCCGTCGCAGCCATCGCGATTCCTGGCGCCGCTGTCGCTCAGGATCAGGCGGAAGCAGCGGCCGTTGCTGCTGCAGCAGGGCAGGATACGAGTGCCGCCACTCAGGAAGGCGAAGGCGAGCTGATCGTCGTGACCGCGCAGAAGCGCGAACAGCGCATCCAGGATGTGCCAATCTCCATCAGCGTGGTCGACCAAGAGCAGATTCTGAACAGCGGGGCATCGCAACTCGTCGATTATGCCGCCTATGTGCCAGGGTTGCAGGTCGACAACGCAGGATCTCCGGGCCGCTCGACGCTGTCCTTGCGCGGTGTCGCGCCGATTGGGCCCAGCGCTACGGTCGGGATTTACCTGGACGATGCACCGATCGGATCGAGCGGCATTTACAATCGCTCACAGGTCTTCACGCTCGATCTCTTGCCGTATGACATCCAGCGGCTGGAAGTCCTCCGCGGGCCGCAGGGCACGCTGTACGGCGCAAGCTCGATCGGCGGTCTGCTCAAATATGTGACGGTGCAACCGAACCTCAGCAGGGTTTCCGTCGATGCGGGGGCCGAGCTCTTCGACGTCGCACACGGGGATGGTCTCGGTTGGGGCCTCAACGCCATGGTAAACATCCCGATCGTGACCGACGAGTTGGCGGTAAGCGCCAGCTATTCGCGTCGCGACACGCCTGGTTACGTCGACAACATCCTGACCGGCGATGACGATGTGAACGATGCCGTACAAAAGGGTGGTCGTGTCGCCCTGCTGTGGCAGCCCGATCCTAACCTATCCGTGCGACTCAGTGCGCTTAGGCAGTCGGTCGATTCCGACAATTTCAGTATCGTCTACGAAGGGCCTGGTAATGGGCCCCTAGCTCCAGGCGCTGGCTTTCTGAGCACGAATTCGCAGTTGCCGGAGCCGTTCGAAAGCGATTTCGAATTCTATTCCGGCACGATCGCGTATGACTTCGGCTTTGCGGAAATCAGCTCCACAACGTCTTACAGCAAGCTGGATATCCTCGAGACGAGCGATGCCTCCCGTGTCTTTGGAACGATCTGGGGAGGACTTGCTATTTTCCCGGCGACGCTGCTCCAGAAAAAATGGACGGAGGAAATCCGACTGACCTCTGCTTCGAGCAACCGCTTTGAATGGATGATCGGGTTTTTCTACACCGACGAGGACAATAGGCATGATCAGATTGTTCACGCGTTCGATAATGATGGCGAAATTCTCGACTTTTTCGACCCGTTCGCGATCGTTGCCCTACCCAACAAATATAAAGAGTATGCCATGTTCGGCAACGCGACATACAAATTCACCGAGCGCTTCCATCTGACCGGGGGCATGCGCTGGGCCAGGAACGAACAAACCTTCAACCAGGTGACGCAAATCCCGCTGATCGGTCTCGATATCGGTGGGCCGGGTGAGTCGGAAGAGAATGTTTTCACGTTCAGTATCAGCCCGCAATTCAACATCAACCGTGATGCCATGGTCTATGCACGCGTCGCCAGCGGCTATCGACCGGGCGGCCCGAACGTGGCGCTCCCCGGCTTCCCGGCGACCGTAGATTCCGAGACGGTGACGAGCTACGAGGCCGGTGTGAAGGCCCGCTTTCTGGACCGAATGGTCAGCCTGGACGCCGCGGTATTTCTGCTCGACTGGAACGATCTGCAAGTTGGCCAGGCTTTCGCCGACGGCATCAACGGTCTGGTGAATGCCGGTGCCGCGCGGAGTAAGGGCTTCGAAGCGGCATTGCAGGTCTTTCCGGCGCCTGGGCTCACGCTCGGTGCGAACTTCGCTTATGCGGACGCGGAGTGCACCCAAACGACACCCAACTGCAACGACGGCGACCGGCTACCCGGCATCCCCAAGGCAAGCGGTGCGGTGACTGCCAGCTACGACTTCCCATTGAGCAGCACGGTCGAGGGGCATTTCGGCGGTGCTCTCAGAATCGTCGGAGACCGCATCTCGGCGGTGGAAAGTGATGCCACTTCGATACCGGTTGACGGCTATACTACCCTCGATCTCAATGCGTCCGTGACGTTCGATGAGAAGTGGACGCTGCGCGCCTACGCCCGGAACCTGTTCGACGTCGAAGGGCGAATTACGAGCAGCTCGGCCACCACGAATCCCGGCTTCATATCGACCGTCCCGCTGCAGCCACGAACGATTGGGCTCGCCGCCGAGGTCAGTTTCTAGGTGGCCGAGCCGAGCCGAACGCTCAACCCGCAGGACCAGGACGCAGCGCTTCCCCAGCCATATCTCCTGTTCCTCGGCGATACGGTCGAGCGAGGCTATGCCAAGACGGCGTTCGGCTTGCGCGATTGGGCGCCGGAGCGGTGCGTGGGAGAGCTTGCGCTGCAAGGCGCCGCGGTCACGACAGGAATAGCACGGCTTCAGCCGGCCGAAGCCTACGCCAGCGGGGCACGCGCCCTGTTGATCGGTGTGGCCACCCCGGGCGGCTCGATCCCGCCGAACTGGGTGCCGACGCTGCTCGAAGCGCTTTTCGCGGGCCTGGACATCGTTTCCGGAATGCACGCCCGGCTAAGCGACATCCCGGAGCTCGTCACGGCGGCCCGGACGCTGGGCAGGCGGCTGGTGGATGTGCGGGTTCCGCCCGCGAAAATTCCGATCGCGACCGGCAGGAAGCGGAGCGGAACAAGGCTGCTGACCGTCGGGACGGATTGCGCGCTGGGCAAGAAATATACGGCGCTATCCGTGACGCGCGGGCTTCAGGGGCGGGGGCTAGACGTCACCTTCCGGGCAACCGGCCAGACCGGAATCATGATCGCCGGATCGGGCATTCCGATGGATGCGGTGGTGTCGGACTTCATTGCCGGCGCCGCGGAAATGCTGACGCCCGACGCTTCGCCCGACCATATCGACGTCATCGAGGGGCAGGGCTCGCTGTTTCACCCGGCCTATGCGGCCGTATCGCTCGGCTTGCTGCATGGCAGCCAGCCGGACATGTTCATCGTCTGCCACGAGCCGGGCCGGAGCCATGTGCTGGGCTACTCGGACTGGGAAATCCCTTCCATCGACCAGGTCATCTCGCAGACGGTCGCGCTCGGAAGGCTCACCAATGACGCAATCCGCTGCGTCGGAGTGAGTCTCAATACTGCCGCGCTTGAGGCCGGGGAGGCGGACCGGCTAATTGCAGCGGAATCGGACCGGCTCGGCCTGCCCGTCGCCGATCCGGTGCGGGGCGGCCCGGCGTTTGAGCGCCTGCTCGACAGCTGCCAGGGTTAGCGCCGTGGATCAGGCCCAGCCGTCGAGCCCATCGCGATTCCAGCGTTATCTGCTGCCCGGCCTCGCCTTCAAGGCAGTGGTCATCGGCGGCGGCTATGCGACCGGGCGCGAGCTGGCGGAATTCTTCCTGCCGACCGGCACCTGGGGCGGGCTCGCCGCAATGGCGCTGTCGATGGTCATCTTCAGCCTGGCGTGCACCGTCACCTTCCTGTTCGCCCGGCAAGTCGGCGCCCGCGACTATGTGACCTTCTTCAAGCAGCTGCTCGGTCCCGGCTGGGTGTTGTTCGAGGGCGCCTATATCTTGTTCATCATCCTGATCCTCGCCGTGTACGGCGCCGCCGCGGGGGCGATTGGCGCCGCTGTCTTCGGCATCTCCGAACTTTGGGGAACGGTGGCGCTCGCGCTGTCGATCATGGGTATCGTGACCTTCGGCAATGTCTCGGTCGAGCGGATGTTCGCCTGGGTGTCCTACCTGCTGTACGCCGTCTACGCACTGTTCGTGGTGCTGGCGTTCAGCCGGTTCGGAGACCAGATCCAGGCCGCATTCGCGAGACCGGTGCCGGTCGGCGACTGGGCGACCGGCGGAACCATCTATGCCGGCTATAATCTGATCGGCGCGGTCGTCGTCCTGCCGGTGGTGAGGCACCTGACCAGCAGCCGGGATGCGGTGATCGCCGGGCTGCTCTCGGGCCCGCTGGCGATGATCCCGGCCGCACTCTTCTTCATCTGCATGGTGGCCTTCCTGCCCGACATCGCGGCCGCGACGCTGCCGTCCGACTTCATGCTCCAGCGGCTCGACCTGCCGCTGTTCCACATGCTGTTCCAGCTGATGATTTTCTCTGCGCTGCTCGAAAGCGGCGCAAGCTCGGTCCACGCCATCAACGAGCGCATCGCCAAGGCTGTGCGAGCGCGTCGCGGGGCCGACTTGAGCCACCGGGCGCGGCTGGCGATCGCCGGAGCAGTGCTGGTCGGCTGCATGTTCCTGGCCGACCGCTTCGGGCTGGTTGCGCTGATCGCCAATGGCTACCGCGCGCTCGCCTATATCCTGCTCGCCGTGTTCGTCCTGCCGCTGATGACCGTCGGCGTCTGGCGGCTCTGGCGCCACCGTCCGATACCAGTGGAGGTTGCATGAAGTTCCGCCATTCCATCGCCCTGATCGCCCTGGCCGCGGCTTGCCCGGCGCTGGCCGCTCCGCCCGCCAATTTCGATCGGCGCGTCGAAGAGCTTCGCAAGGCCTCCGAGACTCCCGGCATGGCGATCGCGATCGTTGAGAATGGGGAGACCGTGCTCGCCCGCGGCTATGGCGTCCGCAAGCTCGGGGGCAGCGAGCCCGTCGATGCGGACACCATCTTCATGACCGGGTCGACCGGCAAGGCGGTGACGGTCGCCGCACTCGCGACGCTGGTCGACGCCGGCAAGCTCGGCTGGAACGACAAGGTCGTCGACCGGCTTCCGGGATTTCAGATGTATGACGCCTGGGTCACCCGCGAGATGACGATCCGCGACCTGCTGACCCATCGAAGCGGACTCGGCCTCGGGGCTGGCGACCTGATGTTCGTCCCGCGCAGCAACCGCACTCGCGCCCAAATGCTCGAGGGCCTCAAGCACATCAAGCCGGCAACCAGCTTCCGCAGCGGCTATGCCTATGACAACATCCTCTACACGGTGGCCGGAGCGCTGATCGAGGCCGTCAGCGGACAGAGCTATGAAAGCTTTGTTCGCGACCATGTCTACAAGCCGGCCGGGCTGCTGACCGCAACCAGCGACGAGCCGACCCGACTTGCCACCGTCAACCGCGCCTATCCGCACGGTCGCATCAGTGGCCCCGTCCGCGGGCTGGGGGCCATCCAACAGCTGGATGAAACCGACCAGTTGGGCGCTGCTTCCACGCCAGCGGGCCTGCTGGCGATGAGCGCAAACGACCTCGCCAAATGGCTGAAGATCCAGCTGGCGCATGGAAAGCTGGAAAACGGCGGGCAGCTGTTCAGCGCGGCATCCTCGGCGGCGATGTGGAATCCGGAGACCATCATACCGATCGGGCCTGTCCCGGCCGGTTTCGAAGCCACCAAGCCGATGTTCCGGGCCTATGCGCTTGGCTGGGATGTTTCCGAATATGGCGGCGCAAAGATCATCTCGCACTCCGGCGGCGTGTTCGGCTTCATCACCATGGTCGTGCTGATCCCCGAGAAGGATGTCGGCTTTGCCATCACCATGAACGCCGAGGAAGGCGCTGTTCGTCGCGGCCTGACGAATGAGCTGCTCGACCATTATCTCGGCCGCCCGTTCGTCGACTGGCCGGCGAAATACAAAACGCTGCTCACCACCATGCTGACCAATGCCAAGGCGGCGGTGGAAGCCAAGGCGGCCACGCCGGCCAAGGTCGGCCCGTCGCTGCCGCTCGACCGCTATGCCGGCCAGTACAAGGACCCCTGGTACGGCCTTATCACCGTGTCGCAGGGCAATTCGGGCCTGGCCATCAACTTCAACGAAACTCCGCGGATGAGCGGGCCGCTGGTCCATTACCAGTATGACACCTTCATTGCCCGCTTCGACGACAGGGGGATCGAGCCCGCCTATGTCACGTTCGGCCTCGACGCGGAGGGCAAGGTCGACAAGATCACCATGAAGGCGGTGTCGCCGACGGCGGACTTCAGTTTCGACTATCATGACCTGAACTTCACGCCGGTCCCGTCCGCCGGGCGCTGACAGGACCTAATTTCGGGAGGGCTTGCCATGTTCCTGCGTACTGGTGTTGCAGCGGCCGTGCTGGCGGCTGCCCTGTTTCAGGCCGCTGTGGTCCAAGGCGCCGAACCGGCGAGCTATGACCTGCTGATCCGGAACGGCATGATTTACGACGGCAGCGGTGCGGAGCCGTACGCCGGAGATGTCGGTATCAAGGGCGACCGCATCGTCTATGTCGGCCCCGCCCATGCCGCCAATGCCGCGAAAACGGTCGATGCCAAGGGGCTCGCTGTCTCACCCGGCTTTATAAACATGCTCAGCTGGGCGACGGAGTCGCTGCTGATCGACGGATTGGGGCAGAGCGACCTGCGCCAGGGAGTCACCCTCGAAGTAATGGGCGAGGGCTGGTCGATGGGCCCGCTCAATGACCGGATGAAGAAGCTGGCGGTCGAACGGCAGGGCGATTTCAAATATCCGATCGAATGGACCACGCTCGGGGAATATCTAAGCCTGATCGAGCGCCGCGGAACCGCCATGAACGTCGCCTCATTCGTCGGGGCGACGACCATCCGCCAGCATGAGCTGGGCGAAGCCGATGTCGATCCGACCCCCGAGCAGCTTCAGCGGATGCGGGCTCTCGTCCGGCAGTCCATGGAGGAAGGGGCGCTCGGCGTCGGCACGTCACTGATCTATCCTCCGGCGGCCTTTGCCGAAACCGACGAGCTGGTCGCGCTGACCACCGAGGCGGCGCAGTGCGGCGGCAGCTACATCAGCCATATGCGTTCCGAGGGCGATCGGCTGCTCGAGAG
This sequence comes from Sphingomicrobium sp., assembly GCA_035711585.1. Lineage (GTDB taxonomy): Bacteria > Pseudomonadota > Alphaproteobacteria > Sphingomonadales > Sphingomonadaceae > Sphingomicrobium. The sequence goes on from DASTCB010000067.1 coordinate 7,414, forward strand.
CATCGACGAGCTGATCGAGATCTCCCGCCGATCGGGCGCGCCGGCCGAAATCTATCACCTCAAGCAGGCGGGCCGCGCCAACTGGGGCAAGCTCGATGCGGCGATTGCGAAGATCGAGGCCGCACGGGCGTCGGGCCTCAAGATCAGCGCAGACATGTACGCCTATACGGCGGGAGGGACCGCGCTGGCGGCGTCGATGCCGCCCTGGGTGCAGGATGGCGGCAACGAGGCGATGCTTGAGCGGCTCAAGGACCCGGCGACCGTCGAGCGCGTAAAGAAGGAGATGCTCCAGCCCGGAAGCAACTGGGAGAATCTTTACCTCCACGCCGGTCCGGAGGGCGTGCTTCTCGCCAGCCTGACCGAGCCGTCGCTGAAGCCGCTGATGGGCAAGACGGTGGCGGAAGTCGCCAAGATGCGCGGAGTGAGCCCTGAGCAGGCCGTCATCGACCTGGTGCTGGCCGACCAGGGCCGTGCTGCTGCCCTCTATTTCCTGATGAGCGAGGACAATGTCCGGCGGCAGGCGGCGATCCCCTGGATCAGCCTCGGTTCGGACGCCGAGGCGTCCGCGCCTGAAGGCGTGTTCCTCAAGTCCAGCACCCATCCGCGCGCCTATGGCAACTTCGCCCGCTTCCTCGGCAAATATGTGCGCGACGAAAAGGCGACCTCGCTGGCGGACGCCATCCGCCGGTTGACCTCGCTACCGGCGAGCAATCTCGGTCTTCGCGACCGCGGATCGCTCAAGCCCGGGATGGCGGCCGACGTCGTCCTGTTCGATCCCGCCACCATCGCCGACCATTCCACCTTCGCCAAGCCGATGCAGTACGCGACCGGCGTCCGCGACGTGTTCGTCAATGGGATCCAGGTCCTCAAGGACGGAGAGCCGACGGGTACCAAGTCAGGCCGCTTCATCAAGGGTGCTGGCTGGAAGGGATGGCCGGGCGGCGGCGCATGTCGCCCCGCGCGATGAGGGAACGCTGCTAATAGGGTGGTGCCGCTTGGGCGACTCGCTCACTAACCCACAGGCTTGTGCGCGGCAGGGTTTGATAACCCGTGGCCGTGCCGAACCTGAAGGAAATGCGAGTTGTTGCAACCCTTTAGCATGGGGGCGCAACTCGCGCTCCCGTTCGCTTACGGCCATTCCAAGTCGAAATCGGCGGGAGGTGTATTGTGACCGCCCGCTCGATTGGAGAATTGCTTTCCGGCCTCGAGCCGGAAAAGCGGGCACGCACGTTCCAGCCTGTTCGCCGCAACAGCTATCATCGCGGCGAACGAGAGCAACTCCTATGGCGCCCGATAGGCAAGGATAAGAGATCGGCCAAACGTCTAATCGGCGCCAGGCTCAAGGCCGCCAGGCAATATGAGCATCACCACCGACGTAAAATTCAACGCAAACATCCCGGCAGGCGAAATGGGCCGCTAGGTGACATCGGCTTGCTGGTGCTCGAAGCACTGTACGACCTAGTCGATTTCAAAACCGGCCGGCTCGACCCGGCGATCGACACGATTGCCGCTCGTATTTGCAAAGCACGGTCTGCTGTCGTTCGTGCATTGGCACGACTAAGGGAGCATGGATTCATCAAATGGATCCGGCGGTCGGAGCCAATCGAAAATGAAGGCGCCGGTCCTCAAGTCCGTCAGATCTCGAATGCTTATGGCTTTGGGATGCCGGCTGAAGCGGCTGCTTGGGTCGAAAGATCACTAGGCAATGGTCCACTGCCCGATGACGAGGTGTCACGATGCGAAAGCCATGAGGCCGAGCTGAAGGCGATGCTCGGCCAAGCCAGCTTGGTTGAAGTCGTCGACTATCACACTGACGACCCGCTCCTCGCGGGCATTTTGAAGAGGATGAGCTCCGGGCCATTCTTAGATTGAGCGCGAGTCCTCCAGCAGCCCAGAATCCCGGAGAGTTATTTAGATAGAGGAAGACGTCAGCATAACGGCCAAGTTGAAGGGGCATTTGACATGGTCCGCTCGCCCTTCTGCCAGCGCCTATGCATTGTGGGGCGGTCGGGCGCGGCCGCTTGCGCGCCCGCATGCTTGGCAGGATGGAGAGGTTAAGACGTATGGGCCAGGCTCCCCTTGTTGAGACACGTTCAAAGGCCGTCCGGTCGCATCAATATGAGTCAAAGCCGGCCCCCTAGAGAATCCAAGCAGTCGAGACTGAATCAAAACCGGCACCAAAAGCACGTGGGCGAGGCGCGGGGGCAAGTGCGGCGCGCCCGGCCAGGCGGCGGCTCGTGCAGCTTTTGCCGAACGACTGAAATGCGCCCATTCAAGTCATTCCGAGACTTCACGCCCATTCCCGTAAACCGTCATTCGTTCAGCCGAGCCCTACTGTCCGCGTGCGATCCCTAGCGGACACCGACAAAACTGGAGATTACACCCTTTGCTAGTGGCGAGACTCCAGGTTCAAGGACTCTGCGATGGTCGCCCAAGGCACGAACTTGAAGTTCTGGTTTTCGACGGGAAGCATGTTTCGGCCATCCTGCGCGATCATGGCGCCGTGCTCGAAGCCCGGGCCAAGGTTTGCGCTTGAGACGTCAAGGCCGTCCGTTTCCGAAATGCCGTCGATACCCTTCGCCGGATCTGCGATGACCGAAAATGAGCCGACATAGGCATTGTCGCCTTCGCGGCGATAAACCGCATAGCTGTTGTTGCCCTGGCTCGAGACGATCAGGTAGCCCCGGCCTCCGCCGAGATCGTAGAGGCCGACGCCTTCCATATCGTCCTTCAGCTTCGGATTGTCAGCGACCTTGTCGATGGAGACGGGGACAGCGCTCTTCACGGGATCGGCCGCCACTCGCCAAAGTCCGATGTCCTCCTCGGCAACATAGAGTGTACCATTTGCATCATCGACGACGCAGCCTTCGGTCTGACTGCTGAACTTGATATCGCGGACTTGCTTCGCCTCGACTTTTCCGGCGCGGGTCGGGACCAGTTCCCACTGGCGGACCAGGCCGTCCGGATCGCTGATGAACACATAGGTCCGCCCACGCTTGCTGCGATACATGCACTGGCCGTAGGGATCGGAAAGGCCAGTTGCCTGGATCCCGTCCGCGATGTTGGTGAGCGATCCCGTCGCCGTATCGAGCGAATAGATGGCGATGGCCTTGTTGGTCCGGTCGCTGGCGGTGACCAGGACGATGTCGCGTCCGGCGAGCCGGTAGCCGGTCCGTAGATCGACATTGTTCATCTTTCCGTCGGCGGCGAAGAAACGGGACTTGCCCTGCATGTCATAGACATGAAGACCGCCCTGCTTGTCGGTGCCGATCACCCAGCTTGCGGCGGGGTTGTCAGGATTGGCCCAGATCGCCGGGTCGTCGGCAGCATCGGCGGCGCTCGTTACCGGGTCGGACTCGATCGTCGGATGCACGATTGGAAAAGTCGGTGCGACTGAAACGGTCAGCGGTTGCGGCGAGCCAGCGCCGACGCCGAGCGCCTGAGCGACTTTGGCGAATGGGACCACCTTGTAGTTGGATCCGTCTTCGTCGCCGACGAGCAGAGCGCCTTGGCTGGATCCGACTGCCGAGCTAGTCGCGAACAGGCCGCCAGGTTCGCCGACCGCCTCTCCCGCCGACGAAAGCGTCAGTACGCCGACATAGGCGTCGTCCTTGCCATGATCGTAAACATAAAGCTGACCAGCCGTTGCGTTGGAAGCGATCAGCCACCTGGCTCCTTCGCCGCCGTCATAGAGTGCGAGCCCACCGACCTCTTCGGTGATCTTGCCCAGCCGAACCGCGTCGACCAGTACCGGCAGAATTTCGGTTTCAGGTTCCGCATTGAAGCGCCAGATCCCGACCGCTTGTTCCCCCACGTAAAGCTGCCCGGTCGTGTCGTCGGCAACGCAATGTTCGACAGTGGAAGCAACATGGAGTCGCCGCATCAGCTTGGCATCCACGCGGCCGGCTGAGGGTTCGAACAGCAGATATTGGTCGATCTCGCCGCCGTCGCCCAGCGCGAACGCATAGAGCGAACCATCCTGGCTGCTGCGATAGAGGCAAGCTCCCTCGACCGCGATTCCTAGCGGCACCGAACGAGCGCTGATTTCCGTAAGTGCTCCGCCCTGCGATCGATAGAAGCGCAAGCTGTTACTAGTGGCATCCGCGGCGAGCAGGATCGGCGAGGAGCCAAGCCCCGGCAGCGCGCCATAACGCACATCGACACTCACCGCTTCGCCTGCGGGAGCAGAGCCGGTGCGCTTGCCCGAGCTGTCATAAACTTCGAGGCCAGCCAGTTCGGCCGTTCCGACAATCAATGCAGTCTGGCCTTCTGAAACGACCACCGCACGGTTCGAGCCGCCCTGCTGGGTCGCGACGGTGCTTAACGCTTCGACGGATGGAACGGCGGGTGCGTTTTGCGCCGCGACTCCAGTTCCAAAACAGGCGATCCCGGCAAGTCCCACCCCAACTCTCATTTTGGCCGTCTCCGGTCTGTCACAGATGCCATTTAGCTAATCGCCACGGCCACACCGTGCAAGGACAATTCCAAAATTGTTGCATTCTGGAATTTTCTGTTCAATCATCGAATTCGTCGTCACCAGAAGAAGTGGGGACAAGGGGGAGAGACCATGATGCGCAAGCTGCACACTTTGCAGGTGCTTCTCTTTTCATCTGCCTTGTTCGTTGCCCAGGCAGCGATGGCTCAACAGCCGGCGGAACAGCCAACACCACCGGATCAGGAACCGGCGGCCGAAACGGCCGCGGAAGGCGATGCGAAGGCCGAAGGTCAACCAGCGGTTCCAACCAGCGAAGGCCTGGAGACTACCGACGATCGGTCGCTGAGCGACATTGTCGTGGTCGGGTCGCGGATCTACCGCAATCGCACCGACACGATCGCCCCCGAACTGACCTTTGGGCAGGAGTTTTTCCAGAAATTCGAGCCGACTTCGGTCGGTGACTCGCTGAAGCGCGTTCCGGGCGTCGCCTTCGGGAGCGACATCGGCGAATATGACTCACCAGCGCTTCGCGGGCTCGGTGCCGGCTTCACTCAGATTCTGGTCAATGGCCGGCCGATTCCGGGGGGCGGTAACGACCGTTCGGTTTTCGTGGACCGTATCCCCGCCGAAATTATCGATCGCATTGAAATTATCCGATCGCCAACCGCGGACCTCGATAGCCAGGGTATCGGCGGCACGATCAACATCATCTTGAAAGACGGCGCCAGCTTGCCGCCGGGTATCATCACCCGTGCAGCTCTTCTTTATTACCCGGACGACAATACCATCAAAGGATCGGGAGCGGTCTCGTGGTCGGGGCGGAATGCAGCCGAGACCGTGGCATGGTCGCTGACCGTCGATGCACAGCAGCGCTACAATCCGAAACTCACCCGCGAAGAGGTGTTCGACGACAACTCGCCCGGATTCGAAGACAGCGAGAATGGACTGGACCTGTTCAAGCCATTCGATCGGGACGGCTCGGTCGCGGTTGAACGCACCGAAGAACTCGACACCCGCAGAAGCTTCGACCTTTCGCTGAACGGCGACATCACTTTCGTGCTCGGCGAGCAAAGCAAGCTGCGCTTTGACGGCTTCCTGATCCGAACGCGCCGTACCGATACCGAACAGACGCTTGGACTGGAGCGCCCTGAGAACGAAGATGAGGATCCCGTCTTCGATGAGGGCTGGGAAATCGACGCGACCGAGGTGGCGAAGGAGCCCTGGCGCCAGTTGAACTTCGGGCTCTCGGGACTCTACGAAACCAAATGGGGCAACGGCATGAGCGCCGAAGCCCAGCTTCGCTATTCTCAGTTCGACGAGGAAAGCTCCAACAATACCTATGAGATCGATGACGACCCGTTCGATCTGGACACGCTGGAAGCCGACGACCTTGAACTGACGGACGACGCTGAACTCTTCGAGATCGATGCGCTTGATGTGAATGACAAGGAGTTTTCGGGCGACGCCGCAATCAAGAAAGATTGGGGTAACTGGAGCCTGAAGGGTGGCATCGCTGGCAAGCTCAAGCGACGGACTTTCGGCCAAACGATCGGCGAGGATCTCAACGACGAGGAAGACGCTTCGATCGTTGAGAGCCGGTTCAAATATAACGAAAGCCGGCTGGACGGATTCGCCCTGGCCGAATTCAAGTTCGGCGGCGGCGCCAAGCTTCAGACCGGTGTCCGCGCCGAATATACCAAGTCCAAGCAGAAGATCAGGCAGGATCTCTCGGAAGCGGACGAGGAAAAGGCTTCTGCCAACGAGTTCCACATCAACCCGTCGATCCACTTGCAGGTGCCCATCGGAAATGGTCCTCAGTTCCGGGCAAGCCTTGCCAAGACTGTTCGCCGGCCGAACGTCGATCAAGTGGTCCCGTTCCGGCTTACCGACGATCCTGAAGACAATGACGTCACCATAGGCAATCCAGACCTGAAATTCGAAACATCCTGGGGCGTCGACATCGGGCTCGAACAGCGCTTGCCGCGAGGCGTCGTCGGATTGAACTTCTTCTACCGCAAGGTTCGTGACCTGATCTCGCTGGTGAATACAGGCGTTCCCGTTTTCCCGGACGAGGATCCTGACAGCGATGAGGGCCGCGCTCGCATCTACAGCTTCGACAATGTCGGCAATGGCAAAGTCTATGGCCTTGAGTTCGACCTGTCGGCACCGCTCGATTTTATCGGGATGCCCAACACGGGCCTGTTCGCCAACTATACTCGAATCTGGTCGGAGCGCACCGAGCCGAACACGGGGCAGGAAGTGCGGTTCGATGGGCAGCCCAAATATGTCTATAACTTCGGCCTGACCCAGGAAATACCGAGCTGGGGGATGTCCGCCGGGTTCAGCTTCCGCAAACAGGGGCAGGCGACCAGCACCTTCTTCGGCGAAGAGGAATTCCAGAAGTATGAGGGTAACCTCGAAGCCTATGTTGAGAAACGCTTCGGCAGCAATTTCGTGATGCGCCTGAGCGCCAACAACCTGCTCGATGCTCGCAGCCTGCAGTGGGAGAAGAACTACGACGGCGATACGGGCCTCGAGATTATCGAGAACCAGCAGAACGGCGATGTCGACAATTTCGAGGTCGAGCATGAGGAGACTTCGCCTCAAGTCATGCTGACCGCTCGACTTGTCTTCTGACCGGGCGAGCAGGCCAACATCATGCGAAGTGGCGTTAAGAGCGGAGAAGTGAAATGAACGCACTTCTCCGCTCGTTTGCGACTGGCGCCGAGGCGCCGCGCATCGAACAGCAATCGGAAATCGACCGGCTGTTCCGGCGCAATCGCATCCGGGTGATGCTGGCCATCACGCTCGGCTACGGCCTGATCTACATGTGCCGGTTGGCCATCGGCGTCGTGAAGAAGCCGCTGATCGATCAGGGTATTTTCACGCCGACGGAATTGGGTACGATCGGATCGGCACTTTTCTACACTTATGCGCTGGGGAAGCTGACCAATGGCTTCCTCGCCGATCACGCCAACGCCCGTCGCTTCCTGGCGGCAGCGTTTCTACTCACCGCTGTCTGCAACATCTTCATGGGCTTCACGACGACAGTTTTGGCCGCGACCATCGTCTGGGGCCTGAACTGCTGGTTCCAAAGCTTTGGCGCTCCCGGAGGCGTTGTAGCGATGACCGCCTGGTTTTCAAACAAGGAGCGGGGCAGGGCATATGGCGTCTGGAGCACGGCCCATTCCATCGGTGAGGGCCTTACGTTCCTGGTAGTCGGTGGGCTGGTTTCATACCTCGGCTGGCAATGGGGCTATTGGGGTCCGGGCCTCATTGGGATCATCACTGCCATTGGCGTCTTCGCGTTGATGCAAGACCGTCCGCAAACGCTGGGCCTTCCATCGGTCAACGAGTGGAAGAAGGACCAGTATACGGAAACGAGTGAAAGCAGTGCCAGGAGCACGCTCGCCCTACAATTCTCGATCCTCAAGATCCCGGCGATCTGGGTGCTCGCCCTTGCCAGTGCGACGACCTACATCACGCGCTACGGCATCAACAGCTGGGGCATCCTCTATCTGCAGGAAGCCCGCGGCTATTCGCTTCCCATGGCCGGC
>DASTCB010000068.1:0-8891 GCA_035711585.1 Sphingomicrobium sp.
GCGACCTATGTCTTGCTGCCGCGCATCGTGTTCGGATCGGCCTATGCGGACATGCGGCTGGTGCCGTTTGCGGCTGCAATTTTCATACTCGCCGTCCGCTTCAAGCAGGAGACGCGCTTTCCGCTGGCGACCTGGCTGGCGCTCGCGGCGATCGGCTTCCTCGCGGTCCGCCTGGCCGGAACAACCGCGAGCATGGCGATCGCCGCGAATCGCCAGACGGAGCAGCTGAAGGCGCTCGATTATGTGCTGATGGGATCGCGCGTTGCCGTGCTGGTGTGGGACAAATGCGAGCAATGGCCGCTCCGCCGCTCCGACCACCTCGGCGCATTCGCCACCATCCGGCGCGAGGCGTTCACCAACGACCATTGGCCGATGGCCGGATCGGCGCTGATGAAGGTCCGCTACCCGCAAGCCGGCTGGTTCCAGCGCGACCCGTCGCAGATCGTCCGCGATCCCGGTTGCCGGCACGAGGGCTGGTCGACGAGGGCGGCCCTCAAAAACCTGCCGCAGGGCGCGTTCGACTATCTGTGGCTGCTCGACATGCGGCCCATCCCGCGCGACTGGGTCAGGGGATGGGAACCGATCTGGGCCGGCGAAGGCTCGATCCTGCTGGTCAACGAGACCCTGCTGACGGCCGACGAAGCACCGCGATCAGGCTCACCCCGAACGGCATCGGCACCCGGCCGATAAGCTGGCGCTCGAGCCCGAAGACCGTATCGAGGATCTTGTTGACGGGCGCCGACGGCATGGCGTCATCGCTGTCGTCCTTGTGCGTAAGCTTGCCGAGCAGCCGCACCGCGGCAATCGGCGGAAACAACAGGCTGTTGAACGGCGAGAGCAGCTCGATCTCATAGCCCGCGGCCTCGGCGAGCCGGCGGATCTCCTGCTTGCGGTAGCGGCGGTGATGGTGGTGGGCGACGTCGTGGGCGCTCCACATCCAGGGGTTGATCGGCACCGTCAGCAGCAGCGCGCCGCCCGGCTTCAGCCGGTCCCTGATCGCCGCCAGCGAGCCCTTGTCGTCGGGAACATGTTCCAGCACGTCGAGGAGCGCGATCATGTCGTAGCTGTCGGCGGGGAACATGCTGAGGTCGGGCAGGGCCGCTTCGACCGCGGGCCGTCCAAGCCGTTCGCTGGCGAGCTCACGCGCCACCGGATCCAGCTCGCTCGCCTCGACCTTGCCGAAGCGCGACAGCATGGCGAGGTTGTGCCCGGTTCCCGCCCCCAGCTCGAGGATCCGGGCCCCCTTTGGCGGCCGGACATGGCGCTCGATCACCCCGTCGAGGATTCGGCGGCGGGCGGTGAACCACCAATGCGCGCCGTCGAGCTGCGCCATCTGCTCATAGACCTTACGCTCCATCAGGAGGGTTCCTGCTCGCCGATGGTTTCGCGGACCACATAGAGTGGGCGGCCCTTGGTCTCGGTCAGGATGCGGCCGACATATTCGCCCAGCACTCCGAGCGACAGGAGCTGCAGTCCGCCAAGGAACAGGATGGCGACCATCAGCGAGGCGTAGCCGGGGACGTTGATCCCGGAGGTCAGGGTGCGGACGATGATGAACACCGCGAACGCCAGGGCGCCGAGCGCGACCAGCGCACCCAAATAGCTCCACACCCGAAGCGGCAGGGTCGAGGCGGAGGTGATCCCGTCGAGCGCGAGCGTCCACAACTTCCAATAGTTGAACTTGGTCTTGCCGACCTTGCGTTCCTCTCGGTGGTAGCTGACCGCGGTCTGCTTGAAGCCGGCCCAGGCGAACAGGCCCTTCATGAAGCGATTGCGCTCCGGCATCTGGCGGATGACGTCGACCACCTTGCGGTCGAGCAGCCGGAAATCGCCGGCATGTTCGGGGATCTTGTCGCGGCTCAGCCAATTATGGGCGCGGTAATAGAATTCCGCCGTGATCCGCTTGGGCAGGCTGTCGCTCTCGCGATTGTCGCGCACCCCATAGACCACGTCGAAGCCGGAACGCCATTGCGCGATCATCCGCGGAAGCGCCTCGGGCGGGTCCTGCAGGTCGACATCGAGCGGAACGACCGCCTGGCCGCGGGCGGCGTCGAGACCGGCGGTCAAGGCGGCCTCCTTGCCGAAATTCCGCGACAGCGAAACGGCGCGGACCCGGGGATCGGCGGCATTGGCCTGGCGGATCACTTCGAGCGTGCGATCGCTGCTGCCGTCGTCCACGAACAAGATTTCGAAGGAGCGGGCCACGGGGTCGTCGAGCGCTTCGAGGACCGGAATGACGCGGGCGAGGCAGGGACGGATCGCCGCCTCCTCGTCCTTGACCGGGATGACCAGGCTGAATTCCACGTCGTTCATCGGGCTCATGCGTAGACGAAGCGGCGATGGAGCGCGAAGGTCAAGAGCGGCGTGACGAATACCATCGGGATAGTCGGCCACCAGGTCGGTCCGTTGAGCTGCTTGACCAGCACCCAGATGAAGCCCTGGTTGACCAGGTAGCCGAGCACATTGACCGCGAGGAAGCGGCCCATCCGGATGTGGTGCTGGTCGCGCGTGCCATGGCCTTTGAAGCTGAACTCGCCATGGGTCACATAGCTGATGGCCGAAAAAACGAGGAAGACGATAGTGAAGCTGATCATCGGATCGATGTTCAGCAGCTCGGTGATCCCCCAATAGCTGGCTGCGACCGCGACCGTGATGGCGAAGCCGGCGAAGGCGTAGCGCAGCAATTGCAGCAGCACGGTCCGCCGCTCGGGGCCGAGATTGCGAAGGGCCGACTGGATCATCGGCTTGCTCTGTAATGTTTCGCCGCTAGGACACAATCTGTTCTTGGTCGGGTTGCGGGGGTTTCGGTGGCGGAACAACAAATCGAAGCGCTGTTCCGCAGTATCGGCGATTCATTTCATCGCCACTGGCGATCCCTCATCGTCGCCGCCTGGCTCCTCTATATGCTGATTTCGATTTGCGGCTTTCCATTCATTTCGGGTGGCTACTCGGCGCAAATCGAGGCCTTCGCGCTACGGGACACCGACGACAATCTGCGCATGGCCCAGGTCCGCGCCTTGCTCGGCGGCCAGGGCTGGTATGACCTTGTCCAACACCGCTTCGACGTGGCGCATGGCGGCGCGAACATCCACTGGTCGCGGCTCGTCGACCTGCCGCTTGCCGCCATCATCCTGATCATGAAACCGCTGGTCGGCGGGGCCGACGCCGAGCGGATTGCGGTCGCGGTCGGACCCCAGCTCCCCCTGCTTCTGCTGATGTTCTCGCTGGCCCTGACGATGAAGCGGCTGGTCGGCGAACGGAGCTGGCCGCTGCCGATCATCGGCCTGCTGATGGCCTATTCGACGATGGGGATGTTCGCGCCGCTCAGGATCGATCATCATGGCTGGCAAATCGCCTTCTTGGCGCTGGCCGTTTCGGCGATGGCCGATCCCAGGCGAGCGCGCGGCGGCATGGTGCTTGGAATCGCTACCGGCCTGTCGCTGTCCATCGGCCTTGAGATGATGATCTATCTGGCGCTGCTGGGCGGAGCAGCGGTGCTGCTGTGGGTCGCCGATCGTGACCAGGGGCGCCGGCTGGCCTCCTTTGCCGCAGCGCTGGTCGCAACGACCGGCGTCGGCTTCCTGCTCTTCGCGTCTGAGGCCAATCGCCAAGCGGTGTGCGACGCGCTGTCGCCGGTGTGGCTGAGCGACGCGGCCGTCGGCGGGGCGGCGATGCTGGCGCTGGCGTTTCTCAAGCTGGAAAGCTGGAAGTCCAGGCTAGTCGCGGCGGTCGCCGCCGGAGCGGCAGTGGCCGGTTTCCACGCGCTTGCCTGGCCGCATTGCCTGCAGCGGCTGGAAGGCGTGTCGCCCGAAGCGACGGAACTGTGGCTCGACCATGTTCGCGAAGCCAAGCCATTCTACCGCCACAGCTGGCGGGTCGGCGCGACGGCCCTGGCCCTGCCGGTCACCGGCCTGATCGGCTGGGCGCTGCTCGTCTGGCGAGCGTGGCGGATGGCCGGTGGCGGTCGCGACCTGCTTGCCCGCACGCTGGCGGTGGCGCTCCCGGCAATCGCGGCGCTGGCGCTGCTGTTCTGGCAGGTTCGCGCCGGGCCGGCGGCGCAGATGATGGCCTTGCCGGCCGCGACCGCGATCATCGTGCTGGTGGCCGCTCCATGGCTCAACGCACCGCAGTTCTGGAAACATCTTGCCGCGGTGCCGATCGTGCTGCTCGCCTTTGGCGCGGTGGTGCCGCTCGGCCTGCAGCTGGGGCCCAGGGAGAAAGCGTCCCCAGTGCGCGCCAAGGTGGCGCAGGCCAACCGCCGCTGCCCGAGCCTGGCCGCGCTGGCGCCGATCAATGCCCAGCCGAAGGGCACGGTGTTCAGCTTCATCGACCTGGGCCCGCGGCTGATCGTCGCTACCCACCACGACGCGATCGGCGGGCCCTATCATCGCAATGACAAGGCGATTGCCGACGTGATGAAGGCGTTCCGCGGCGACGAGGCGCAGGCGCGGCGGATCATTACCGAATATCGCAGCGACTATCTGCTGATCTGCCCCAACATGTCGACCGCGACCATCTTCATGTCGGAAGCGCCGAGCGGCTTCTACGGCCAGCTGGTGAGGGGCAGGATCCCTGCCTGGCTCGAGCCGGTCGAACTGCCGAGGAATTCGCCATTCAAGATGTGGCGAGTGAAAGGCTAGCCGGCCAATCCGGGAAGGCTGCGTTCCAGCCCGTCGAGCACGAACTGGGCCGCTAGCGCGGCGAGGATGACGCCGAGGATGCGGGTGATCATCGCCTCCAGCTTGGCGCCGATCAGCCGCATCAGCGGCCCCGCCAGCAGCAGCGCGACGAGGGTCAGCAACAGCACCAGGGTCAGCGCGCCGAGCACGATGGCGTCCTCGGCCAGCCCGTCGGCCCGGGCGGTCAGCAGCATGATCGAGGCGATCGAGCCGGGTCCGGCGATCATCGGGATGGCCATCGGGAAAACCGAGATGTCCTCGGCCTCGGGCGTGCCCTTGATCTCCTCCGCCCGCTCCTCGCGCCGCTCGGTCCGCCGTTCGAACACCATGTCGAGCGCGATCATGAACAGCATGATCCCACCGGCGAGGCGGAAGGCGCTGAGGCTGATGCCGAGGGTGCGGAGCAGCGGTTCGCCGAGCAGAGCGAAGAAGATCAGGATTGCCCAGGCGACCAGCGCCGAGCGGATCGCCATCATTCGGCGATGGACCGCATCGGTCCCCGCGGTCAGTGAGGCGAAGATCGGCGCGCAGCCCGGCGGGTCGATGATCACCGCCAGGGTGATGAAGGCGGTGGTGAACAACTCGATCACAATGCGGGATCCAGCGTGAATCCGTCGCGGCGGGCGGCGGACACCAATGTGTTGCGGATCAGGCAGGCGATGGTCATCGGCCCGACCCCGCCCGGGACGGGCGTGATTGCCCCCGCAACCTGGCTCGCGGAGGCCAGGTCGACGTCGCCGACCAGGCGGCTCTTTCCGTCGGTTGTGGGAACGCGGTTGATGCCGACGTCGATCACCGTCGCACCGGGCTTGAGCCAGTCGCCCCGGACCATTTCCGGCCGGCCGACGGCTGCGACGACGATATCGGCTCGGCGGACGACCCCGGGCAGGTCGCCGGTCCGGCTATGGGCGACGGTCACGGTGCAATGGTCGCCAAGCAGCAGCAGCGCCATCGGCTTGCCGACGATGTTGGAGCGGCCGATCACCACCGCCTCCTTGCCGGCGAGGTTGCCGAGCTCGGCCCGCAGCAGCTTGAGGCAACCCAGCGGCGTGCAGGGGACGAAGCCGTCGAGCCCGATCGCCAGCCGGCCGGCATTGACCGGATGGAAGCCGTCGACGTCCTTGTCGGGATCGATCGCGGTCAGCACCTTGTTGGAATCGATGTGTGCGGGCAGCGGCAGCTGGACCAAAATTCCGTCGACGGTAGGGTCGGCGTTCAGCCGCTCGACCAGCTCGAGCAGCTCGTTCTCACTGAGGTCGGCGGACAGCCTGTGCTCGAAGCTTTGCATCCCCGCTCCAATCGTCGCCTTGCCCTTGTTGCGGACATAGACGGTGCTGGCCGGGTCCTCGCCGACCAGCACGACGGCCAGGCCGGGGGCGCGCCCGCGCCGGGCGGCAAATTTGGCGACCTCCACGGCGACTTCGGCGCGCAGCCGGGCGGCGGCCGCCTTGCCGTCGATCAGCCGCGCGGTCACATGATCGTCGCGCTGGTCTCCAGCGCGAGCCCCTCGTTCAGCTTGCGGAGGATCTGGATGGCGAGGATCAGCACGATCGGCGAGAAGTCGATGCCGCCGAAGTCGGGCATGATCCGCCGGATCGGCCGATAGAGGGGCGCGGTGATCCGGTCGAGCGTGTCGACCACGGTCCCGACGAAGTTGGACTGGCGGTTGATGACGTTGAACGCCACCAGCCAGCTCAGGATCACCTGGATGATGATGATCCACAGCAACAGCTGGAGGACCATGTCGATTATTCCGAAGAAGGCGTAGAGCATGGCCGCTGGCTTAGCCGCGCCTTCGGCCGGGCACAATCGTTACGCTTCGAGTTATGGGGCGAACCGCTCGCGCTGGGCCTCGGCCAGGATCAGGGCGAAATCCTCGCCGGCATCCATCCATTCGGCCAGCGGGGTCCAGCCGCCGGCCAGGAGCAGCAGCCGGGCACCGCGCGGGCCATATTTGTGGCTATTCTCGGTGTGGATCGACTGGCCGCCCCTGAAGGTGAAGCGCCTGCCTTCGATCGTGAACTCGACGTCCCTTCTTGCGACCAGGTGCATCTCGATCCGGCCGAGCATGTCGTTCCAGCGGGCCTGATGGCGGAAGGCTTCGACCGGGATGTCGCCATCGAGCTCGCGGTTGATTCGGCGCAGCAGGTTCAAGTTGAACTCGGCGGTGACCCCTTGCGGATCGTCATAGGCCGCGAGCAGCCGCTCGACGCCCTTGACCCGGTCCATTCCGATCAGCAGCCGGGCGCCGGTGCCGAGGATGGAGCGGAAATGGCGGAGCAGGTCAGTGGCGCTCTGCGGCACGAAATTGCCGATGGTCGAGCCGGGGAAGAAACCGAGCCGGGGCAATTCCGCGACTTCATCGGGCAACGCGACATGGATGGTGAAGTCGGCCACGACCGGATGGACGGCCATGTCGGGGAAATCGCGGTCGATGACGTCCGCGCTTTCGCGAAGATAATCGCCGCTGATGTCCACCGGGACATAGGCCTTGGGGCGGACGGCGCGGAGCAGGATCGGGGTCTTGGTCGCGCTGCCGGCGCCGAACTCGACCACCGCGCAGTTCGCGGGCGCCAGCCGGGCAATCTCGGGCATTTTCGCTTCGAGCAGGGCCGTCTCGGTGCGCGTCGGATAATATTCGGGGAGGCGGGTGATCTCGTCGAACAGCTCCGATCCCCGCCGGTCGTACAGCCAGCGCGCGGGGATTGCCGGGGTCGGCTCGGCCAGGCCGTTCAGCACATCCGCGCGGAAGGCCGGATCGACTCTCTCAAGCGTCTCGAGCAAGGCGCACCCCCGTAAACTGCCAGCGCGCGGCCGGCGGGAAGAAATTGCGGTAGGTGGCGCGCGAATGGCCGCGCGGGCTGGCGCAGCTGGCGCCCTTCAGCACCATCTGCCCGCTCATGAACTTGCCATTATATTCGCCGACCGTGCCGGTCTCGGGCTTGAAGCCGGGGTAGGGCAGATAGGCCGATTGGGTCCATTGCCAGACGTCGCCGAACGGCCCGCCGCCGGGTTTCGGGAGAACCGGGCCGGCGCGGTCGAGCTGATGGCCGAGGTTCGGGTCGGCCGAGGCAAAGGCGGTTTCCCATTCACCCTCGGTCGGCAGCCGAGCGCCGGCCCAGCGGGCAAAGGCATCGGCCTCATAATGGCTGATGTGCGAGACCGGCGCGGCGCGATCGATCTCACGACTGCCTCCAAGCGTGAAATGGCCGCCATCGCCATTCCAGTAGAGCGGGAATGCGACGCCTTCGCGAACGACCCAGTCCCAGCCGTCGCTGAGCCACAAGGCGGCTGTTTGGTAGCCACCGTCGTCGATGAATTGCATCCATTCTCCATTGGTGACGCAGCGGTTGGCGATGCGGTGGGGGTGAGACAGCGCCTGATGGCGCGGCCGCTCGCAATCGAATGCGAAGCCTGAAGCGGCGCCGATCTCGACCAGTCCCTCCCGCCCTTCGATCCAGCTCAGCGGCTCCGTCAAATGGCAGGGCGCCGGGTCAAGCTTGCCATAGGCCGGCTCGAGCGGGTTTTCAGCAAAGGTCGCGAGGATGTCGGTCAGGAACAGCTCCTGGTGCTGCTGCTCGTGATGGATGCCGAGCTCGACCAGCTCCAAAACCTCGGCGGGGAGATTGGGCAGCGCTTGCCTGAGCGCCTCGTCGACCCCCAGCCGCCAGTCGCGAACCTCGTCCAGGCTCGGCCGGCTGAGCATTCCCCGCCGCGGCCGGGCATGGCGCTCGCCCTCGCCTTGGTAATAGCTGTTGAAGAGATAGGGCCAGCGCTCGTCATGCAGGCGGTAGCCCGGCACATGGTCGCGCAGGATGAAGGTCTCGAAGAACCAGCTGGTATGGGCAAGGTGCCATTTGGCCGGCGATGCGTCCGGGAAGGGCTGGATCGTCGCATCGGCGTCGCTGAGCGGCGCGGCCAGGTCGAGCGTCAGCTGGCGCGTCGCTGCCAGACGATCGCCCAATGCCTTTCGGCCGCTATCCAGGTCTGCCCTGGCCATGGCGAAGCCCACTGCCATGAATCGGCCGGTTGGAAAAGCTATTTGTTCTATAAATGTTCGCTATAACGAGCCAGATATCGCTCAGTCGGCTCGCGTCGCCCCGGGCTGCCACAGCACGTCGCCGCCTTCCGACGCCGCCAGGTGCCGCGCGGCGACGAACAGATGGTCGGACAGGCGATTGAGGTAGGCCAGCGCATCGGCATTGACCGGAG
>DASTCB010000069.1:0-4875 GCA_035711585.1 Sphingomicrobium sp.
GGGCGCCGAGCGCCGTGGTCATGCGCAGGAAGTCGCGGCGCTGGTACGGTCCGGTGAACTCTCGAGCCATGGTCTTGCCCCCCTGATTGTCGCTGGCTTCGCTCCCATTCCACTACAGCAAGAATGGCCGGCGGAAAAGCAGAAGCCGGCGGTTTCGCGAGCTTGAATGCCGAAAACGTGCGGGTTCTCCGCCAGCCGTACTGTGGTGTCCCCGGGGACGACCGTTCGCGGCGACTGAGTGACCAATTACATTCAGCTCAAGCCTTCAGGACAGCGACGGCGGGTATCATCCGCTGTTGTCGGCCACTCGAGCTCGTGGAGCTTGTCGAGTAGCTGGCCGACAGAGCTATCGAGTTGGACCACTCCCTCAGGAATACAGTCCGAGACCGGTCTTGCGTTGCACCAGCCAGCAAGGTTGGGCACTTCGTGTGAAATGGCTCACACCCGGCAGCGTAGGCCATTGTGTTAGTATCCTCTGAACCGCCCCACGAGCGAGCAGAAGACTCCGCGCTTGGCCGGCGGCGGGTGAGCGCCGAGAGTCGGATGGCGGCAGGAGTTTGGCGGGCTCAAGCTCGACCAGGTGAAGCGGCTGAGGGAGCTCGAGGTCGAGAACACCAGACTGCGGATGGCGGTCGCGGACCTGACGCGGGAGAAGCTGATCCTCAAGGAGGCCACGTCGGGAAACTGGTGAGCCCTTCCCAGCGTCGGGGTTGCTCGAACACGTCGTGGCCCAGCTTGGCGTAACGCCCGATCACCGGATGAAACACCTACTTACTTCGTGTCATGGTGCCTCACTGGGAGGACTACAACTATGTCTGACAGATTTGAAGACCGCTCGCTGCGGCGGATGCACCCGAAGCTTCGAGTGCTGGCCAACAGCGATGCGCGGGTCAACGCCGCCAAAGCCGAGGTACAGGGTTGCCTGAGGGTGACGCTCGCCCTCGCCAAGCAAGTCCCGCCGCTGGTCACCGCGGCTAGTCCCAAAGAGGTTTCCAAACGCAAGACCGCGGTCAAGGACCTGGATACGGTAGACCGGCGCGAGAACGTCGAAGTGAATGTTTTCGTCAGATCGACCAAGCCGTTGACGGTCGGGCCCTACGATCAGGCGCAAGGCCGGCTCGCGGCCATGCGGCTCCCGCTTGAAGACATCGAGAACCTGGCCGGTGACCCCAACATCGTCATGGTCGAGCCGGCCGAGACGCTGAAATCACCGAGGCCGCTCAAAGGCAGTTCGACGACCCATCGCCCAATAACACGCGTGGTCGGCAACGAGCGCAAGAAGCATGACGACGGCGCAGGCATTCTCATCGGCCTGATTGACGTCGAGGGATTCGATTGGGCGCATCCGGATTTCCTGGACCAGACCGGCAAGACGCGATTCGTCAGCATTTGGGACCAGGGGTCGACGGGCGGAACACGACCCAAAGGATTCGACTACGGACGGGTCATTTCCTCGGCCGACATGGCTGGGGCGGTAAAAGAGGCAAAGCAGGTGCACGTCTCGCCGCACGATCTGGAGCCGCAGTCGCAGATGGTCGTGGGATCGCACGGCACGCATGTGGCCAGCATCGCGGCCGGCGCCAGCGGTGTTTGCAGCAAGGCCGACATCGCCGCGGTCCTGGTTTCGCTTCCCGGTGAAGAACTGGCGCGGCGGACCTCATTTTATGACTCCACGCGGCTGCTCGACGCCGTGCTCTATCTGCTCGATCTTGCCGGCAGCAGGCCGATATCGATCAACATCAGCCTCGGAACCAATGGGCATGCGCATGACGGCTCCAGCGCGCTCGACCGCTGGCTCGATGTTTTGCTGGCCGAACCCGGCCGGTCGATCTGTGTCGCGGCGGGCAATGCCGGTCAGGAGCGGCCCGAGGCTCCGGAGGATCTCGGATACATGCTGGGCCGTATCCACGCCGGTTCGCGCATCGCGGCCCAGGGACTTGAACACGATCTCGAATGGGAAGTGGTCGGGGATCGCATCAAGGACGCCTCGGAGAACGAGATGGAGCTTTGGTACGAGCCGCAGGACCGCTTCGCGATAAGCATCCGTCCGCCGAACGGACAATGGATCGGTCCGATCGCACCTGGCGAGTACTTGGAGAACTTCCAGCTCGGCGACCGCACCATGCTCAGCATCTATAACGAGCTGCATCATCCTGCGAACGGCGCCAACTACATCGCGGTCTACCTGACGCCCTACATGGGCGAGATGGTGGTCGGCGTGGCAGCCGGAACGTGGCTGGTGAAATTGCGCGGCCTTGTGATCCGCGACGGGCGCTTCCACGCCTGGATCGAACGCGACGATCCGGTCGACCTCGGCGACGGCGCACATTATTGGCCCTCGTTCTTCTCGGTGCGATCGAACGTCGATGCCTCTTCGGTGAGCGCGCTTGCCTGCGGCCAGCGCGTCGTCTCGGTGGCGAACCTCGACGAGGCGCGGCGCATCACGCACATCACGTCCAGCCAGGGGCCGACCCGCGACGGCCGCCCCAAGCCCGACATCGCCGCGCCCGGGACCGACATTCTCGCCGCGAACGGCTTCGGCGATCCGACGGAGCCATGGATCCCGATGACCGGCACCAGCATGGCGAGCCCCTACGTGGCTGGCGTGATCGGATTGATGCTCGCCATCGAGCCGACGCTTACCGCCGCGCAGATCCTCGGCATCCTGAAAGCGACGGCTCAGCCGCTGCCGGGCGGCACTTTCGAATGGGTGAACGATTCCGGCTTCGGGGTGATCAAACCGGAGGCCTGCTTGAAGGAGGCGGGGCGCTTCACGGCCCGGAACGACGCCAAGAAGCGTTTCGAGGGGCGCGTGTCATGAAGATCACATTATTGCCTTCGGAAAAGGGCGATTGCCTGCTGATCGAATCCGGTGACGTGGCGATCCTGGCGGATGGCGGCATGCCCGGCTCCTATGTGTCCGAGGTGAGGCCCTTCCTCGGACGCTGGGCCGCGGCGGGCGGAGTGCTCGATCTCGTTTACGTTTCCCATGTTGACCAGGACCATATCGCCGGTGTGTTGCAGCTCCTCGAGGACACGGTCCAGTGGCGCGTCCACAAGCACAAGGTCGCGAATGGCCGGCCCTCGACCAATCCGAAGTTCGACGAGCCGCCGGCCGTCAAGCGCATCTGGCACAATTCCTTCAAGGCGTTGGTTCCGGAAAATGGCGGCGAGATTGCCACCATGCTGGCCTCGCGGGCCAACTCGCTGTCGAGCTCAGGGAATCCCGCCGCGCTCAAGCTCGCGGCCGCCTACAGCAACATCGCCAACTCTATTCCGGAAGCGATCAAGGTCTCGCGGCGCATTGCCGCCGATCAGCTCGACATCCCTTTGAACGGCGAGTTCCGCAAGCTTCTCGCAATGGTCCGCGACACGACAACCCCGATCAAACTCAAGCCCGCGAGCAAGCTGTCGATCCGGGTCATCGGACCGTTCGAGAAAGACCTGGAAATCCTCCGCGACTACTGGAATGCCTGGCTCCAGGATGCTAAAAACGTCGGCGCTGTGAAGAAGCTGAATGATTGGCTGGAGAAGACCCGCACGGGTCTTCCCGCTGGAACGCTCGACCTTACGATCGACGAGGAGATCGGCCGCCGCTCGAAGGTCACGGAGCCAAACCTCGCCTCGCTCATGCTGCTGCTGGAGGAATCAAAGCCAGGCGGCGTTGCGCGCGCGATCATGACCGGCGACGGCCACCACGAAGACATTCTGGCCGGGCTGAAGCATCACGGTCTCCTGCCGGACGGCCAGGGACTTCATGTGGACCTGCTCAAGATCCAGCATCACGGCTCGGAGCACAATCTGGATCGGGCTTTCGTCAAACGCATCACCGCAGACCATTACGTCTTCTGCGCCAATGGCGAGCACGAGAATCCCGACCTGCGGATTCTCGAGGTCCTCCTGAATTCCCGCCTCGGCCCTGCGGACGAGATCTCGCCCAACCCCGAGGCCGGGCACCCCTTCACCGTATGGCTCAACTGCTCGAGCCAATATCTGAAAAAGCGGATCCAAGCCCAAGAGGAAGCCGGCAAGTCGACCAAGGAGCTGGAGAAGGCGCTCGCGCATTTTCTGAAGGTCGAAGAGATGCTTGCGCTCGCGAAGGCTGCCAGCGGCGGCAAGCTCAAGACGCGCTTCCTGAAATCTCGTCCGCTAGAGCTGGAGATCTGAGGAAGATTTGCCTTGTGCAAGCCACCTGCGAGCGAATCGGCTTGGCCTGCCTCCGTTGAAATGGTCCACCCACATGTCGGCTTAGTCCGAAGAGGGGAACCGTTCGATGCCCGCGCAGGAAGAAGCATGCGCCTGAGGAAATCGTCGCCAAGCTGAGGCAGGTTGAGGTGCTGACGGGACAGGGGGCGCCGGTGGCCGACGCGATCCGAGCGAGCGCCTTCAGACGAACGTGGCGCGCACCCGCCCGAACTCGCCGTAGTCGGCTTCGGCCCGGTCGCCGGCCTGGATCTGGGTGAGACCGGTGCAGGTGCCGGTCATCACGAGATCGCCGCGCTTCAGCCCGCGTCCCGCCAATGCGGGCTGACTGGCGAGCCAGGCGATCGCGCCGATGGGGTCGCCGAACACCAGATCGCTGCTGCTGCCGGAGGCCGCCTCGACGCCGTTCAGGCACAGGCGCACCGGGCGGTCGCCGAGATCGAAGCGCCGCCACTCCCGCACTGGCTCGCCGCGGACGATCGCGGCATTGGCGCCGCCGTCCGCGATCACGAGCACGCCCTTGCCCACGAGGCCGCCTTCGAAACGGCAGCCGATGATCTCGAAGGCGGGCGCGAGGAAGTCGACCGCGGCCGCCGCCTCGTCGGCCTCGTAGGGGCGCTCGCGCGGCGGCAGGTCCGCCGCGAGGCCGACCAGGAACTCGCTCTCCAGCCC